>NZ_JALQDC010000028.1:0-370719 GCF_023631445.1 Caballeronia sp. GAWG1-5s-s | reverse complement strand
GCGATCGCGATCGGGCATCCGATCGGCGCATCGGGCTGCCGCATTCTGGTCACGCTGCTGCACGAAATGCAGAAGCGCGACGCGAAGAAGGGCCTGGCGTCGCTGTGCATCGGCGGCGGCATGGGCGTCGCGCTGGCGGTCGAGCGGCTGTAGACGTACATCGCCCGCAGAGTTGGCATCGACGGGCATCGACGGGCAACCCATCCCGGCTTCGCGCACCACACCTACACTACAAGCGCCGTCGGGAGGCATTCGAGCACTATAGAACCTGAGAGGACTATTAGCATGACTAAACGTATTGCAGTGGTAACGGGCGGCATGGGCGGCCTCGGTGAAGCTATCAGCATAAAGCTGAACGACGCGGGCTATGCCGTCGTCGTCACGCATTCACCGGGCAACACGATCGTCTCCGACTGGCTCGCCAGCATGGACCGGCAGGGGCGCAACTTCCGCGCGTATCCCGTCGATGTCGCCGACTACGAAGCAAGCCAGCACTGCATCGCGAAGATTCAGCGCGAAGTCGGACCCATCAGCATTCTCGTGAACAACGCGGGCATCACGCAGGACACCACCTTCAAGAAGATGACGAAGGTGAACTGGGACGCCGTCCTGCGCACGAACCTCGATTCCGTGTTCAACATGACGAAGCCCGTGTGCGAGGATATGGTCACGCGCGGCTGGGGCCGCATCATCAATATCTCGTCGGTGAATGGCTCGAAAGGGCAGATCGGGCAGACCAACTACGCGGCGGCGAAAGCGGGCATGCACGGCTTCACGAAGTCACTCGCGCTGGAAGTGGCGAAGAAGGGCGTGACCGTCAACACCATTTCGCCGGGCTATCTCGCGACCAAGATGGTGACCGCCATTCCACAGGACATTCTGGAGTCCAAAATTCTGCCGCAGATTCCAGCAGGCCGTCTCGGCAAGCCCGAGGAAGTCGCGGCGCTCGTCGCGTTCCTGTGTTCGGACGATGCGGGCTTCGTGACTGGCGCAAACATCGCGATCAACGGCGGCCAGCACATGCATTGATCGCCTTCGCGCGACAACGCATACCGCGTTCATCGTCTACGGCGACGCGAAGCAGGCGCTTCGCGTGCGCCTCGTTTATCCAAACCGAACGCCGGGCGTCCCCGCGACGCGCGGCCGGATCTCGCCAATGGAAGACATCCGCCTGGGCCCACGTCCCTACCACGTGAATCATCTCGACGCGGCTATCGCGCATCTCGAACAGGTGCTGAATCTGGACGGCGCGAATTCGCTGTTCTCAAAGACGTATTGGCGTTCGCGCGTCGATCAGGCGCTGTCGACGCCGGGTCTCGCGCCGTGCCAGCATGCGCGGCTGCAACGGCTGCTGGATCGCATCAGCGAGTCTTGAGCGATGAAGAAGGGCGGCTGCTGCGCCGCCTCATCGCTTGAATTGTCTGATCCGTGAAGGATTCGGCGTACGGCGTTACCATGCGTGCCTCATCGAGATCACGACACGACGCGTATGCCTCATTCATCCCACCATTCGTTCGTCGGGCGCGCGGCTGCCGCGCTCAGCGCAGGCTTGCTGCTCGCGCTCGCCGCGTGCGGCACGACTACCGCAGTGACCGCGGGCCCGCAACCCAACGTCTTCACCGTGACGGGCAAGGCCACCGGCACGCGCATGTCCTGGGTCACGGCGCGTAACCGTGCAATGGACGCCGCCGACGACTATTGCAAGCAGCGTTCACAGCGCGTCCTCGTCAGGTCAGAGTCGACGAGCGGCGTGCGATCTCTCGAAGAACAGACCTCCACGGTGACGTTCACCTGCGTCGCGCAGCCGACGCAGGCGGCAAGCGACTGAGGCTGCACGGGCTTAAGCGCGCATGCGTGAGCAGCTCGGCGTCATGTCGAAGAGCTCGCATCATGCGGAGTAGGGCGCGGTCCACCGCGCAAACCGGGAACGCCACGAACTTGATGCCGTATTGCATCGCGTCCACGACGCTCGCGCGGACGCAGCCGCTCGTGACCGCGCCAGCGACGACGAGCGTGCGCACGCCTCGTCAACGTGAGCATGTCGAGCACTTCCAGCGAGAAGACGTGGGCATTCGAGTCTTCGCCCGCATTGAAGAATGCTGCTATGTGCGACCGACCAACGCATCTCGTTGAGCAGGCAGCACGCGTTCCTAGTCGAGCCGGCGCTGCATCGGATTGGTGGTCCGAGCGGCTTATCCGTCAACGCTTCGACTATCGGCGCGAAGGCGAGCGATGGCATCTACACGTCCGCAACGCAGTCGCGTCCATCTTCAATTTGGACCTCTAAGCAATTTGCATAGTCCGAAAGAGGAGCAGAGTTTAACTTGGCATGCATTGCTGCGGCGAGCGCCGCAAAACGGAGCGAAGACAGAAGATGCAACGGAACGACTGAGCACGCCGCGTCCAAACGCGGCGCACCTTCAGCTACGACATCACTGACCGATGCCGGCCTTCTTCTGGGCCTTCTGAATGTCCTGCGGATACGACGCGTCGTCGCGCTGCGCCGGGTTGTATCCCGCGCTTTCGAGCTTCTTCAGCTCGGCGTTCTTTTTCGCGCGCGCTTCCTTGCGCGCGGCCTTGCGCTGGGCTTTGGTCGAAGGCGCGGCATCGGTCGTGCTGCTGTTGTCCTGCGCATACGACACGGCCGCGACGGACACGCCGAAGGCAGCCACGATCGTCGAGACAGCAAGCTTCTTGGCAAGCGTTACGTTCATATCCTCTCCAGGTTTGGATTGCATGGAACATCGGACGATGCGCGGCCTGCCTGATCGACACGGCTGCCGCGCGATGATTGTATGGCGGTTCGCGCGACCGTTCAGCGAACGTGCAACGCGAACCCGGAAACGCGAGCGCAGCTTCGCCGCCCACTCAGATATTGAGCGCGCGCTTGTTCACTGCGAGCGCCGCCTCGCGCATCACTTCCGAGAGCGATGGATGCGGATGCGAAATGATGCCGATATCCTCCGACGCCGCCTTGAACTCCATCGCCACGACCGCTTCGGCGATCAGATCCGACGCGTTCGCCGACACGATGTGCACGCCGAGAATCTCGTCGGTCTTCGCGTCGGCGATCATCTTGATGAAGCCGTCCGTCTCGCCGATGCCGAGCGCGCGGCCGTTCGCCATCATCGGGAACTGACCGGTGCGGTACTCGCGGCCTTCCGCCTTGAGCGCCTGTTCCGTCTGCCCGACCCACGCGATTTCCGGGTGCGTGTAGATCACCCACGGAATGCAGTTGTAGTCGATATGCGGCTTCTGTCCGTCGATGATCTCGGCCACCATCACGCCTTCGTCCTCGGCCTTGTGCGCGAGCATCGGGCCGCGCACGACATCGCCGATCGCGTAGACATTCGGGACCGTCGTCGCGCAATGGCCGTCGACGGGAATGAAGCCGCGCTGATCCGTCGCGAGGCCGATGGAATCGAGCCCGAGATTGTCGGTGTTCGGCACGCGGCCGATGGACACGATCAGTCGGTCCGCGTCGAGCGTCTGCGCGGCGCCGTCCTTGTCGGTGTAGGAGACGGACACGCCCGCATCCGACGACGTCACGTTCTCGATCTTCACGCCGAGGTGAATGGTGAGCCCTTGCTTCTTGAAGAGCTTGGCGGCTTCTTTCTGGATCGCCGTGTCGGTCGAGGCGAGGAATTCGGGCAGCGCTTCGAGAATCGTCACTTCCGCGCCGAGCCTGCGCCACACCGAACCGAGTTCCAGGCCGATCACGCCCGCGCCGATCACGGCGAGCTTCTTCGGCGCTGAGTCGAAGGCGAGCGCGCCTTCGTTGTCGGACACGATGTGGTTGTCCACGGGCACGTTCGGCAGATGCCGCGCTTTCGAACCCGTCGCGATGATTACGTGCTTCGCGGTATGCGTCCCGCCTTGCTCGCCGCCGCTCACTTCGATGCGAAACGCGCCGCCCGCCTTGCCCGCGAGCTTGCCGTGACCCTTGAGCCACGTGATCTTGTTCTTGCGAAACAGGAATTCGACACCGCCCGTGATCTTCTCGACGATGGCTTCCTTGCGTCCGACCATCTTCTTGATGTCGACGTTCAGGTTATCCATCGAGATGCCATGATCGCCGAAATGCAGCTTCGCTTTTTCGAACGCTTCGGACGACGCCAGCAGCGCCTTCGACGGAATGCAGCCGACGTTCAGACACGTGCCGCCGAGCTTCGGCTTGCCGGCCGGGTTGATCCATTCTTCGACGCACGCGACCGACATGCCGAGCTGCGCGGCGCGGATCGCGGCGATGTATCCGCCGGGGCCGGCGCCGATCACGATCACGTCGAAGTCGGCTTTGTCATCCGCAGAGTCTGCCGCGTTTGCCTGTTGCGCCGGAGCAGCGGCGGGCTTTTCAGATGCTGTGGCAGGCGCGGGAGCGGGTGCCGGCGCGGGCGCGGCCGCAGACGGCGCGGCGGCTTTCGCCTCGGTGTCGATGGCGGCGAGCAGTTCGTCTGCGTGGACGATATCGCCTTGCTGTTTGAGCACTGCGGCCAGCACGCCCGATGCAGGCGCGGGCACTTCGAGCACCACCTTGTCGGTTTCGAGCTCGACGAGAATCTCGTCTTGCGTCACGGGGTCGCCCGCTTTCTTTTTCCACGGCAGCATCGTCGCTTCGGTGACGGATTCGGAAAGCTGCGGAACCTTGACTTCAACCCTGGCCATTCAGTTTCTCCTGTCTGCGCTGCTTGATCGATTGAGGACGCGCGTCACCGTTCACCGAAGCACGGCCGCGTCGAAGCCACAGGATACGCCGTGTCCGCGGCGTGCGTGCGCGTCCGTGCCGGGCGTCGCCGCGCAAGGTGCGGTCGGCGGCATCGACAGGTTGAAAGGCAGAGTGGGATGATGAGCAGGCGGCGCGCCGTTCAGATAGCGGCCAAAGTGGATGCGGGGCGGCGACGCATGCAGGAGAGTCGATCTACGACGCGCCGCTCGCCGAACAAGGCGAGCGGCGAATACGAGCTCAGTGCAAATTTAATGCGGCGACGACCAACCCTTGTAGTTCGCGACATTCTCGCGCGTGACGAGCGTCGACGGCATCAGGATCATCGTGCTGCTCGGCTTCTTGCCGTTCATCAGGTCATAGCCGACGCTCACCGCCTGCTGCGCCATCGACCACGGGTCCTGGCTCGCGGACGCCTGAATCAGCGTATCGGTCTTCAGCGCGTTCTCGATATCCGGCGCGCCGTCGACCGACGTGATCACCAGATTCGAGCGATGCAGCTGCTTCGCCGCGAGGTCGCTGCCGATAGCTTGCGGATCGTTGATCGCGAACAGGCCGTCGAGCTTCGGGAAGCGCGTGAGATAGCCCTGCATCGCGTTCATGCCGCCTTCGCGCGAACCCTTCGCGTCCTGATCGTCGGAGAGCACCTTGATGCCCGGGTTCTTCGCGAGCACGGACTTGCAGCCGTTCACGCGGTCGATCACCGCCGACACTTGCGGCCCGTTCTCGATCACGACATTGCCCTTGCCGTTGAGCTTCTTCGCGAGGAAGTCGCACGCAATCTGGCCGGCCTGCACGTTGTTGGTCTGCACGGTCGCGTCCGCGCCCGCCGCCGCGACGTCCACCGCGACCACGACGATGCCCGCCGCCTTCGCCTTCTTTACCGCCGGCTCGATGGCCTTCGGATCGACGGCGTTCAACAAGATCATGTCGACGTGCGCCGAGATGAAGTTGTCGATCTGCGTGAACTGCTTGTTCATGTCGTAATCGGACGAGACGGCCGTGACCTTCACGTTCGGATTGATGGCCTTCGCCTTGGCTTCCGCGCCCTTCGAAATGGTCACGAAGTACGGATTGCCGAGCGAGCCGACCGTGATGCCGATGGCCTTCAGTTGCTTGTCGGCGGCGTGGGCGGCGAGCGTCATCGTGCATCCGAGCGCGAGGGCCATGCTCGCGAACAGCTTGTTATGCTTGCGCATAGGGTTGTCTCCGGTTGTTTCGTTGATGTTGATATTAAATGTCGATGGTTGCGACTCTAAGCGATTCTGAGCGGCGTGAACCGACAAGATCTCGTTACGTACGCGCCGATCCGCGCTGCCGATAACGGTCGAGCGCCACCGCGCCGATAATGACGAGGCCCTTGATGATGTACTGCCAGATGTCCGACACGCCGAGCAGCACGAGGCCGTTGGACAACACCGCGATGATGAGCGCACCGACCAGCGTGCCGACGATCGAGCCGACGCCGCCCACGAAGCTCGTGCCGCCCAGAATGACCGCGGCGATGGCGTCGAGTTCATACGACTGGCCGAGTTGCAGGCCGTTCGCCGCATAGAGCCGCGCGGCGGACATGACCGCGCCGAGTCCGGCGAGCAGGCCCGACATCGCGTAGACGAACATCTGGATGCCCCACACCTTGATGCCCGAAAGCCGCGCCGCCTCCGGATTGCCGCCGACCGAATAGATGCGCAGGCCGAGCACCGTGCGCCGCAGGATGAACCACGAGACGATCACCACCGCGAGCGCGATCACGACGAGCCAGGGCACGCCGAGGATAGAATCGTTGCCGATGAACGCGAACGGCAGTTGCGGATTGAAGATGGTCGTGTCGTGACCGATCAACCGCGCGATGCCGCGCACGGCGGTCAACGAGCCGAGCGTCACGATGAAAGGCGGCAGCTTGAGCAGCGCGATCAGCGCGCCGTTGATGACGCCGAAGCCGAGCCCGACGCCGAGCGCCGCGGGCACGCCGAGCCAGCCCATGCCTTGCAGATTCGACGCGAGCAGCGCCGTGACCGCCGCCGCCGACAGCACTGAGCCGACCGACAGGTCGATGCCGCCCGTCAGAATCACGAAGGTCATGCCCGCCGCGAGCACGATGTTGATCGACGCCTGCTGCGTGACGATCGAGATGTTCTGCAAGCTGAAGAAGCCGTCGGTGACCACGCCGAAGCCGATGCACAGCAGAATCAGCACGGGCAACATGCCCGCCGTGCGCATCAGCACTTGCATGCGCTCGCGATGCTCGATGCGGCGCTGCCGCTGCGTCGCGCTTTCGGCGCTCGTGGCGCTTGAAACAGGGGCTGCGCCCGTGTCGTGGTGTTTCGTCGTGTTAGCCATGTCTGTCTCCCGATAACGTCAAGCCGCCTGACCGAGCGCGGCCCGCGAGCCCGTCGCCAGTTCAATGATTCCTTCCTGCGAGATCGGCGTGCCCGAATGGCCGCCGAGTTCGCCCGCGATCACGCCTTCGCGCATCACCAGCACGCGGTCCGCCACGCCGATCACTTCCGGCAGTTCGCTCGATATCACGATCACGCCGACGCCCGATCGCGCCAGGTCGTTGATGATCCGGTAAATCTCCGACTTCGCGCCGATGTCGACGCCGCGCGTCGGTTCGTCGAGGATCAGCACTTCGGGCTTCGTTTCGAGCAGCCGCGACAGCAGCACTTTCTGCTGATTGCCGCCCGACAGCGCGCCCGCGTTCACGCGCGCATTCGGCACGCGAATGGAAAGCGCCGCGATAGCGTCGCGCGCCCGCGTGTTCCCGCGCGCGATGTCCATCACGCCGGCTTTCGCGTCGCGCCCGGCCACCGCGATGTTGATGTTGTCGCGCACGCTCATGTCGAGAAAAAGACCCTGGCCCTTGCGGTCTTCGGTGAGATAGACGAGGCCCGCGTCGATCGCGTCGCGCGGCGTGCGCAACGCGAGCGGCTTGCCGTGCATCTGCACTTCGCCGCGCGTGCGTTCCTCCGCGCCGAAGATGAGCCGCGCAAGCTCGGTGCGGCCCGCGCCGACCAGTCCCGCAATGCCCAGCACTTCGCCCGCGTGCAGATCGAGGCTGCATCCGCGCACGCGGTTGTCGTCGGCCATGTCGCGCACGGAGAGCACGACGTGGCCGGGATCGTAAGGCGCGTGCTCTTTCTTGTAGAAGCCGGAAATGTCGCGGCCGACCATCATGCGCACGAGGCTTTCGGCGGAGAGTTCGTCGCGCATCAGCGTGCCGACGTAGCTGCCGTCGCGCAGCACCGAGACGCGGTCCGACAACTCGTAGATTTCCGCCATCCGGTGACTGATATAGATGATCGCGATGCCTTCCTCGCGCAGTTGACGCACGAGGTCGAACAGGCGGTCCGTTTCGCGCGACGAGAGCGGCGTGGTCGGCTCGTCCATCACGAGGATGCGGGCGTGCGCGTGCACGGCTCGCGCAATTTCGACCAGTTGCCGTTCCGCGATCGACAAGTCACCGACGAGCGTGTGCGGTTTGAACGCCGCGCCCAGGCGCTTGAGCACGTCTTCGCAGCCGCGCTCCATGCCGGGCCGGTCGACGAGCGACCACGCGCCTTTGCCGCGACGCAGCTCGCGCCCGGCGTAGATGTTCTCTGCCACCGAGAGATTCGGCGCGAGACTCAGTTCCTGATAGATCACGGCGACGCCGAGCGAGCGCGCGGCAAGCGGCCCGTCGATCACGACCGGCTTGCCGTCGATCAGAATCTGGCCGCCGGGGTCCGCCTGATAGGCGCCGGAGAGAATCTTCATCAGCGTGGACTTGCCCGCGCCGTTTTCGCCCATCAGCGAATGCACTTCGCCGGGATACACGGACAGGCGCACGTCGTTCAACGCGCGCACGCCGGGAAACGTCTTGCTGATGCCGCGCATTTCGAGCAGCGGCGTGCGTGCCTCCGGCGAAAGGGCAGAGTCATGCGGCATGGTTCACC
Organism: Caballeronia sp. GAWG1-5s-s; assembly: GCF_023631445.1. NCBI lineage: Bacteria > Pseudomonadati > Pseudomonadota > Betaproteobacteria > Burkholderiales > Burkholderiaceae > Caballeronia > Caballeronia sp. GAWG1-5s-s. Next base: position 362,064 of record NZ_JALQDC010000028.1, on the reverse strand, counting down.
TCCTGCGATTTGACACCCGCGCCGCGATGCAGCCCCACGCGTGGCGAGAAGTTGAAGAACATCGGCAGCGTGGCCGCGCCGATTGCGCCCGCGTCCGGGCCGAAGTTTCCGCGCACGATCTCCGGCGTGCCGCGCGCTTCGGGCGCGTTCGCGGCCATCGTGGCGGCGAGACGGTCGATCAAGCGGTCGAGCAGGCCGCCGTCGATATCGGAATCGATCACGACCATCGGCACGTCGAGCACGCAGAGCATCGCGCGCAACGCGGGAGCGAGCGCTTCGATGCAGTCGTCGATCCATTCTTCGACCGCGGGCAGACGCCGCTCGATGCACGCTTCTACGTCCATGCGGCTCGCCGCCGGCGCGCCGGAGAAGTGCAGATGCCGCACGAGCGCATTTAGCGATGCGCGCGAGAGCAGGATGTCCCACTGGCCGGGCGGCTGCGGCGCGGACGGCAGGCGGCTCGGCCGCACCGGCATCACGCCGATGTCGCCCGCATTGCCGGTCGCGCCGCGCAAACAGTCGCCGTCGATGGCGACGCCGCCGCCGATGGCCGAGCCGAGAAAGAGATACACGAAGTCGTCGCAGTGGCGGCCGTGGCCGTAGAACAGTTCGGCGGTCGCGGCGGCGTTGCCGTCGTTTTCGCCGAAGACGGGCAGGGCGAGCGCGCGGGACAGCGCGGCGGGAAAGTCGGTCTGGTCCCATGCGCGGAAGATGTCGGCGCTCGTCGTATCGGCGCTCACGCCCAGTTCGCGCAGCCAGCTGCCGAGGTTATACGGCTGCGCGACGCCGATTCCGGTCAGACGCTCGCGCTCCGCCTCGCTCAAGAGGGCGAGCATGCCTTCGATATCGCGCTGAACGATCTCCAGCACAGCCGACGGATGCGGCAGCACGCGATCCAGCGCGCTTCGGGCGAGCACGTCGCCCGCGAAATTGACGAGCACCGTCTCGATGCTCGTGCGGTCGAGCCGCACGCCGATGCCGAACGCGCCGCGCGGATCGAGCCGGATGAGCGACGCGGGCTGGCCGCGCTGACCTTCGAGCCGCCGTCCGCTGTATTCGATCAGCCCGGCGCGTTCCAGCGACTCGACGATACTGCCGACCGCCGTGCTCGTCAGATTCGCGTGACGCGCAAGATCGGCCTTCGACGCCGGTTCGGTGCGGCGCAGCGCCTGCAACAGCAAGCGCTCGTTGTATCGGCGCACGGACGCGGAATTGCTTCCTCTGCCGCTCGGCAATTTCACTGGCTGTCTCCGGTTATGCTGGCAACCGTCATCTGTGTGACGATTAATTAAATCAAGTTGATTTATTTAATACCGGGGCCGACAGGGTGTAAAGCAGGGAAATCCCGAAGCCGGTTTGGCATCCGGCGTGCGGCGATCAGCGCATAGACGCTAAGCTACACCTCGATCTCACTTCGAGCCGCCGTCATGTTCACGCTTTCCACGCCTTCCACGCCTTCCACGCCTTCCCACGCCAGCAAGTCCACGCAGTACGACGACCTGCTGCAACAGGCCCGTTCGCTGATCGGCGACGAAGCCGACTTCATCGCCAACGCGGCGAACTTCTCGTCGCTCGTCTATCACACGCTGCCGGATATCAACTGGGCCGGCTTCTATCTGTTCGATGGCGACGAACTCGTCGTCGGGCCTTTCCAGGGCAAGCCCGCGTGCGTACGCATCGCGCTCGGACGCGGCGTGTGCGGCACGGCGGCCCGCGAACGCAAAACGCAGGTCGTCCCCGATGTCGAGGCGTTTCCCGGCCATATCGCGTGCGATTCGGCGTCGCGCTCTGAAATCGTCGTGCCGCTCGTCGGGAGCGACGGCACGCTGATCGGCGTGTGGGACGTCGACAGCCCCGTGCCCGGCCGCTTCGACGAGGAAGACGCGCGCGGCATGGAAGCGCTATGCGCCGCGTTCATTGCGCTGGCGTGGGAAGAGCGTCCGCAAGCGTGAGTCGTGATCGCTGCCGTTTGTCTACAATGAGGCGACCGTCGATTCCCGACCCGCCTTCATGATCAGCCTTGCCCGCCGCCGTCTGCTCACCACGTGCGCCCTCGCCGCGAGCGGGCTCGCGTCCGTGCGCCCGGCCGCCGCGCAGCCCGGCGGCAAGGCGAGCGTCGCGCTCGTGATGAAGTCGCTCGGCGATCCCTTCGTCCAGTCCATGATCGACGGCGCGAAGAATTACCAGCGGCACTACGCGTCGCAACTCGACCTCACGACCTACGGCACGCTCACGGACAACGACGTGACCGGGCAGAGGCGCATCATCGAATCGCTCGTCGCGGCGAAAGTGGACGCCATCGTGATCGCGCCGACCGATTCCAAAGCGCTCGTGCCGGTGGCCGCGAAAGCGGTCGCGGCGGGCGTCATCGTGATCGCCATCGACAATCCGTTCGACGACGACGCGCAGGAAGCCGCGAACGTCACCATTCCGTTCGTCGGGCCGGACAGCCGGCGCGGCGCGCGGCTCGTCGGCGCGTATCTCGCGTCGAAGCTGAAGGCGGGCGATGAAGTCGGCATCATCGAAGGGCCGCCGAACGACCGCAACGCGCAGCAGCGCACCATCGGCTACAAGGAAGCCATGAGCGCCGCGCAACTGCGCGTGAGCGCCGTCGACACCGGCGACTGGACCGCGCCGAGCGGCAAGTCCATCGCGCTGCAAATGCTGTATGCGCATCCGGCGCTGCGCGGTTTGCTCTGCGCGAACGACAACATCGCGATGGGGGCGATCGACGCCATTCGCATCGCGGGGAAGAAGGGCCGCGTGCTCGTGACCGGCTACAACAACATCAGCGCGGTGCAGCCGCTTCTCGACAACGGCAGCATGCTCGCGACCGTCGAGCAGTTCGGTGCGCGGCAGGCCGTGTTCGGCGTGGATGTCGCGGTGAAGGCGCTCGTCGAACGGCGCCGTCAGCGCGACTTGTCGCCGTACATGGAGACGCCGGTGCAGGTGGTGACGCGCGAGAAGACGCGGGCCCCGCGCGCTTAAGCGTTTGCCGCGAGCAGGCCGCGCGCCGCCAGGCTGCGATACAGCGCGCGCACGCCGAAGGTCCACGGTTCGATTTCCGTCGAAAGCCGCACGGTATTGACGAGCGCGCCGAGTTCCGGCGTCGAGATGGTGACGACATCGCCCAGATGATGCGTGAAGCCGCCGCCTTGCGTGTCGCGGTCCTTGATCGGCGAGAACATGGTGCCGAGAAACAGCATGAAGCCGTCCGGGTACTGGTGATGCGCGCCGTGCGTCTGCGCGACGAGATCGGCGGGATCGCGGCTGATCTCGGTCATGTGGCTCACGCCTTCGAGCACGAAGCCGTCGTCCGCGCCTTCGATGCGCAGCGACACGCTCGTGCCGCGCACCGTGTCCAGCGTGAAGCGGCCGTCGAAGAGCCGCACGAACGGGCCGATCGCGCACGACGCGTTGTTGTCCTTCGCCTTGCCGAGCAGAAGCGCGCTGCGGCCTTCGATGTCGCGCAGATTCACATCGTTGCCGAGCGTCGCGCCGACGATCTCGCCACGTCCGTTCACCGCCAGCACGATTTCCGGCTCCGGATTGTTCCATTGCGAGGTCGGATAGAGTCCCACGTCCGCGCCGAAACCGACCGACGACATCGGCTGCGACTTCGAGAACACTTCCGCGTCCGGCCCGATGCCGACTTCCATGTATTGCGACCACGCGCCGCGCCGCTCGAGTTCTTCCTTCAGCTTCTGCGCGCTCTCCGAGCCCGGCTTGATCTTGGAAAGATCCGCGCCGATCAGCTTGTTGATGGTGTCGCGCACTTCCTGAGCCTTGCTGGCGTCGCCGCCGGCCTGCTCTTCGATCACGCGCTCGAGCAGGCTGACCGCAAACGTCACGCCGCACGCTTTCACGGCCTGCACGTCGCACGGGGCGAGCAGGCGCAAGCCGCCGGGCGCCGCGTCGAGCGTCGCTTGCAGCAGTTCCTGCGCGGTGCCGAGGCGTTCGCCCTGCGCGTTCTTCGCGATGTCGAGCGCGTCGGGGCGGTCGAAGAGATCGGCGGTGGTCGGGGCGGCGCGCGTGATGTCGAACACTTCGCCGTTTCGCACCGCGACGACAGCGGGACCATCGACCGGCGCGGGACGCCATACACGGCCGATCAACACGGCGTCGGCGAGGTCTTCGGGCAGGCAGGAGGAGACGGAAACGGGCGGCATGGCAGGGTCACAGGGCATCGAAAAAGGGAAAATGATCGTAGCTTGCCGCCCCGTCACTGTCCATTAGGTTGCATGTTTGTCCAACATACTGGACGATGCGAACATCCCCGCTGCGACGACTCACATGGAAAAGACCTACGACGTTCCGGCGCTGCGCCGCGCGAACGATATCCTCGAAGCGCTCGCCGACGCTGCCAAGCCCGTGCGCGCCGCCGCGCTCGGGGAGCGCACCGGCCTGTCGCGCAGCACGCTTTATCTGATGCTGGAAACGCTCGCGCGCATGCAGTGGATCGAGAAGCGCGACGACGGCTATGTGATCGGCGTCGGCCTCTTCGAGTTGGGCAATGCCTACGTGCGGCACGATGCGCTGCAGGCGGCGTTTCGCGAGGGCGCGGGCGCGTTCATCAACACGCACAACGAAGTCGTGCAGCTTGCCGTGCTGGACGGCGTGCAGGTGGTGTATGTCGCGCGCGAGGACGCGCACCGGCCGGTCCGGCTCGTGTCCGATCTCGGCTCGCGGCTGCCCGCGCACTGCTGCGCGCTCGGTAAGGCGCTGCTCGCCGGACTGGCCGACGAAGCGGTCATCGAGCGGCTGCCCGAGCGCCTCGAAGCGGTCACGCCGCGCACCATCACCCGCCGCGCGGCGCTGTTGCGCGAACTGGCCGCGATACGCACGAGCGGGCTCGCGGTCGAACGCGAGGAAGTGGCCGAAGGACTCGCGTGCTTCGCGGCGTATGTCGGCGTGACGCCTGCGGGCAAGCGCGTCGCGGTATCGACGAGCGTGCCGGTCGGACGGCTCGACGCAAAGCGCGAGAAGCAGATTTCGATGGGCATCGTGCAACTCGCCGCAAAGCTGCGCCAGGCGCTTTAAGCGATCGCGCGGTAGCCGCAGGCGCCTTCGCGCATGCAGCTTTTGCCAGCTCATTGGAAAACGGCGCCGCGCTGCCGGCGCGTCGAAAACGCGCGGTTTCGTGCCAGTGCGCACGGGCGTTCGGTTCGGCGGATTCGCAGCCATTTGGGAATGCGTCTTGCTAAAACCTTCCGCTCGAATGCCCCGACCGACAGTCGCACACCGGTCACACTCGTCACGCAGTATCCGCACGAGGTCCACCCGCCGCGCCGGGACTTCACCCCGAGTCGAACTCCGGACTCCAACCGCAAAGCGAACGCTGATGTCAGATCGAGACGAAACCCAGGACGATGCACGCCCCGGCGCCGCGAAGGACGACGGCAAGCGCGAGTCATCGGAGAAGAACGATGACGATAAAGCCAAGAACGGCGACAAGAAGAACGGCAACGGCAAGGAAGAGCGCAAGGGGTCCGGCAAAAAGCCGTTGATCATTCTCGGCATCGTCGTGGTGGTGCTCGCGATAGGCGCGCTCGTCTGGTGGTTCATGACGCGCAATCAGGAAAGCACCGACGACGCCTATACCGATGGCGACGCCGTCACCATCGCGCCGAAGGTATCGGGCTATGTCGTCACGATGAACATCGACGACAACCGCTTCGTGCATAAGGGCGATCTGCTGATCCGCATCGATCCGCGCGACTATCAGGCGCAGCTCGATCAGGCGAGCGCGCAGCTCGGTCTCGCGCAGGCCCAGCTTCATGCCGCCGAAGTGCAACTGCAGGTCGCGCGCGTTCAGTATCCGGCGCAACTCGCGCAGGCGCAGGCGCAGGAAGCAAGCGCGCGCGCCAATCTCGCGCAGGCGAGCGCGGCCTACCAACGCCAGCAGTCCGTCGACGTTCGCGCGACCTCGCAGCAGAACATCGACGCCGCGACCGCGCAGCAGAAGAGCGCGCAAGCGAACGTCGCGGAGGCGAGGGCGCAGGTGCGCACCGCGAGCCTCGTGCCGCAGCAGATCGCGCAGGTCGTCGCGACAGTCGAAGAGCGGCGCCAGCAAGTGCGGCAGGCGCAGGCGCAAGTGGAAACTGCGCAGCTGAATCTGTCGTACACCGAACTGCGCGCGCCCTCCGACGGCTGGGTCACCAAACGCAACGTGCAGTTCGGCACGTTCCTGCAGGCAGGCACCTCGATCCTGACGCTCGTCACGACGCGCATGTGGGTCACGGCGAACTTCAAGGAGTCGCAGCTTTCGCGCATGCATCCGGGCGACAAAGTGGATATCGACGTCGACGCATATCCCGGCCTCTCGCTGCATGGCCATGTCGACAGCATCCAGCTCGGCAGCGGCTCGCGCTTCTCCGCGTTCCCCGCGGAAAACGCGACCGGCAACTTCGTGAAGATCGTGCAGCGCGTGCCGGTGAAGATCGTTATCGATAGCGGCATGAAGCCGGACACGTCGCTGCCGCTGGGACTGTCCGTGGTGCCCACCGTCATGCTGCGCCACTGAGCCATGAGCGAACCCACCGAACAGGACCACAGCGGCTGGAAGCCGAGCGCGAATCCGTGGCTCATCGCCGTGGTCGTCACGCTCGCGGCGTTCATGGAAGTGCTCGACACGACCATCGTGAACGTGGCGCTGCCGCACATCTCCGGCACCATGTCCGCGAGCTACGACGAGGCGACCTGGACGCTCACGTCCTATCTCGTCGCGAACGGCATCGTGCTGCCGCTGTCCGCGTATTTCTCGAAGATCCTCGGGCGCAAGCGCTACTTCCTGATCTGCATCGCGGCGTTCACCGTGTGCTCATTTCTCTGCGGCATCGCGACGAATCTCGGACAACTCATCGTCTTTCGCATTCTGCAAGGCTTCTTCGGCGGCGGCTTGCAGCCGAGCCAGCAGTCGATCATTCTCGACACGTTTCCGCCCGAGCAGCGCGGCCGCGCGTTCTCGATCTCGGCGGTCGCGATCGTCGTGGCGCCGGTGCTCGGCCCGACGCTCGGCGGCTGGATCACCGACAACTTCACGTGGCGCTGGGTGTTTCTGCTGAACGTGCCGGTCGGCGTGCTGACGACCATCGCGGTGATGCAGTTCGTCGAAGATCCGCCGTGGGAAAAGCGGCAGAGTCACAAGGACGTGGGCATCGACGTGGTCGGCATCGGCCTGATCGCGCTCGGGCTCGGTTGCCTGCAAGTGTTTCTGGATCGCGGCGAGGACGACGACTGGTTCGCGTCCAACTTCATCGTGACCTTCGCGGTGCTCGCGGCGATCGGCATCGTCGGCGCGGCGTTCTGGCTCGTGTACGCGAAAAAGCCCGTGGTCGATCTGCGCGTCATGAAGGACCGCAACTTCGCGCTCGGCTCGCTCTCGATTGTCGGCTTCGCTTCGGTGCTCTACGGCAGCGCGGTGCTCATTCCGCAGCTCGCGCAGCAGCAACTCGGCTATACCGCGACGCTCGCGGGCCTCGTGCTTTCGCCGGGCGCGCTACTCATCGTGTTTTTGATTCCCGTGGTCAGCAAGCTGATGCTATGGGTGCAGACGCGCTATCTCGTTGCGTTCGGCTTCTTTCTGATGGGCTGCGCGTTGATCTATTCGCATCACCTCGTGCCGAACGTCGACTATCGCACGCTCACGATGATGCGCAGCGCGCAGTCCGCGGCCATCGGTTTTCTGTTCGTGCCGGTGACGACGCTCGCGTATCTCTCGCTGCCCAAGTCGATGAACAACGACGCCTCCGCGCTGTTCACCATGTTCCGGAACGTGGCGGGGTCCATCGGCATTTCGCTCGCCACCGCGATGATCCGCGAGCGCACGCAGGCGAACATGGCGCATATGGTCGAGCATCTGACGCCGCTGAATCAGCCGTACAACGACACGGTGCAGCGCATCGCGCGCACGCTGATGGACACGGGCCAGACCATGTCGCAGGCGATGGGCGCGGCGACCGGCCAGATGTACAAAACGCTCGTCTCGCAGGCGACGATTCTCGCGTACCTCGACGTGTTCGCCGCGTGCGCGATCTTCTCGTTCCTGTTCATTCCGATCACGTTCTTCTTCTCGCCGGTGAAGGCGTCCGGTCAGGCGGGAGGACATTGACATGACGCAGCGACTTTCCGCCCGACTTTCGATTCCGGTGCTCGCGCTCGCGCTCGCGATGAGCGCTTGCACGGTTGGCCCCGACTTCAGGCCGCCTGTCGCCGACACGCCCGGCAAGTGGAACGACATGCAGCGCGCGCAGAACGCAACGCCGGATGCGCGCGCGCCGCATGCCGACGCGCCTTCCGTGGCGAGCACATCGGCCGATCCCGACCCGCGCTGGTGGAAGCAGTTCGACGATCCGACGCTCGATTCGCTGATCGACCGCGCGGTGGCCGGCAATCTCGATCTGCAAAGCGCGGTGCTGCGCATCGCACAAGCGCGCGAGCAGAGCGTGTCGGCGGCGGCGCAAGGCTTGCCGCAGATCAGCGCGAACGCGAGCGTCATGCGTGAGCAACTCGGGCTGAAGGGCTTGCTCCAGTCGCAAGGCCTGTACAGCCGCATCGACGCGCTGGGCGCGAACGGCGCGCCGATCCGTCAGGGCCTCGACTCCGCGACAGGGCCCGTCACGCTGTTTCAGGACGGCTTCGATGCGTCGTGGGAACTCGATCTTTTCGGGCGCGTGCGGCGCTCGGTGGAATCGGCGAATGCAGAGACGCAGGCGGAAATCGAAAGCCGCAACGACGCGCTGGTCTCGCTGGAAGCCGAAGTCGCGCGCACGTACGCGCAGTTGCGCGGCGCGCAGTCCATCCGTGAAATCACGCTTGCCGAGATCGACGCCGAACAGCAGATTCTCGACCTCACGCGCGAGCAGGCGCGCGTCGGCCTGACGAGCCAGCAGGACGTGCAGAGCGCGAGCGCGCAAGTCGGCGCGTTGCAGGCGCAGGTGCCGTCGCTGGAGGCGCAGATCGCGCAGGCGATGAACGGGCTCGCGGTGCTGACGGGCAGCGCGCCCGGCACGCTGGACGCGGAACTGTCCGATGCGCGCGCGGTGCCGCCCGTGCCGCCGACGGTGCCGGTCGGCGTGCCGTCGACGCTCGCGCGCCGCCGTCCCGACATCCGCCGCGCCGAAGCGCAATTGCACGCGGCCACCGCCGAAGTGGGCGTGGCCGTCGCGCAGTTGTATCCGGACATCTCGCTGACGGGCCAGGTCGGCACCCGAGCGACCAAAGCGAAATACCTCGCGCGCTGGTCGAGTCTTTTCTGGTCGGTCGGGCCGAGCATTTCGCTGCCGATATTTGAAGGCGGCGCGCTGCACTCGAACGTTCGCGTGGCGAAGGCGCAGGCCGCGCAGGCCGCGTTGCAGTATCGGCAGACGGTGCTCACGGCGCTTCAGGATGTGGACAACGCGCTCGTCGCGTATCGCACGGAGCAGGACCGGCGCGCGGCTCTGGTGCGTACCGTGGAGGCGAATCGCGTGAGCCTGCAACTCGCGACGGACAGCTATCGCAAGGGACTGACGGCGTTCGTCACGGTGCTCGATGCCGAGCGCCAGCTTGCGCAAACGCGCGAGCAGCTCGCGCAGTCGACGGTGAACGTGACGACGGATCTGATCGCCGTGTACAAGTCGCTCGGCGGCGGGTGGCAGGACGATGCGCAAGACAGCGGCAGCAAGAACGCCGATGCAGGCAACGGCTAGCGGCGGCGCTTCTTCCAGTCGTAGTCGGCGGGCGGATCGGCGACGCCGGGTTTGCCGACCGATTGCGGATTCTCGCTGCACAGCGTGACGAAGCCGACCGGTTCGCCTTGCGCCTGGCGCTTGCGCAATGCTTCGGCGAAGCGCAGCGCCTCGGCGAGCGCGGCGGCGTCGAAGTGCCGGTGACGCGCGTGGCTTTCGGCTTCCGCTTCGCCTTCGAGCCAGTAGACGACGAACATCGTGTGCCTCCGTAGGGAGCGAGCGTGTCGCTCGCAGGTGAACTTGATTCTGCGTGGTGCAAGCGTCCGGCCCGCGCGCTGTCCGGGTATTCCCGGGGTGCAACGTTAGCGCGAGCCTCGTTATTCGGGCAAACCCCCGCATGCTGCGTCGCGGAACGCGCGTTGCTGAAACAGTCGGTCAATCCGAGGCCAAAAAATGCAATCTACGCAACGACAAGCTCGCGTACCCGAAGAATCGATCTGGCATATCCCCATTCGCGCCGCGCATCACGACGAACCGCGCGTGCTCATCGCCGACGACGACCTCGACGCCACGCGCGCCATCTGTCTGGCGTTCGAGGACGCCGACTTCACGGTGCGCGCCGTGCATACCGGGCTCGACGCCGTGGCGCTCACGCGCAAGTGGCGCCCCGGCGTGGTGCTGCTCGATTTGATGATGCCCCTCGGCGACGGCTGGGAAGCGGCCGAGGCGATTCGCGCGCTCGATACGTCGATGATGCTGCTCGCGCACACCAGCCGCACGTGTCCCGACGATTGCGCGCGGGCGCGTCGCACCGGGTTCAACGGCTATTTTGTGAAGCCGAGTCCGCTGGAACGCATGATCGACGTGATGCGCGCCTATTACTCGACGCACGAACCGCGGCGCGAGCGCGAGTGCTGAAGGCTGGCCGGAGCGGTGACTAGACTTGCTTGAGACGGCGCAGCGCGTCGTTGCGCGAGGTGCCGGCCGCGGCAGGCGGGCTCAGCAACGCGCTGTCGTTCCGGTCGACCGGCCGCGCGGGCAGCGTGCGTTGCAATCCGGCGCTGAAGCCCTTTCTGAACGCGCGGCGGTAGGTTCGGCGGTACGCTTCTTCTGTCGACACTTCGCCGGTGTAGTCGGACAGCGCCTCGGTCAGCGCGCGTTGCTCGTGCGCGAGGGTGCGCAGCAGATCGATCAACACAGGCTGACCGACGCCCGCGCCGTACCCGCTCGCCAGCACATCCGACAGCGCGGCGACCGCACGCGCGACATCGTTGCTGCGCTTTTCGATCGCCACCGGATGCGCGATGACAGGATGCCCTTCAGGGTTGATCGTGATCTTGACTTGGTCCATCTGCTCTTCCTCGTTGCTCGGTACACGGCGCAACGCGCCCGCTCCTTCGCGAGAAAGCATTCCTGTGCATCCGGACGAACGGCTGCGCGCGGCCGCGCGAAGTGTGCCCGAGTCGATCACGGGCGGCAACTGCCGTGGCGCGTGGATGCAGCGTTTCAGGCGTTGACGCGCCGTGCCGGAACTTCGTCGACCGCGACCGCGGGCGCGTCCATCTGACGATCGACATGCTGCTTCAGCACGTCTTCCCAATATTGGCAGTAGCCGGCCCAGAACGGGACTTGCGTTTGCGCGCAGGCATCGGCCGGCAGCGGATGCGGCAGCATGCGAGCGAGCCGCGCGATCTCCCTGCGCTTCCACTGCAGCAGCGTGCGGCGCGGGCCGCGCACGGCCGGGCACAGTTCGTTCATGCGCGTGATGGCCAGCCACAGACCTTCGGCCGGATGCGAAGCCATGGTCGTGAGAATCGCGGTGTTCGGGCGCGGCCCGCGCTCGTGACACACGACCGCGCCGATCCGCCCGAGGATGTACATGCTTCGTTCGATACGCTCACCGGCTGGCGGCTGCATGGCGCGTCCTTTTTCTGATGGTTGTTTCATGGCGCTCTCGATTGCCTCACGTGCAGCAGGAAGCCGTTGCGACACGGATTCCGGCATCGCGATATTGATACGTTATAGCGTGAGCCCATTACGATACCGTATCGAAAATAATCGGGATCGCATATCGACAAAAATCTACATTGACGAAGGGCGCTTTTTGCTGCCGCCGGTCACGCATCACCGCTGCGTGTAGTCGATCGGCTCGGGCGGCGCGTTGGCCGCGAGTTCCTGACGCCGCTGCTCGGTTGCGGCGTGGACGCCCTTGTCGTAGAAGGCTTGCGCGGTGTGTTGTTCCAGCGCGGCGAGCAACGGAAGGCTTTCTTCCGCCAGCGAATGCATGAGATGCAGGATGTCGCGCTTCATCGGCTCGGGAAACGCGCAGAAGTGCTCGAACGCGCCGGGCGCGGCGATCATGCCGACCAGCGACGCAAGCAGTCGCGCGCGGCTTTTGCAAAGCTCGCCAATGGGCTCGGCGTGCGAAACGACGACGCGCCCCTGCGCATCCACCGTAATGTCGAAGGACTTCATGCGATACCTCGCTTGCCTCGAATGTCCGCCGTGGCAACGGACGCAAAGCGAGATTACCTGCGCGTGAGGCTTTGATCTGCGCTGAGTTCGGAAACGAAGCCGCGAGCAATCCGAAACAACGCCGGCGAGGATCAGCGTGCGTCGAGGCCGAGCACGTGTTGCTCGAAGAGCGCGCGGACGTTTTTGTTCGCGGCGGTGTTGTCGCATGTCGCGGCTGCGACGATTCCCGCCTCGCGCGCAACGAAGATGAACTGCTCGCCGAAGCCCGCCGCGAACGCGTAGCGCGGCGCGACCCACCACAGGTAGCCGTACTGCGCGTCCTGCATCGGCGGGCCGCCCTCGCTGTGCACCGACATGGCGTCGTCGATGAACGACGCATCCACGAGTTGCGCGCCTTGCCATCTGCCGCGATCCAGCATCAGCGTGCCGAGCTTCGTCATGTCGCGGGCGCGTAGCATGAGTCCGCGCCCCGCGAACGTATGGCCGTCCTCATCGGCGATCCATTCGCTCGTTTCGATGCCGAGCGGCGCGAAGAGCTTGTCGCGCACATACGCTTCGACGGTCGCGCCCGTCACCGCTTCGACGGCGAGCGAGAGCAACTGCACCGCATGCGAGTCATAGCGAAAACGCGTGCCCGGCGCGTCGGCCATCGGTCGCGAGAGCACGAAATTCAGGCGGTCGTCCTCGCCGGCGAGCCGCTCGCACGCGCCGAGCAGACACTTGTCCACTGCGCCCGGTTCGCAGTCGAAGCCCGAGGTCATCGTGAGCAAATGGCGCAGCGTGATGCGTCGCACGCGCTCGTCCAGCGCGGGATCGCGCGCCTTCTCGATGATCTCGCCGATCGGCGTGTCGAGGTCCGCGAGCAGCCGCTCGGTCAGCGCGATGCCCACGGCCAGCCCCACGACGCTCTTCGTGACCGAATTGACGTTTTCGAGCGTATCGGGCGCGGCGTCGCTGCGGTAATGTTCGAATTCGATGCGGCCGTCCCGCACGACGACGAAGCTTCGCACGCCGCTGTCCTCGCTTTGCAGCGCATCGCGCAGGGCGCTCGGGCTTTGTTCGTCGACGGACCCGCGCGCCGGAGCGTCTTCCGTTTTCATGTGCATGGTGGTGGTTCGAGGCAGAGCGCAGAAAACGCGCGGGTTCGAATCGTGCTGTAAGTGCTACAAAATGCAAATCGAGCAAGCCGAATGCCACGGCACACTCAAGCCAAAAGGACTTCATTTGCCCGTCCGACGACTCGCAACGCTCTGGCGTCTTGGCCGGGCGTTCGTCCGCGAAAGCCAATCAGATAGCGACGGCGCGTCGATGCAACGCATCGCGCGCTTCTTCGCCATGCATGGCGCGCGCGCCGCGCCGCTCGCGGGCGGCGTGCCGGCGCTGAGCCACTTGCCGCGCGTGTTCTCGCTGGCATCCGACGCGCTCACGCGGCATCCCGCGCTCGCGGAAGCGGCGGTGCGCGTGGCGCTGTCGGAGATGGAAGGTCTGTTCACGCCCTACGATGCCGCGAGCTTTCGCAGCGCATGCGCCCTCGCGCTCGCAGCCGCGCCGCGCGCCGAAATCACCGAGATCAGCGCGGCGCCGCTGCGCTCGGGTATCGCGGAGCAGACGCATGCGGCACGTATCGACGGCGTGCCGGTCCGCATCACGCTGCTTCGCGCGGACGCACGCCAGGAACTCGCCGACGATCTCGATCTCGCGCTTGCCGCCGCGCGCTTCGCCGAGCGGCGTTCGGCGACGGCCCGCGAGCTGCAGGCGGTGCAGTGGTTGAGCCGCGTGCGCGAGAGCGTGCATTCGATGATCGACCTGCGCCAGCGCGCCGCCGATCAGAGCTATCTGCGCTACCGCCTGCGCGACGACGACCGGCTCGCCGTGCCCGAAGTGCTCTGGGACTTTTGCAACGACGCCGTTTTGACGACGCGCGCGATCGACACCGTGCCGCTATCGGACGGCCACGCGCTCGCATCGCACGGGCTCAAACAGGCGGATCTCATCGCGACGCTGATCGAAGCGTTCTTCGAAATGGCGCTCGGGCAGGGCGTGTATCACGCGGGGCTGGACGCGGCGGGCGCGCGCGTCAGCATCGATCCCGGCACGCGCGGCAAGATCGTGCTCGAAGCCGACAACGCCATTTCGTTCTTCGCGGCGCACGAGCGCGATTTCATCGTCGGGGTATCGAACTCGCTGCTCGAAGGCGATCACAAGGCGGCGGCGCGCACGCATCTCGAACACGGCCGGCCAGAGGAACACGCGGCGCATCACGAAGTGCGCGTCGAATCGACGTATCGCCGGGAAGCGGAGCGGTTTTCGTCGACGGATGCGCGGCAGGGCGCGCACGTCTCGCATTTGTTCGATGCGATCGGCAAGGCGCCCGCCGAGCACATGTTCAGCGCGGCGCACGGGCGCATTGCGTCGCGGGCGGTGCTGCTGTCACGTTCGATGGAGACGATCGAGCGCATGGCGCATACGGTCGCGCCGGATGTCGATGTGTGGAAGATCGCGCGACGCGTGATCGCGCGGCTCGCGGCGGACCAGTTCGGCTGTCATGGCTTGCTCGCGCATCTGGCGCAGGAAGCGACGCACTGGCCGCAATTGCTGCCGCGCCTGCCGACTTTGATTGCCAAGCGCGCGGGCGCGTCGCAAGGCAACGCGTTCTGACGCTTTAGCGCGTGCCGGGACTCATGCGCTCGGCGATCGCGCGGCACGCAGCTTTCAGCGGCGCGACGTAGGTTTCCATCGGCGTATCGCTCTTTCGGAAGAGTGGAATGCTCACGCTGACGCAGCCGAGCGGCGCGCCATTCGCGCCGACGATCGCGCTGCCGTAGCAGAAAATCTGCGCTTCGTTCTCCTCGCGGTCTTCGGCGTAGCCGCGCGTCCGGCATGCGTCCAGTTCGGCATCGAGCGCGCTTCGGTCGACGATGGTGTTCGGCGTGAATCGCTGAAACGGGATGCCGCGCAAGAGCGCGTCGCGGTCGGCGGGCGAAAGCGTCGACAGATACGCCTTGCCGACCGAGCTCGAATACAGCGTGACGCGCGTGCCGATGCGCGACGCCATGCGCACCGCGTGCGGGCTTTCCAGCTTCTCGACGTACACCATTTCCGCGCCGCTTCTCACCGCCAGATGCACGGTTTCCTGCGTAGCATCACGCAGCGCCTGCAACGCGTCGGCGGCGGCGATGCGCAAGTCGGACCGCTCCCAGCTCCGGCTCGCGAGCGACATCAGGCGCGGACCCAGCGTATAACAGCCGCCGCGCGCGCTTTCGACGACCAGCCCTTCGGCCATCAACGCGCCGACGATGCGATACACCGTCGGGCGCGGATAGCCGCTTTCCGTCGTGAGACGCGCGATGGTCGGCGGCTCGGCGGCGTCGGCGATCAGTTGCAGCACCGCCATGAACTTGGAGAACGCGGCGGTGCCGGTTGCCTTTGCGGCGTCGAGAGAGGCGGGATCAGCAGACATGATCTGATATGGGAGCGGCGGCGCGGCGATTATATCGACGCTCGCTTACGCCACGAGATAGCCGCCGTCCACCGGCACGATCGCGCCGGTCATGAACGCCGCCGCCGGCGACGCCAGAAACGCCACGACGCGCGCCACGTCCTCCGGCAAGCCCCAGCGTTTCATCGGCGTGCGGTCGAGAATGGCTTGCGAGCGGCCGCCGTCGTCCTGAAGCGCCTGCGTGAGCGGCGTGGCGATCCAGCCGGGCGCGACGGCGTTCACGCGAATGCCGTCTGCCGCATACGCGATGGCGAGCGACTTCGTCAATTGTGCGACGCCGCCCTTGCTCGCGCTGTATGCGGGCACGAGGCCGCCGCCGAAGAACGTCAGCATCGACGCGGTATTGACGATACTCCCGCCGCTTTTCGCGAGCAACGGCCGCGCGGCGGCGCACATGCGCATGGTGCCGTTCAGGTTGACGGCGATCACGCGTTCGAACGTCTCGATGTCGTGCTCGTCGCCGCGCTTGATCATGCCCGCGCAGTTCACGAGCACGTCGAGCGCGTCGAGGCGGTTCATGAGATCGGCGGTGCTCGCGGCGTCCGCGACATCGAGCGCCGCGACTTCTATGCCGTCGCCGAGCGCGTCGCGTTGCGCATCCGTCGGCGCGATGCCCGCCGCGATCACGTGCGCGCCGAGCGCGGCGAACTGCTGCGCGATGCCCGCGCCGATGCCCTGCGTGCCGCCGGTGACGACGACGGTCTTGCTTCTGTAGAGATCAGACTGGAAGGTCATGTCAGTCACCTCAAACGACCGGCACGGCAGACGCCGGCTGCTCGGAATCCTGAATCGGCACGCGGACGACGAACATATAAACGAGCGCCGCCGCGAACGCGACGCCCGCGCTGATCAGGAACGCGTTGACGAACGAATGCGTCTTGTCGACGACGAGGCCGGTGATGAACGGCGCAAACGAGCCGCCGAAATAGCCGCCGAAGTTCTGAATGCTGCCGAGCGACGCCACCATGTGACGCGGTGCCGCCACCGAGACGAGCGCCCACGCTGCGCCGCTCGCCATGTTGACGAAGAACATTGCCGCCGAGAGATACGTGATCGCGAGCGCGAGGTTCGGCGTGAACGCGGCCGGGACCGTGAACAGCGCCGCGCCGATGAGACCGGTGCAGATCGGCCACTTGCGGCTGCGGATCGGTGCGACGCCGCGCGCCATCAGTCCATCGGCGATGAAACCCGACGACAGCATGCCGAGCGTGCCCGCCAGATACGGAATCGACACGATCCAGCCGGTTTTCGCGATGGTCAGATGGCGCTCGTGTTCGAGATACGCGGGCAGCCACGTCAGATACAGCCACACCATGTAGATCACGCCCATGAAGCCGAAAATCATGCCCCACGTGGTCGCCTTGCTGAAGAGGCCGCGCCATTCCGCGAAGCTCATGCTGCGCTCCGTGCGCTGCGCGGGCTCGCCTTCGGTCAAGTGCGCGATCTCCTGCGGCTCGAGCGCAATGTCTCGCCGGTTGCGATACACGATGTACCAGCCGATCGCCACCGCAATGCCCAGCACGCCCATGATGACGAACATGTTGCGCCAGCCGAAACTCAACAGCAGCACGGTCAGAATCGGCGGCGCGAGCGCGGGGCCAATGGTCGACGACGTGACGAAGATGCCGGTCGGCTTGCCGCGTTCGTGTTGCGCGAACCACTCGGAGACGACCTTCGCGCCGGCCGGAAACTGCGGCGCCTCGCCGATGCCGAGCGCGATGCGCGCCGCGAGGAACTGATGCAGGTTCGTGACGAGGCCGCCGAACAACTGCGCGACGGACCAGACGAACATGCCGAGACCGAGCATGATGCGCGCGCCGAAGCGGTCGAGCATCACGCCGATGGGCAATTGCGAGAACGCATACGCGAACGAGAACGCGGAGAGCAGCAGGCCCATCTGCGATGCGGAGAGCCCGAGTTCCTGCGTGACCGAATGATTGGCGATGGACAGCGTGCTGCGGTCCAGATAATTCACGATCCCCGCGAGCGTGAGGAAAGTGAGCGCGATCCATTGAATGCGCTTGATGCGTGGCGATTTGCTCTGCATGGTGTCTCCCCGAATGCGTTTCGTTGACGCTTCGGCTGCTTATGATGGTTTGGTTATGCGATGGACGAACTAGAGGATGAATTAGCGGATGAACTGATCGACGAAATCCGCGCCCAGCCCGACCGCTTCATAGTGCTTGCGGCACATGTCGACCTTGGTGAACACGTCTTCGTAGCCGGTGTAGTTGCCGTACGGATCGCAATAGAACATCACGCCGTTCACCTGAAAGTAGGTGATCATCTCTTCGACGTCTTCCGGCACGTAGAGCGTATGCGTTTCGCCGGGCGGCTCGAAGACATAGCTGCCTTCGGTGGCGACCCAGTCGTGCTCCAGATAGCGCCAGCGGCCCTTGAGCACCATGCCGTGAACGGCCTGCGGATGACGATGCCGCGAGAGCACGCCGGACTTGCGCACGCGCAGCAGGTTCATCCAATAGCCGGTGGACACGTTCAGACAAAGCGGGCGGAACCAGACGTTCTCGGCTTGCGGAACCCATTCGCGCTCGTCGGTCGGTATCGCATGACCGATCACGATTTCCTTCTGCGCTTCTTTGGGATTGGGGAATTGGTACGGCGTCATTGCGTCCGCCGACGGTTTTGGCGCGGGCATCGCGTCTCCTGTGTCCATAATGTGGATCGTAAAATCAAATTATGGACAAATGGTCGCGCCGCTTTGAGGAATTGTCAAGATTTGTCAGCGGCCGCAGAAATCGACGGACGAAAAAAAGCGGGCCCGGAAACCGGACCCGCTTCTTTCACCGATGCGTTCAGCGTTATCGCGCCATCATCAGCATGTGGACGTTATGCATGACCCACACCGTACCGACGACGATCACGAGCGACATCAGGATCGTGTAGGCAAACGACAGGGCGTGCCAGCGTTGTCCCTTCGACGTGTTCACGTGCAGGAAGAACACCACATGGACCACCATCTGAACGGCGGCCAGCACCGCCAGCCACACGATGCCTTGTTCGCCCGACACCTTGCCCGCGGTCACGAGCCAGAACGAAGCCACCGTGAGTACCACGGCCAGCACGAAGCCGACGAGATATCCGCCTACGGTGACGTGCGGAATATCGCTATGCGTTGTATGCGTATGAGCCATTAGACGACGCTCGCAAGGTAGACGAAGGAGAACACGCAAATCCAGACGATGTCGAGGAAGTGCCAGAAAAGGCTGAGGCAGGCGAGCCGGCGGATCTGGCGTTCGTTCAGCTCCGGCTTCTGCATGATTTGCAGCGCCAGCACGACGAGCCACACGAGGCCGAGCGTGACGTGCAGACCGTGCGTGCCGACGAGCGTGAAGAACGACGACCAGAACGCGCTGCGCTGCGGACCCGCGCCCTCAGCGATGAGATGCGCGAACTCGTGCACTTCCAGCCACAGGAAGCCCGCGCCCAGCACGAACGTGACGAAGAGCCACGCGAGCACGCCGCCCGTCTGCTTGCGATGCGCCGAGATCATCGCGAAGCCGAACGTCAGGCTGCTCGTGAGGAGCAGGCCGGTTTCGATCGCGACATCGCGCAGGTTGAAGAGATCCCTGGCCGTGGGGCCGCCCGCGAACTGGTTCGCCATCATCGCGAAGGTCGCGAAGAGGGACGCGAACAGCACGCAGTCGGTCATCAGGTAGGACCAGAAGCCGAACACCGAGTGAGACGGCTGGTGTTCGTGCTCGTGCGCGTCATGCGCGGAAATCGTCGATTGCGACATTTACAGCACCTCCAGTTCCATTTCGCGCCCCGCGCCGGTCTTGGCGGGCGACTTCGGCGGACGGTTCCGCTCTTCGGTCGCCTTCACCGTGGCGGCGGGGATGATGTAGCCGGCGTTCTCGCCGAAGCTGTAGCCGATCACGACCGCAGCGACGCCGATCAGGCCGACGATAGCCAGCCACCAGATATGCCAGATCGCCGCGAAGCCGAACGCCAGCGCGAACACGCCAACGAAGAAACCGGCGCTCGTGTTCGACGGCATATGGATGTCGCGGAACGGACGCGTTTCGACGCGGTTCGTTTCCTTCGCGTGGGCGAAGTCGTCGAGTTCACGGACAGCCGGCACATGCGCGAAGTTGTAGACCGGCGGCGGCGAGCTGATCGACCATTCGAGCGTGCGGCCGCCCCACGGATCGCCCGTGACATCGCGATAAGCCGGCTGATTGCGGCGAATCACGCTCACGACGATCTGCGCAACCTGGAACGCCACGCCCAGCGCGATGATGCCGACGCCGCACGCCGCGACCACCAGATACGGCTGCCATGCGGGATTGTCGTAATGGTTCAGGCGGCGCGTCATGCCCATGAAGCCGAGAATGTAGATCGGCACGAACGCGACGAAGAAGCCGACGAACCAGCAAACGAACGCGTTGCGACCGAGCTTTTCATCGAGCTTGAAGCCGAACACCTTCGGCCACCAGAACTGCACGCCCGCGAAGTACCCGAACACCACGCCGCCGATGATGGCGTTATGGAAGTGAGCGATCAGGAACAGGCTGTTATGCAGCACGAAGTCCGCGCCCGGGATCGCGAGCATCACGCCCGTCATGCCGCCGAGCGTGAAGGTGATGATGAAGCCGATGGTCCAGAGAACCGGCGTGGTGAACTGCACGCGGTCGCGATACATCGTGAAGAGCCAGTTGAAGATCTTCACGCCCGTCGGGATCGAGATGATCATCGTCATGATGCCGAAGAAGGCATTGACGTTCGCGCCCGAGCCCATGGTGAAGAAGTGGTGCAGCCACACGAGGAACGACAGCACCATGATGCAGCACGTCGCCCAGACCATCGTCTTGTAGCCGAACAGCGGCTTCTTCGAGAACGTGGAAACGACTTCCGAGTAAATGCCGAACGCCGGCAGAACCAGGATGTAGACCTCGGGGTGGCCCCAGGCCCAGATCAGGTTCAGATACACCATCGGGTTGCCGCCGGCATCGTTCGTGAAGAAGTGCATGCCGAGATAACGGTCGAGTCCGAGCAGCGCGAGCGCGACGGTCAGAATCGGGAACGTCGCCATGATGAGCACGTTCGAGCAGAAAGCCGTCCACGTGAACACCGGCAGCTTCATCCACGTCATGCCGGGCGCGCGCATCTTCACGATGGTCACGAAGAAGTTCACGCCGGTGAGCAGCGTGCCGACCCCGGACAACTGCAGCGCCCAGATGTAGTAGTCAACGCCGACGCCCGGGCTGAACTGCGTTTCCGACAGCGGCGGATACGCGAGCCAGCCGGTCGCCGAGAACTCGCCGATGAAAAGCGACAGATTGATCAGCACCGCGGCCATCGCCGTCATCCAGAACGACAGCGAGTTGATGAACGGAAACGCCACGTCGCGCGCGCCGATCTGCAGCGGCACCACGAGGTTGAAGAACGCCACGAGCAGGGCCATCGCCATGAAGAAAATCATGATGGTGCCGTGCGCCGAGAAGATCTGGTCGTAGTGATGCGGCGGCAGGAAGCCGGGCGCGTCGAGCGCGATGGCCTGCTGCGCGCGCATCATGACCGCGTCGACGAAGCCGCGCACGAGCATAAGTCCGGCGACGACCAGATACATGATGCCGATGCGCTTGTGATCAGTCGAAGTCAGGTACTCGCGCCAGAGCCAGCCCCATTTTCCGAACTTGGTGAGAAGGGCGGCCGCACCCAGCGCCAGGACCGCCATGAGGACGGTCGCCCCCATGATGATCGGCTCGTGGTACGGGATCGCCTCAAGCGTTAATTTGCCGAACATGGCTTACCCCTTGGTTACGCAATTCGTGCCAACGGTGACATTCCCGTTGTTGTACTTGCCGACGATGTTGTTGAAGAGCTTCGGATCGACGGTCGAGAAGTAGCGGACCGCGGCCTTTTGGCTCGGGCGCGCGACGCCCGCATAGACATCCATGCTGAGTGCCTCGGGCGCGGTCTTGACCTTCTTGACCCACGAATCGAAGTCGGCCTGCGACAGCGCGAGTGCGCGGAACTTCATGTCGGAGAAGCCCGCGCCGCTGTAGTTCGCCGAGATGCCCGCGTAGTCGCCCGCGTGATCGGCTAGCAGGTTAAGACGCGTCTGCATGCCCGCCATCGCGTAGATCTGGCTGCCGAGCTGCGGGATGAAAAACGAGTTCATCACGGAGTCCGACGTAATGCGGAAGTTGACCGGCGTGCCGACCGGGAAAGCGACCTGATTGACGGAAGCGATGCCGAGATCCGGATAGACGAAGAGCCATTTCCAGTCGAGCGCGACGACTTCCACGTTGATCGGCTTGACTTCCGACTGAAGCGGCTTGTACGGGTCGAGCTCGTGGGTGGTCTTCCACGTCAGGGTGCCGAGAAAAAGGATGATGGCCGCGGGAATCGCCCATACGACGACCTCGATGGCCGTGGAGTGCGTCCATTTCGGCGCGTACGTGGCGTTCGTGTTGGATGCGCGATAGCGCCAGGCGAAGATCAGGGTGAGCAGAATCACTGGAACGACGACGAGGAGCATCGCGAAAGTCGCGGTGGCGATGAGCGAGCTTTCCGCCGCGCCGATGACACCTTTCGAATCGAGCACCTCGAGATTGCATCCCGATAAACAGACACTGGCCAACAAACCCGATAACAATGGCGCTGCTAAACGGTGAGTATTTTCATTCATTGCATTCGCTGGTTTTTTGGATCGAAGCGTCCTGGGAAGAACGCCGTTTCACGGCGTTGCGCCGCGACGCGATCATGCCACGCGACATTTATCGCGATGTTGCGAATTTATGGAATTTGGTCGTAAAACGCGGCGTTGCGACGCTGTGTCGCGCGAGCTGCGCGCTTCGAAAAAAGCGACGCTCGGAGCGTCTCTTAGCAGGGCTTTGCAACAGCGGAACTCGACATTGTGCCCGCGCCGAGCAACACATGCGAGCGTTGTGAGCTTGCCATGTCGAATGCATCAAAGTTTTGCATGGCGAAGGACTTTTCTTGTCAAATGGTGTTACGCATGGCATGAGCGAGAACGTAAGCCGTCAAAATGCGAGGCTCGAATCGCAGGCGCGAATACGCCCATGAGCCGATATCACAACATGAACAAGAAACTTATCCTCCTTGCCGCCAGTCTGCTCGCGCCGGTGCTCGCGCACGCCGGTTGCGAGGACATGATGCAGACGTGGGCGAACACGCTGCACCCCGAGAAGACGCTCGATAGCGCGCTCAGCGTCTGCGAGACGTGGCCCGCTAGCCCGGCGTTGACGCTGGCGGCGCTTGCGTTCTCCGGCGACGAGACGCAAGCAAAAGAGAACGCTGACAACCTCGAGGTGCTTGTCGCCGACACCGCGACCGGCGCGATCGTCGCGCACGTGTATCAACCGGGGGCGATACGACGAGACGCGGGCGCGTCGGCCGATATCGCGCTCGACACCGCGCCGTATCAATTCGCGCCGACGCAGCGCGCGTTCGGCGTGCGCATGAGTCTCGACGCATCGTCGGGGGCTAAGCCACATGGCGAGACATCGCTGAGTCTGTATGCATTCGACGGCGAGACGCTGCGCCCGGTGCTCGACCGACTGATGACCGCGCAGGCGAGCGGCGAATGGGACACGCATTGCGACGGCTGGTACGACTCGGTGACGCGGACGCTTTCGATGGGCGCGCCCGGCGCGGAAGGCTATGCGTCGTTGCACATCGCCGAGAAGACGGTGCATAGCACGTCGCGTATCGCCAAAGGCGTGTGTGTGAACAGGAACGGCGCGCCGAAGCGAAAGAGCTTGACGCTTGCCTATCGCGACGGGCGCTACGTTGTGGCAAAGGAATCGCATCATAACGGCTGATGCAAGATTGCAGTGCCTCATCGTTTTGTATGCGGTGCGTGCTGAGGTCAAAGCATGGTGCTACGCGCGACGCAATGCGCCGATGGCTTTCTGTTCTTCCGTGCTGTGAAGACGGCAAATGGAGAACTGCTCTTCCTGTGACGATCGTCAATGAAAGCGAATTCAGACGGGTTGTCGACGCTAATGGTCAGGGCTACGATCTTGAGGACATGGGCAGATTCGCGGTGCGCCGCTGTCGTGACGCTTGCGGTATCGAATGACGTCAACGAGTCGACAGTCGCGCTGCGCGAAGGCGATTGCGGCTATCTGCTGAGGCGCATCAAAGCCGAGGCGGCGGCGTCCGATCCGTTTACGTCGCGCAAGCAGGACATCATTCGCGAACTCTCGCGCAGGGCGAGCAACGAGGGGAATGCGCCCACCCGCTCGCCGGCCGAGAGCACTGTGAAGATTCACGTGCGAAACATCTTGCGCAAGCTCAACTTCACGAGTCGCGTCCACGTCGCGCTCTATGCCGCGGGACACGACGCCGACCGATCGGACGCGGCCACCGCGCCGATCTCCTACGAAACATCATGAAACGCCGCGAGAACTTAGCGACGTATCGACGGCTCTTGCCGATCACATCAGGCAGTCACATCATGAATCGAAATCAAGCTGGAATCGAAACTCCGAGCGCGGGAAAGAACGCATTCGCGCCGCTCGTCATTCGCGGGCGCAGCGTGCTGCCGATCGTGCAGGGCGGCATGGGAGTGGGCATTTCGGCGCACCGGCTCGCGGGCAGCGTGGCGCGAGAAGGCGCGGTGGGCACCATCGCGAGTATCGACCTGCGCCATCATCATGCGGATCTGCTCGACATGTGCCGCGCCGATCCGTCGCGCGAGACGCTGGAGCGAGCGAATCTGTCCGCGCTCCGACGCGAGATTCGCGGCGCGCGTGAACTGTCGGAAGGTCGCGGCATGATCGCCGTGAACGTGATGAAAGCGGTCAGCGCCCACGCCGACTACGTGCGCGTGGCGTGCGAGGAGCGCGCCGATGCCATCGTGATGGGCGCAGGCTTGCCGCTCGACTTGCCCGACCTCACGCAAGGCTGCGATATCGCGCTGATCCCGATTCTCTCCGACAGCCGCGGCGTCGCGCTCGTGCTGAAGAAGTGGATGAAGAAGGGACGCCTGCCGGATGCCATCGTGATCGAACATCCGGCGCATGCCGGCGGACACCTCGGCGTGAACGACGTTTCCGACATGGACAACGAGCGTTTCGGGTTCGCGCGCGTGCTCGCGGAACTGGAGACGGTATTCGCGTCGCTCGGACTGGCGCGTGCGGACGTGCCGGTGATCGTCGCGGGCGGCATCAACAGCCACGAAGCCGTGCGTACGTGGCTCGCGGCCGGCGCGAACGGTGTCCAGGTCGGCACGCCGTTCGCGGTGACGGAGGAAGGCGACGCGCATCCCGAATTCAAGCGCGTGCTCGCGCAGGCGACGCCGGACGATATCGTCGAGTTCGTCAGCGTGACCGGCCTGCCCGCGAGAGCCGTGAAGACGCCGTGGCTCATGCGCTACTTGCGCAACGAAGAGCGCATTCGCGCGAAGATCGGCGCACGCAAACAGACGTGCCCGACGGCGCTCGAATGCCTGAGCGCGTGCGGACTGCGCGACGGCATCGAGAAGTTCGGGCACTTTTGCATCGACACGCGACTCGCGGCGGCGCTGCGCGGCGATGTGGGCAACGGCTTGTTCTTCTGCGGACGCGAGAAGTTGCCGTTCGGCGCGGCCATCCGCAGCGTGCGGGAACTGATCGAACTGCTGCTCACCGGCAGCACGCAGGCGGCGGTCGCTGCCTGTTGACTAGCGAACGGCAGGCGTTCATAAGGAAGATGAGCAAGCCGCCGTCCGCGCACGTTCGAAATCGTCCTATTGGCTGGCTGTCGGGCGCGTCGTAGCCATCTTGGAGCGACGACCCGCAGCTGACCAAGGACCAAAGAGAGCATGGCAAAGCGATTTCCCCTTCAACCCGGGCACCCGGAACGCAATTGCTGGGGCTGTGACCATTACTGCGGAGCGGATGCGCCGCGTTGCGGAAACGGATCTAGCCGCACGCAGCATCCGGCAGCACTGTTGGGCGAGGACTGGTACACGTTCGGTGATTGGGGGCTGGACGTTGTGGAGGACGCAACGTCCATCAAACCCGCCGTGGCCAATTCCCGCTGACACTCGCCTCGACGCGTAAACGGAAACGCAGCGACCGCCAACCCGCGCGTCGAATTCGGCCTTCTCCTAAGTGCCGAGCGTCACCGCGTGCCTAGAATTTGGGCAACTCACATCACCCGTTGCCACCGTCATGCGCACGAAGCTCGAATTCGAAACCCCGGAAGGCCGTCTGTCGCTGTCGATCGACGATGTTCAGTTCATGGCCTATGACGCCGGCGAAGCTACATTACGATCGATGCGTCATTTCATCGAGCGCATGCGGTCGATGGGGCTCGGCCAACTCGCCGAAGCGCACGCGCGGTTGATCGCGCAGAACAAGCTTCATGTGATCGAACTTCGCGAAGCACGTCATGACGCCGAGGCGCTCCTCGCGTGCGGCGCAATCGGCGAGGCGATCGAAGACAAAATCACGCCTCGAATCGAAATGCTTCGCGAGGACATTGCCCAGACGCATGCGCAACTGCGCGCGAGCGTCGAACGGCTGGCCGCGCTCTCGGCGGCTTGTCATGAGGCGTTGCAGCAGATCCCCGGCTACCGGCCGCCTAGCCGCCTGCGCGACTGATCGCCGACGCACGCCGAGCGCACATCTATCCGCCCGAATACTTGCGCAACAGCGCGCTCACATCAATTCGCTGCCCTTGCAGCAACAGCAGCCGCGCGTGCAAAACGAGGTTCTCGATTATGAGCAGCGCCGTGGTGAGCATGTAGGTGAGGTTCACATCGCCGGGATTGAGCCCGCTTGCCTGCAGGCTGCGATGCCTCTCCAGAAGCGAAGTCAACACGAGACCGCGCAGTTCCGGCTCGCCGAACGGCAGGTCGCCATAATCGACGGGATCTTCACGTTCCAGTTCTTCGAGCAGCCCTGTCAATTCGCTGATGGTCACTTCCATGGCGTCTCCGGCGAGCGGTTGCGTGGATGGCGGACAGCGTCTTCATGATGCCACGTCACAACGGAGCGTGTGTTGCGGTGGTGGGCGCGCCGGTTCGCGCACGAAGCTCATCGAAGCGGAGAACGCGAGTTGCATCGGACGCCGCCTCAACGTGCGGCCGTCTCGATCCACCATTTCGCATGCAGGCGCAGTCGGCACCGCTCTTTCAATGCGCCACCGCCATCGCCTTTTCCAACGCCGCCATGCCGAACCGCTGCATGATGAAGCTTTGCAGCACCAGGTAGAGATCCGACTCGCGCGGTCGCGTGCCCCATCGGCTATTGCCTGCGACCGACGCAACCGTGAACCACGAATGCGGCGGAAAGAGCTCGACGCGCAACACGTCGCGGTCCAGAATCCGCAGCCGTCCCGTGTCCGGGTGGAACTCGGCGCTGACTGCGCCGGTCGGCAAGTCGATGCTCACCGTCATTGCATTCGCTTTCATCGTCGTGGCCCCCTCGTGTCGCGTGTGTTGCGCGTATTACGCCGGCCGCTGCATGGCGTCCGGCTCTCTCTCGATCGTAGGACGCACATGACGAGCGCCACTGTCTTGCGCCGCTCGCAACGCGCCGTATTGGCTCCCGCGCGACGACGAAACGCGACGCCCCCGCGCCGCGAAATCGCGCCGACTACCGCGGATTCCATCGTCTCAGCAAAGATATTCCGATAGGCATACAGTAACGAGGCTGCGCGCCGCCGCCGAAGTATCGGCGGGATCGGCAAGAACGGAGCAGCAGCCCGGGAGCGCGGTGGCGAGCGTTCGCTGCCACACATAAAAAGCCCGCGCGACCCGTGCGCACACGTCTTTTTAGCCGCGCCTTCCCACTGCGTGAAGGCGCCGGCACCCTGTCCACGCATCAAGATCAAGAGGAAGCGACCATGTTCAAAGCCTATTCCTATGCAGCGTCCGCAGCCGACAAGCCGCTCGGCCCGCTCGAGATTCAACGCCGCGATGTCGGCCCGAACGACGTGCGTATCGACATCCTCTTCTGCGGCGTCTGCCACTCCGATCTGCACATGGCGCGCAACGAATGGGGCGGCACCAACTATCCGGTCGTGCCGGGGCACGAGATAGTCGGGCGCGTGACGGAAGTCGGCTCCGACGTGACGAAGTTCAAGGCGGGCGACCTGGCGGGCGTCGGCTGCATGGTGGACTCGTGTCGCGTCTGCGAGGCGTGCAAGGAAGGTCTGGAGCAGTATTGCGAGAGCCCGGAAAGTTTCGTGCAGACCTACAACTCGCCGGACAAGAAGTCGGGCGGCGTGACGTACGGCGGCTATTCGACGTCCATCGTCGTCGATGAAGCCTTCACGCTGCGCGTTCCCGAGAATCTCGAACTGGCCGCGGTCGCGCCGCTCTTGTGCGCGGGTATCACCACGTACTCGCCGCTGCGTCACTGGGGCGTGAAGCAAGGCGATAAGGTCGGCATCGTCGGTCTGGGCGGCCTCGGCCACATGGGCGTGAAGCTGGCCGCCGCGATGGGCGCGCATGTCGTGCTCTTCACGACCTCGCCGAGCAAGATCGAGGATGCGAAGCGTCTGGGCGCGCATGATGTGGTCGTGTCGAAGGACCCGGACCAGATGGCCAAGCACGCGAACAGCTTCGATTTCATCCTGAACACGGTGGCCGCTTCGCACGATCTCGACCAGTTCATCACGCTGCTCAAGCGCGACGGCACCATGACGCTCGTGGGCGTGCCGGAGCACCCGCATCCGTCGCCGTCGGTGATCAACATGATCTTCAAGCGCAGGTCGCTGGCGGGCTCGCTCATCGGCGGCATCGCGGAGACGCAGGAAATGCTCGATTTCTGCGGCAAGCACGGCATCACGTCCGATATCGAGATGATCCGCATGGACGAGATCAACACCGCCTACGAGCGCATGTTGAAGAGCGACGTGAAGTACCGCTTCGTGATCGACATGTCGACGATCGAGCGGTAACCGAGCGCCGGCGAATGTCCACGAACGCCCGTCCCACGTCCGACACGCACATCTGGCACGCGCCCGATCTCGGCGCGGAACTGCTGCGCGGGCGCTTCGCGGACTTCGCCTACGACGTCCACGCGCACGAGACCGCGTGCTTCGCGCTGCTCACGGGCGGCGCGATTCGCATCCGCATGCGCGGCACCGAGTTCGTCGCGCGGCGCGGCGATCTGTACGCCATCGACGCCGACGAGCCGCACGCCGGCTGGCCCGTCGACGGCGACGGCTGGACGCAGCGCACGCTGTACGTGGACGTCGCGCATCTGCTGGAGTTGACCGGCGAGAAGCGCGCGGGCGGGCTCATCGGTCCGATCATCCGCGATCCGGTGTTGAGCATGGCGCTTCAGGACGTGCATCGGTCGTCGGAAGTGCGCGGGTCGTCGCTGTATCGGGACGAGCGGTATTTGTCGTTCGCGGCGCGGCTCGCGCAACGTCACATGAAGCAGAGCACGGCGCCGCGCGAAACGAGCGAGCCGCGCGCCATTGTCACGGCGCGGCGCTTTCTCGAAGATCGTTTCGCCGAGCCACTGCGTCTGCATGAGATTGCGGCGGCGGCCGACTTGCCGCCGTATCGCCTGTTTCGCGCGTTCAGTCGTGAAACCGGCATGACGCCGCACGAATACCAGCGGCAGGCGCGCGTGCGCCGCGCGATGGCGCTCATCCGGCGCGGCAATGCGCTTTCCGATATCGCTGCTGAAACCGGCTTTGCGGATCAGGCGCATCTGACGCGCACGTTTCGCCGCATGCTCGGCGTGACGCCCGGCGCGTACAAGGCGGCGACGCGCGGCTGACGCGCATCACTTCAATAGGCCGAGATTCGCGACGGCCTTCGCCACCGGCTTTTTGTCGCCGATCAGCGCGACGCCCACATAACGCAGCGCATCGGTCGCGACCGTGGCGACGGCGTCGCGGAAGGCGGCGTAGTCCGTGGTCTGCTGGCCCTGCTCGGGGAACGCGACGACATCGCAATCGGCCGCGAGCGCTTTGCCGCGAATCGTCGCGAGTTCGTCCTGACTGGCCGCGAGCACCGCGATGCCAACCGGAATCAGCCCCGGATGCGCCACGCCGGACGCATCGACGAGCGGTTCGCCGACGAGCGCCGGGTGCCGCTGTCCGATGGTCAACGCGAGCACCGCCGCGGCGTTCGCGGCTTTACCGGCTGGCAGCGCGCGGTCCACCACGATCACGCAGCGTTGCGCTCGCGCGCTGGTTTCTGTCGTCTCGTTTGTCATAGATTTCCCCGTTCGGTTGGCAGAAAGTGCAATTGTCGAGGCGCGCCCGTGCGGCGTCTTGAATCCTGTTGCACGCGCGGACGATGGCAAGCGAAACGGGAGCCGCATCGCTCATGCAGCGTGAAACAAAGTGTCCAGCCGCTTGCCCGCGCCCTGAATGCGAACGCAGAATCGGTGATTGCCTGCACCTTCATCGAGCCTTCATGACGACCCGAGTCATCAGTTTCTTCACGAGCCGGGACGCGCACGCGTCGTTCGAGAACCATCGGCGCTATTGCGCGCATCGCGGTTACGCGCATGAGTTCGTGGATGCGAGCGGCATCGGCTGGACGCATCTGCGCATGCTGCTGAAGTTCCAGACGCTCTTGCGCGCGCTGCGCGCCGCTGCCGACGGCGACTTCGTGCTGCTGCTCACGCAGGACTGCCTCGTCGTGAGCGATATCGCCTGCGAAACGCTGATAGCGAACGCTGAACGCGACGCGTTGATTGTCTCGATGGGCGACGCCGAAGGCGATACCGTGATTGGCGCGTTCCAGCTTTGGCGCAGTACGCCTGCGTCGCGCGCGCTTGCCGAACGCCTGTGCGCGGGCGCGCGCTTCGGCGGCGCGCTCGCGAGCGAGTCGGCGCTCTTGCGCATGACGGCGCCGCTCGGCTACATGACGCAGATCGACGGCGTGCATGCGGTCGTCCCGGCGGCGTGGCATATCGATCCGCTGTGGGCGCGGGTGCGCGTCTTCGCCATCGCGCTCGCCGATATTCCCGACGCGCCGCCGAACGAGCCCTTCCACGCCGGTCTGCGCGATCTGATCGCGTCGCACGTGAACGCGTGTGGGGCGAAGGGCGAGGCGTATCTGACGCTGCCTGCTTCAGATATCGCGGAGGACGCCTACGAGGCGCTGCGTCCGGATGCGCGCATCGCGCTTGCTATGCTCTACACGCCGAACATTCGCGCGTATGGCGCGATCGCGGAGCGCAATCTGCGGCGCTACTGCGCGCGCCACGGGTATGCGTTGCATCTTTATCGCGATATCCCGGCCGAATCGCCGCACGGCGCGAGCGGCAACTGGCTGAAGCCGTGGGTGCTGCGTCGCCATTTGCCTCAGCACGAATGGGTGTTCTGGATCGACGCGGACGTGCTCGTGATCGACCAGTCGATGCCGCTGGAACGGCTGCTCGACAACCGCGACCGCCTGATCGCGATGGACATGAGCTGGCAGTTCAACTCCGGCATCATGGGCTTTCGGCGCACGCAGGCGAACTTCGACGTGCTGGGCGAAGTGGAGCAGGCGATCGGCGGCGTGGCGGACAAGTCGTCGACGTACGCGAGCGGCGGCGATCAGGACACGTTCATCAGGGTGCTCACGCGTCACGACATGGCAGGCGATGCGGAACTGGTCGACTGCATCACGCTGAACACGCCCTATCAGCTTCAGCGCGCGGACAGTTTCATGGTTCACTACATGCACATGTGGCCGTCGCTGCGCGCGCTCGCCATGTATCACGGCGACCTCGCCAGTCAAATGCTGACCGAGCGCCGCCCATAGCGGCGGACGGCGTTTGCCGCGACGCAATATGCTGAAATGCCACGAGAACCTAGTCGTTACCGCATTGCAGAGGCCGAGGCCGCCACCGTGCGGCGGCATCCGGTGAAGTAAAATGCCAGCCTCCTTCCTTTATACGGCGACGCATGTTGCGCAAGGCCTGGCGCGGAGAAGAACGTTTCTGGAAAGTCTGGTGGCTACTCGGCCTGCCTATCCATCTCGCATGGTGGGCGGTGTACCTGTACCTCTGGGGCAGCGGCGTTGCTCCCGAAGCGTTTCTGCTGATTACCATCTGGTTCTGGCCCGGCACGCTGGGCCTGTTCGCCGCATGCGGCGCGCTCTATCTCGCGTGGTGCACGGCGGCGTGGCGCTGCTCGGGCAACGTCGACCGGCGCATGTGGACGTACGTGGCGCGCGTGCTGATCGGCGTGGGACTCGGCTCGTTTCTGACCGAGTGCGCGCTGATTCTGACTGCGCCGCTCGTGTCCGGCTGAGGACGGATAACCGAATCGACATCCACGACCTATCGAGCATGTTCAACGAATTCGTCAAGACCGTGCTCGTGATCGTCGCCGGGCTTTTTCCGATTATCAATCCGCCCGCGGTCGCGCTCGTCGTGCTGAGCATGCTGCCGCATATCAGCGATGCCGAGCGCCAGGAGCTCGCCCGGCGCATCTCGTTGAACAGCTTCGTCATTCTGCTGGTGTCGCTGTCGGTGGGCGCGTACGTGCTCAACTTCTTCGGCATCTCCATCCCGGTGCTGCGCGTGGCGGGCGGCATCGTGGTCTCGATGGCCGGCTGGAGCCTCCTTAAGGCTCCCGACGAAGACGCCTCCGCCGAGCCCACGCCCACTCCACGCAGCGGCGCGTCGCTGCGCGCGAAGGCGTTTTATCCGCTGACGTTGCCGATCACCGTCGGACCGGGCTCGATCGCGGTGGCCATCGCGCTCGGGACCGGCTCGCCGCGCCACGGCTTGCAGCCGGTTCATATCGTCGGCGTGACGGTCGGGCTTCTGCTGCTGTGCGCGAGCATCTACGTCTGCGTGCGCTTCGCCGGCTATCTGGAACGGTTGCTCGGCACCGTCGGCACGCAGGTCGCCATGCGGCTGTTCGCGTTCGTCATCTTCTGCATCGGCGTGCAGATTCTCTGGCTCGGGCTTTCCGAACTGCTCGGGTCGGTTCATCCCATCGTCAAATAAGCGTCTCTTGCTCGTGGAAACCCCAAGCGACGCTTGCCGATGATAACGCTACCATCGCGGGCATCGATATGGTAACGCTACCATCAAGGAGACTTCGCTTGACCTACGATCCCACGAAACGCAAGACGCCCGAGGAACTGCGCAGCCATCGCTGGTACGGCGTGAACGACCTGCGCTCGTTCGGGCACCGCTCGCGCACTGCGCAGATGGGCTATCACTCGTCCGATTACATGGGCAAGCCGGTCATCGCCGTGGTCAATACTTGGAGCGAGATCAACTCGTGCCATACGCACTTCAAGCAGCGCGTCGAAGAAGTGAAGCGCGGCATCTGGCAGGCGGGCGGCTTTCCGGTGGAAATGCCCGTGATGACGCTCGCGGAGCCGTTCCAAAAGCCGACGACCATGCTCTATCGCAACTTTCTCGCGATGGAAGTGGAAGAACTGCTGCGCTCGTATCCGTTCGACGGCTGCGTTCTGATGGGCGGCTGCGACAAGACCACGCCCGGCCTGTTGATGGGCGCCATCAGCATGGACCTGCCCGCCATCTATCTTCCCGCTGGCCCGATGCTGCGCGGCGACTGGAACGGCCGCACGCTCGGCAGCGGGTCGGACACGTGGAAGTACTGGGCGGAACTGCGCGCGGGCAAGATCACCGAGGACGAGTGGAAGGGCGTCGAGAGCGGCATCGCGCGCTCGCCGGGTCATTGCATGACCATGGGCACCGCGTCGACGATGACGAGCGCCACCGAAGCGCTCGGCCTCACGTTGCCCGGCTTCGCGTCGATTCCCGCCGTTGACTCGCGGCATGCGCAGTATGCGTCGCTCACCGGGCAGCGCATTGTCGAGATGGTGTGGACCGATCTGAAGCCGTCCGATATTCTCACGCCGAAGTCGTTCGACAACGCCGTGACCACCGTGCTCGCGATGTCCGGCTCGACCAACGCCATCGTGCATCTGGTGGCGGTCGCGCGGCGCGCGGGCGTGCCGCTCACGACCGGGCGCTTCGACGAACTGTCTCGCGTGACGCCGGTGATCGGCAATGTGCGGCCGGCCGGGAAGTATTTGATGGAAGACTTCTTCTACGCCGGAGGCCTGCGCGCGCTGCTCGCCGAACTCGGCGATTTGATCGACGGTTCGCAACTAACGGTCAATGGCGCGACGCTCGGCGAAAACATCGCGGGCGCCGAAATTTTCAATGACGACGTGATTCGTCGGCTCAGCAATCCGCTCGTGCCGAACGACGGCCTCGCCGTGCTCACCGGCAACCTCGCGCCCGATGGCGCCGTCATCAAGCCGGCGGCGATGGAAGCGCATCTGCTCAGGCATCGCGGGCCGGCGGTCGTGTTCAAGGACTACGGCGACATGGCCGCGCGCATCGACGACGAAGCCCTCGATATCACCGCCGATTCGGTGATCGTCCTTCAGCACGCGGGACCGGTCGGCGCGCCGGGCATGCCGGAGTGGGGCCAGTTGCCGATTCCGCAGAAGCTGTTGAAGCAGGGCGTGCGCGACATGGTGCGCATCTCGGACGCGCGCATGAGCGGCACGAGCTACGGCGCGTGCGTGCTGCACGTCGCGCCGGAATCGTTCGTTGGCGGGCCGCTCGCGCTGGTGAAGGACGGCGACATCGTCGAACTGGACGTGCCCGCGCGCCGCCTGCATCTCGAAGTCAGCGACGAAGAACTCGCCGCGCGCAAAGCCGCCTGGACGCCGCCGAAGCGCCCGTTCGAACGCGGCTTCGGCGTCATGCATCAGCTGCACGTGACGCAGGCGAACAAGGGCTGCGACTTCGATTTCCTCGAAGAGAAGACGGCCGCGCACGGCGGCGAGCCGGAAATCCACTAATAACGATACCCACACCATGACGACACAAGACATCGCCATTTCCGACGAAACGCTCGACTTGCTGCGCCACGTCAGCACCGCGACGCTCACGACGCAACTCTTCAAGCGCGGCCTGCGCAACGTGTTCTTGCAAGGCGTCGCGCCGCTCGTGAAGCCCGCGAAGGGCGCGCCGAATCTCGTCGGTCCGGCCTTCACGCTGCGCAACATCCCGGCGCGCGAAGATATCGATCACGTCGGCGTGTTTCAGGACCCGGACCATCCGCAGCGCAAGGCGGTCGAGAGCGCGCCGCCGGGCAGCGTGCTCGTGCAGGATTGCCGCGGCGATCGCACGGTGGCATCGACCGGTTCCATCCTCACGACGCGCCTGAAGGTGCGCGGCGTCGCGGGCATGGTGTCGGACGGCTGCGTGCGCGACAGCGGCACCATCGGCGAAATCGGGCTGCCGCTTTTCTGCGCGGGCGCGAGCGCGCCGCTCAATCTGGCGAAGCATCACGCGGTGGACATGAACGTGCCGATCGCGTGCGGCGGCGTGGCCGTGTATCCGGGCGATATCGTCGTCGGCGATGTCGATGGCGTCGTGATCGTGCCGCGTCACATGGCCGAGCAGGTCGCGAAGGATGCCGCCGAGCAGGAACTGCTCGAAGAGTTCGTGACGACGCGCGTGGAAGCGGGCGCGCTCTTGCGCGGCACGTATCCGCCGAATGAGGAAACGCTCGCGGCGTATGCCGAATGGCGCAAGCAGCGCGGATAAGCTCGACCGCCTCGCATTGGAGACACCGTGAACACCCGATCGCCGCTTTCCCGCAACGCGCCGCTGACCGTCGACGAGCCGCGTCTCATCAACCGCCTCGCGTGGCGGTTGATGCCGCTCGTCGGCCTGCTCTATCTCGTCGCGTATATCGACCGCTCGAACATCGGCTTCGCCAAGCTGCAGATGCTCGGCAGCCTGGGCATTTCCGAAGTGGCGTACGGGCTCGGCGCGTCGCTGTTTTTCATCGGCTATCTGATCTTCGAGATTCCGAGCAACGTGCTGCTGCACAAGTACGGCGCGCCGCGCTGGATCGCGCGGATCATGCTGACGTGGGGCGTCGTCACGATCCTGCTCGCCTTCACCACGAACGCGACGATGTTCTACATCCTGCGGTTCTTGCTCGGCGCGTCGGAGGCGGGGCTGTATCCCGGCGTCATCTATTACCTGACGCTGTGGTTTCCGCAGCGGCATCGCGTGCGGATGCTTGGGTACTTCACGCTCGGCAGCAGCATCGGCAACATGGTCGGCGCGCCGATCTGCGGCTATCTGCTCGACAAGGCGTGGTTCGGCCTGCAAGGCTGGCAACTCGTGTTCATCGTGACGGGCGTGCCGTCGGTGCTGCTCACGGCGGTCGTGCTCTTGTGGCTAACGGCATCGCCGAAGAAAGCGCGTTTTCTCTCCGACGACGAAAAAAGCTGGCTCGACGCCACGCTCGAAACCGAACGCCAGCAGGCGAAAAAAGCCGAGACGAGCCACGCGAACGTCATGCGTGTGCTGACCGAGCCGCGCGTGATCGGCATGGCGCTCTACTACATGATGCTGTCGATGTCCGTCTATGGCGTCAGCTACTGGCTGCCGACGCTGGTGAAGGGCTTCGGCGTGTCGAACACGACCAACGGCCTGCTCAACATC
The DNA here is from genome assembly GCF_023631445.1 of Caballeronia sp. GAWG1-5s-s. Classification (NCBI taxonomy): domain Bacteria; kingdom Pseudomonadati; phylum Pseudomonadota; class Betaproteobacteria; order Burkholderiales; family Burkholderiaceae; genus Caballeronia; species Caballeronia sp. GAWG1-5s-s. The sequence goes on along the minus strand of NZ_JALQDC010000028.1, from coordinate 326,017 downwards.
GTGCCGTGGCTCGCCGCGACCGTCGTGCTGGCGTGGCTGCCCGCGAAGCTGCGCGCGGCGAACGGCTCCGACCGCCGCACCACCGTGGCGATGCTGACGGCCGCGCTGCTCGGCGTCGTGTTCTTCCTCGCGAGCGTGTTCCTGCCGACCAACACGCTACGCTTTATCGCGCTGTGCCTCGGCGCGCCGTGCATGTACTTGCTGCTGCCATGCTTCTGGACGATTCCGCCGAAGTTCCTGACCGGCGCGCGCGCGGCGGCGGGCATCGCGGCGATCAATTCGCTCGGCAATGTCGGCGGGTTCATCGCGCAGAATCTCGTGCCGTGGGTGCGGCAGACGAGCGGCAGCGTGAAGGCGCCGATGCTGATTCCGGCTGCGTGCCTGCTGATTTTCGCCGTCGTGACGATGCTGCTGATGCGGCGCGGGAACACGCGCGGCGACGCCGCCGTCGATGCGCCCGCGAAGGCCTAAAATGGCGCGCTTTCTCCGATCCGCCCCTGACGCGCCAATCCATGCATGACCAAGCTCGCCGACATCTCTGACGACGCCGCAAAGGCGGGCCCCGCGCCGCGCCGCACGCGCGGCACATCGAAAGGCGTGCGCATCACGGACGTGGCGGCGTCCGCGGGCGTCTCTCCGATTACCGTCTCCCGCGTGTTCAACGCGCCGGATACGGTCGCGCCCGAGACGCTCGCCCGCGTGCGCCGCGCGGTGAGCGAGCTCGGCTACGTGCCGAACCGGCTGGCGGGCGGCTTGTCGTCGGCGAAATCGCGGCTGATCGCGGCCATCGTGCCGACCGTCGCGCATTCGCTCTTCTCGGAAACGGTGCAGGTGTTCAGCGATACCATGTCGCGCGCCGGCTATCAGGTGCTGCTCGGCCTGTCGGGCTACAGCGACGAAAACGAAGATCGACTGCTCGACGCCGTGCTGAGCCGCCGTCCGGAAGGCGTGTTGCTGACGGGCGTGGCGCATACGCCGACACTGCGTGAACGGCTGCGCAAGATCGGCATTCCGATTGTCGAGACGTGGGACATGACCGACGACCCGATCGACATGCTCGTCGGGTTTTCGCACTATCGGATCGGCGCGGCGGTGGCCCAGCGCTTCGTCGCGCGGGGCGCGGCGCATCCGGCGCTCGTCTGCGCGACGGATCAGCGCGCGCTCGCGCGGCGGCGCGGTTTCATCGACACGCTCGCTTCGCACGGCATGCGCGACGTCGCCGATGTGCTGATGCCGCCGCCTTCGTCGGTGGCGCTCGGGAAAGACGCGCTGCGGCGCATTCAGGAGTCGACGCCCGAGGTCGACGCGATATTCTGCAGTTCGGATCTGCTCGCGCTCGGCGTGGTCTCCGAGGCGCGGCGGCTCGGCCTCGACGTGCCCGCGCGGCTCGCCGTGTGCGGCTTCGGCGACCTCGACTTCGCCGCCGACACGACGCCCGCGCTCACCACGGTGCGCGTCGATGGCAAGCGCATCGGCGCGACCGCTGCGCGCTGTCTGATCGACCGGCTCGGCGGTGCCGCGCCGGTTGCGCCGGTCGATGTCGGCTTCGAGATCATCGAGCGCGAGACGCTCTGAGGCTTCAGTCGCCTTCGACGAACGCCTTCAGCAAGTGATGCGCGATCGCAAAAGCCTTCGGCGCGTTGAGTCCTTGCGGATGCGTGCCGTCGAGCATCGCGCGGACTTCGTCGCGGCTGAACCAGCGGGCGTCTTCGAGTTCTTTTTCGTCGACGGTGATCTCCGTGCCCGTCGCGCGGGCGAAGCAGCCGATCATCAGCGACGACGGAAACGGCCACGGCTGCGACGCGAAGTACCGCACGTCGGCGCAGCGAATGCCGGCTTCCTCCAGCACTTCCCGATACACCGCATGCTCGAACGTCTCGCCCGGCTCGATGAAGCCGGCGAGCGCGGAGTACATACCTGTCGCGAATTGCGGCTGACGGCCGAGCAGGCAGCGCTCGCCATCGGTGACGAGCATGATGACCACCGGGTCGACGCGCGGGAAGTGCTGCGCGCCGCAGTGGCCGCAAATGCGCCGCCAGCCGGCGCCCGCGCTGTCCGTCGGGGTTCCGCAGTTCGCGCAGAAGCGATGCCGCCGATGCCAGTCCAGCATCGACCGCGCCTCGCCGAGCGCGCTCACGAGCGGCGGCGCGACGAGCCCTTGCATGGCGACCGGGCGCAGTTCGATAGCTTCGACGCTCGCGCCCGGGAGCGCATCGGCGGCGGCCTCGGCGGTTGTATCGATCGTGCAGGCGAAGAGCGCGCGTTGGTCGGCGTCGCGCCCGAGCAGCACGGTCTGCAGCGGCGTGCCGAACTGCGCGGCTTCATGAGCGAGAAAGAGCGGATCGTGGCCGTCCGTGCGCTTGAACAGCGGCACGTTGTTCACGAAGAGGAGAAAGCGCGTCGCGGCGTCGTCGTTGAGGCTCGCGAGAAACGCTTCGTCGTCGCGCTTCTCGGACATGCGGTCAAGCGGATCTTGCGTGAAACCGATGGCGTCTGGCGGCGTGGGCATGGTGTGTTCGAAGGTCGGCGTCACGCGCCGGGGAAGGGTTCGGGGAAGCGTCAAGCGAGCATCGTAGCGAAGTTGACGCATCCTTGCTGACGGAGGCGCGGTCATGGCGACGCGGCTTTCATCGACGATAGAAACGTGCGATGGAACAGCGCGCGCCGTTTAGGAATCGTCCGCTGGCGCGCGCCGATGCGCGGCTTCTAGAGTTTCGGTCCCCCAAATCGGAAAGGAGACGCTCGTGGAGTCGAACGTGACGGTGTCGGTCAACGAAAACGGCCATGCGGTCATCACGCACGCGATGCCGCTAGTGGACTATTGCGTGAAGCGCGCCCAGACGCTCCGCGCGATGGTCGACGTCGTAAGCAGCGCGCAAGGCCATACTGACGGCGCGAGCGAGTGCGCGCCCGCGCTCGTGAAACCGTTGATGGAATTGATCCGCACGCAAGTCGCAGAACTTGCGCCGCTCTTCCGGGCGCTGGATCAACGCGCGTACGAGAAAGGATTCGACGACGGCAAGAACGTCAGCTACCCGGACAAAAAGGCACGCGAAGTCTCGAACGACGCTTCGCGGTCCGCGTGAGCCGGCAGTCACGCGAGCGAGGTCACATGCGGGCGGCGAGCGTCGTCGCGCTGAGGCGCACTTCGCGATAGATCGTGTCCGGCTGGAACGCTTGCGCGTTGCCGCGCTCGCTTTCGAGGCACGCAGCGATGCGCGGCGAGATCACCGCTTTCACGCCCGACAGCACGCGCTCACAGACGCGCCCGAGGTCCTTCAGGTCGTCGCGCGTACTCGCTATGCCGTCGGCACCCGCGCGCTGCATCGCGCGAATCGCGAGCGAATCGCTGTCGGTAGTCAATGCGACGAGCGGCGTGTGCGGCACGCATTCGCGGAGTTTGCGCAGGATGCCGAAGCGGTCGGCCGCCGGGCGCGCATGCGCACCGAGCGCGCAGCCGACGATCACGAGTTCGCCGTCCGCGCCGCGCAGCTTCGAGAGCAACTGCTCTTCGGACGTTGCGCTCGCGACCACGCGATAACGCTCGCGCGTCTCGAACCACGTCTGCAGTCCCAGCACGATGACCGGTTGCTCGTCTGCGACAACGACCCTTATCTTGTCATTGCGTAACATTTCTTGCCTCGACCCATTGATTGTTTCGTCATGTCCGGACGAGCCGTTCTCGTGACAGCTTCGCGGCGGAACCCCGCACGGTAGCAAAGGCCCGGTCCGGCGACAATGCGGCGCGTGCCGGCGCTGCATCGCACAACAAAATTTTCTCGTTCGGGTGCGCGATGTTGTCGATTCGCCGCCAGGTCGCTCGTCGTCCATGTAGCCGGCCATGCAGCGCGCCGTTCATTTTTATGCGAAGTTCCCTGCGGAGTCTGCCGATGAGTCTGATCCTCTATGCCCATCCTTTTTCGTCGTACTGTCAGAAAGCGCTGATTGCGCTCTACGAGAACGAGACGCCGTTTGCCTGGCGGCCGCTCACGCCCGACGCGCCGCAGTCCATGCGCGAACTTGCCGAGATCTGGCCCATCAGGAAATTCCCCGTGCTGGTCGACGGCGGCAAGCCGGTGATCGAAGCGACGATCATCATCGAATATCTGGACGTGTTCTATCCCGGCCCCGTGCGCCTGATTCCGGACGATCCGCGCGCGGCGCTCGAAGTGCGCTGGATGGACCGCTTCTTCGACAATTACGTGTCCACGCCGCAGCAAAAGATCGTGTTCGACTGCATGCGGGCCGAGAATGAACGCGATGCCCGAGGCGTCGCGGACGCCCGCGCGATGCTCGACACGTCCTACGCGTATCTGGATCGCGTGATGGCGAATCGCGAATGGGCTGCGGGCGATGCCTTCAGCCTCGCCGACTGCGCCGCCGCGCCGTTCCTGTTCTACGCGGACTGGACGCATCGGATCGGCGACGCTTATCCGAACGTGATCGCGTATCGCAAGCGGCTGCTCGCGCGGCCGTCGTTCGCGCGGGCGGTCGACGAGGCGCGGCCGTATCGGCCGCTCTTTCCGCTCGGCGCGCCGGATCGCGATTGAGCCGAATTCAACTCAGGAGAGCCAGCATGACATCACCGACGACGACACGTGTTCCGGCCGCCGAGTTGGCGAACCGCGCCAGCATGCGGTTTCCGAACGAAAGCGCCGAATACCGCCGGGCGCGCACCGCGTTGCTCGCGGAGGAAATCGAATTGCGGCGGCACATCGAACGCGTCGCGCAGATGCGGCGCGCGCTGCCGCCCGGCGGCGAGGTGACAGGCGACTACCGCTTCGAAGGCGAGCACGGTGTCGTCGATATGGCCGGTCTTTTCGGCGACAAGCAAACGCTCGTGACATACAGCTACATGTTCGGACCGCAACGCGAGCGCCCGTGTCCGATGTGCACGTCGCTGCTCTCGGCGTGGGAAGGCGAAGCGCGCGATATCGAACAGCGCGTCGCGCTGGCGGTGATCGCGCGCTCGCCGCTGCCACGGCTTCTTGCCTTCAAGCGGGGACGAGGCTGGCGCGATCTCAAGCTGTACTCCGACATGAACGGCAATTTCAGCCGCGATTACCACGCCGTTTCGAAAGACGGCGGCGACGAGCCGGCGCTCAACGTATTCACGCGGCGCGACGGCGTGATCAGCCATTTCTGGAGCGGCGAAATGGATTTCGCGACGGCCGACCCGGGCGAAGATCCGCGCGGCGCGCCGGACCCGATGCCGCTTTGGACCGTGCTCGACATGACGCCGGAAGGACGCGGCACCGACTGGTATCCGAAGCTCGAATACGTCTGAGGCTCCTTGCGGCGTATCTGTCAACTTGAGTCATATCTGCGCGACGTGGGTCAACTGCCGCGACGACATTGCGTTATGGGCGAGCCGGTTCCGGGTGAACCGGCGTTACATGGAGAAGCTCGCTCATGGTCGCAAAGGCATGGATTCGCCGTTCGCGCGTGGCCGGTGTCGCATCGGTCGGCGCATGGATGCTGCTGAGCGGCTGCGCGGCGCATCGGCCCGCGGTCGCAACGCCGCCGCCGCAGAAAAAACCGCAAGAGGAAAGCGCGCCCGCGGCGGCATCGGCGGTGGATGCGGTGATGGCGTCGGCGCCCGATGAGGCATCGGCGGCGGCGCCTGAGCCGTCGTCATCGCCCGAAGCGGCCTTCGACGACGCGTCGCCTGCGTTCCGGCAAGTCGGCGAGGCGTCGTATTACGCTGCCAAGTTTCAGGGCCGTCGCACGGCGAGCGGCGAGCGGTACGACATGCATGCGCTTACGGCGGCGCATCGCAGGCTGCCGCTCGGGACGTATGTGCGCGTCAGCAATCTGTCGAGAACGAAGTCGGTCGTCGTGCGAATCAACGATCGCGGGCCGTTCGTGAAGACGCGCGTGATCGATCTGTCCTTCGCCGCCGCGAGCGTGCTCGGTCTGCAACAGGCCGGACGCGCGCGCGTGGTGCTGGAACCGGTGACGCCGGTCGCGCTGGACCTCGCGCCGACGCACGCAGCTTCGGCTCACGCCGCTCACACCCGGCAGCATCGCCACACGAGAGCGGCCGTCAAGCCGGTGATGCTGCATATCTCGCATGTCCGGCATCGCGCGTCCGCGCACAAGCACTAGCGCACGAGCGCAGCGAATGCGCTGGCGAAACCGCACGGACGGATACAATGCGGCGGCGCGCACGGCCGCGCGCCTCGCCGAGTCTCCGATCCGACACATGAACCCATCACCCCGCGCGTTTCTGCTGGGCCCGTTGCTGAAGCGCGTTTCCCGGTCTTTCTATCTGACGCTGCGCATTCTGCCGCCCGGCATGCGCGATCCCATCGGACTCGCGTATCTGCTCGCGCGGGCTGCCGATACCATCGCGGATACGTCGCTCGTTGCGCCCGAGCGGCGTCTCGCATTGCTGCTGTCGCTGCGCGCGCAGGTCAACGGCGAGCCGGACGACGGCGCGCTCTCGCGCATCGAAAGCGAAGTGGCCGGACAGCAAGCCCAGCCCGACGAACGCACGCTGCTCGAATCGCTCGGCGCGGCGCTCGCGATCCTGCGCGAGACGAACGCCGCCGACCGCGCCGCCGTGCGCGACATCGTCACGACGCTGACCACCGGCATGGAATTCGATCTGCGCACGTTCCCCGACGAGACGTCCGGGCAAGTCGTCGCGCTGCAACGCTTCGACGAACTCGACCGCTATACGTATCTCGTCGCGGGATGCGTCGGCGAGTTCTGGACGAAGATGACCTACGCGCACAGCCCGGCCAAGCTGAAGGCCGCGCCCGACGCGATGCTCACGCGAGGCGTGCGCTTCGGCCAAGCGTTGCAGATGACGAACGTGCTGCGCGATTGCGCGCGCGATTTGCGCATCGGCCGATGCTATCTGCCCGGCGACATGCTCGCGCGTCATGGCCTGACGCCGACCGATTTGCTCGACGCAGGCGCGTCGGCGCGCGCGCGGCCCGTGCTCGCGGACCTGCTGCGCACGACACTTGGGCTGTATCGCGACGCGCTCGACTACACCTTCGCCATTCCCGCGAGCGCCGTGCGGCTGCGGCTTGCGTGCCTGTGGCCGATCATGATCGGCCTGGAGACGCTGGTGCTGCTCGCGCGCAACGACGCGTGGCTCGACCCCGCGCGCGTCTCGAAGGTTCGCCGCAACGACGTCTATCGCATCATGGCCGCGTCGCTGCCGCTGGTGACATCGAACGGATTGGTGGGCGCATGGGCGTCGCGCCGCATGGGCGCGATCGAAGCGGAACTCAACGCCGCAACTCCGCGATGATGCGCTCCGCCAGGAAATCGCACGGCGGACGCTTCGAGGCCGCGCTGCGCGCGAGCACCACTTCCAGCGCCGCGATTTCCGGCAGCCCGTGCGCCTGCCCGAGCAGCGTGAACCGCGACGGCACCGCGCATTTCGCGAGCGGCGCGACGGCGAGACCGGCTTCCACCATCGTCAAGACGCCGAGCAGGCTAGGACTCTCGTAAGACGTGCGATAGCCGATGCGCGCCCGCTCCAGACTGCGAATGGCGTTCTCGCGCGCGACGCTGCCCGGCAAGAACACCGCGATCGGCAGCGGCCGCTCGCGCCAGATTTCGTTGGCGCTCGGCGCGGCGGCCCAGACCATCGGCTCGTGTCGCAGGAATTCGCCCGTGATGCCCTTGATGCGCGTCGCGCAGACGAGATCCACGGCGCCGTCTTTCAGCATGGGCGCGAGCGCGGCGCTCGGCAGGCCGACCACCTGAATCTCGACCTTCGGATACGTCGCGGAGAATTTCTTGAGAATCGGCGGAAAGAGCGACGACGCGTAGTCGTCCGGCACGCCGATCACCACGCGCCCGGTCACGTCGGGCCGCACGACCGCCGCCCACGCTTCGTCGCGCAGCGCCATCATGCGGCGCGCGTAGGCGAGCAGCACTTCGCCGTCTTGCGTGGGCACCACGCTGCGCGGCTTGCGCACGAACAGCGCCTTGCCGAGCGCGGTTTCGAGCGTCTTGATCTGCATACTCACGGCCGATTGCGAGCGATGCACCAGCTCCGCCGCGCGGCTGATGTTTCCGGTGTCGGCGACGGCGACGATCATCGAGAGAACGTCGAGGTCGAGGGCTTTTACGTTCTTGGTCAAGAGGGCGCGCCATCAGAAAAGCTGAACGGTTCTATCAATATTATGCGATTTTCTTTTGCATCGGGGCGCGGCATAGTGCAGGAAAGGAGCGAACCGATGAACGCGCGTACCGATCCCGCCGTGCTGGCCGCAGTGCAAACCCTGCCCGAACCGTCGTTTGCGACGGTGGCGTCGGGCATCTCCGTGCCTTACGTCGAATGCGGCGAAGGCGAGCCGTTGCTGTTCATTCACGGTTCGCTGTGCGATTTCCGCTGGTGGAGCGCGCAACTGGCGCCGCTCGGCGAAGACTTTCGCTGCATCGCGCCGAGCCTGAGCCACTACTGGCCGGCCGTCGACGCGTACGTGCAGGGCGACTTCGGCTGGGAAGCGCACGTCGCGGAAATGGCGGACTTCATTGCCGCGCTGGACCTCGCGCCCGTGCATCTCGTCGGGCATTCGCGCGGCGGCTGCATCGCGTTTCATCTCGCGCGTGAGTATCCGCGGCTCGTAAAGACGCTGACGCTCGCCGACCCGGGCGGTCCGCTGCAAACGTCCGCTCAGTCCACGTCCGCCGCGCCCGCCGCGCTGCCGCCGGCGACGAACGCATTGCGCACGCGCGTCGCGGAACTGATCGAAGCCGGCGAGTTCGACGCGGGCCTCGAAATGTTCGTCGATTCGGTCAGCATGCCCGGCTTCTGGCGCAAGAGCACGGAGAGCTTCCGGCGCATGGCGCTCGATAACGCGCTCACGCTGCCGAAGCAGTTTCGCGATCCGCTGCCCGCCTACACGCGCGAGGCGGCGCGCGACATCAAGTGCCGCACGCTCCTGATCGACGGGCAGAAGAGTCCGCGCATGTTCCGCAGCAACGTCGAAAAGCTCGACGAGTGGATCGAATTCGCCGAGCGCGAGACGATTGCCGGGGCATCGCACGGAATGAACGTCGCGAGTCCCGGCGCGTTCAACCGCGCGGTGCGGACGTTCGCGGCGGCCTGGTAACGCGTTCGGCCGAACGGTCGTGCGGCGCGCGGCGCGACTGCTTCTCGTCGTACTTTTTGTGCGAATGTTGTGACATGACAACGGAAAACCGGCGGCGCTCGGGCTAACATCGTCCGCACCTGATTGCCGAGAGAGGCATGTGTGAGCACGGGCCACGACGATCTCGCCGCATGGAACCGCCAGCGCACCGTCACGCTGGCGCTGGAACTGGCCGATAGCGGCCGCTACGAGAATTTCGCCGACATCGCCTACGCGCTGCAATTCGAGCACGGAATGGCTTCCGCGCAGGCGCTCATCGACCATCCGGACATGCGCCGCCAACTGAACGCGCGATGCGCCGATGCCCGCGAGGCGCTCTTTCCCGAAGCGCCGGAACTACCGCAGGCGCCGGAACAGCCGGAATCGCCTCCGGCGCAATCCGCCACGCCGTCATTCTTGCGCCGCGCCGCCAGCGCGCTCCGGCGAGCGGGCGCGAGCACGGCCGACCCTGTCGCGCCCGGCGACCTCAATTCCGCCGCTTCCTGATCTTTTCGGCGCGAAAACGCCCCGCGAATGGCCGCAACGCCGGGGATTTGGCGGATTTGCACGAGAAAGCCACGCCTCAAAACCATTAAACTTGAAGGAGTTGACCCAAAAGCCCGGACCGTGCTTGCGCGCTCCGGTGTTTGAACTTTGAGGAGGAATGCTCGTGGCTAACGAGAAGATGCTGGCGCAGATGGCGGAAAAGCAGGGTTTCATCGCCGCTCTGGATCAAAGCGGTGGTTCGACGCCCGGCGCGCTGCGTCAATACGGAATTCCGGACGACGCCTACAACGGCGACGCCGAAATGTTCAAGCTGATGCACGACATGCGCGTGCGCATCATGACCGCGCCCGCCTTCACGGGCGACAAGGTGATCGGCGCGATTCTGTTCGAACGCACGATGGACGGTGAAGCCGAAGGCAAGCCGGTGCCCACGTTCCTGTGGGAAGACCGCGGCGTCGTGCCGTTCCTGAAGGTCGACAAGGGTCTCGAAGCCGAGGCCGACGGCGTTCAGGTGATGAAGCCGATCCCCGGCCTCGACGCGTTGCTCCAGCGCGCCGCGAAGCTTGGCGTGTTCGGCACGAAGATGCGCTCGGTCATCCATCAGGCGAACGAGAAGGGCATCGCGGCGGTCGCGCAGCAGCAGTTCGAAGTGGGCGCGCAGATCATCGCGCAGGGTCTCGTGCCGATTCTCGAACCGGAAGTGTCGATCAAGAGCCCGGACAAGAAGGGCGCGGAAAAGATTCTGCGCGACGAACTGCTCAAAGGCCTGGACGCACTGCCGGAATCGAGCAACGTGATGATCAAGCTCACCATTCCGGACGAAGCGGACTTTTATCGGCCGCTGATCGAGCATCCGCGCGTCGTGCGCGTGGTCGCGCTGTCGGGCGGCTATTCGCGCACCGACGCATGCAAGCGCCTCGCGGAGAACCACGGCATGATCGCGAGCTTCTCGCGCGCGCTGATCAACGAGCTTCAAAAGTCGATGAGCGACAGCGAGTTCAACGCGACGCTCGCCAAGTCTATCGACGAAATCTACGAGGCGTCGGTCGAGAAGGTCTAAGCATCGACTGACTGCTTTCACGGAAAACGCGCCCCTTCGTGGGCGCGTTTTTCATGGCAGGCGCCGTGCGCAATCCATCCGATTATTAACTGGGGTTTGCCGTCGTTGTGGCGCGTATGCTCGGTCCCTATACTTCAACATATGGGACACGAGCAGCGAGACGCAACGCGTTTCGTCAGCTTGCGGTCGTCATTCGTCACGGCACCGCGTGCCGAACCATAGCCGACGCCCTCACTATGAACGATCTCGCCTGGGGCCTGTTCTTTTTGGTCTCCTCATTATCGGCGGTTGCGCTGCTTTCCTGCACGATCGCGACCTATCTCGACCTCTGGCAACTCCCTGACGACCGGCTCGACGAAGAGCGCGCCCGCTTTCGCGTTCTGCGCTCGACATGGTTCTTCTACGCGAGCGCGTGCGCGTGCCTCACCTCCGTGGGATGCCTGCTCTATGTGACGTGATCCACCGAAGGACGCAGCGACCGCGTCAAAGCGGAAAGCCGCCCGCGAAAGCCTCGCGCAGATAGCCAATGAATAGCGCGACGGCGCGCGGCACATGCGTCGCATAGGGCCGCACCACGTAAAGCTGATCTGCGAACGCGCCCACGGGCCGCCAGTCCGGCAGCAGCACGACGAGCTTGCCGGCCTGCACCGCCGCTTGCGCCGTGAAGTCGGGCAATAGCGCGATGCCGAGATCGTCGAGCGCCGCATCGCGCAGCAATTCGCTGTTGTTCGCGGAGAACGCGCCGTTGATCGCGAGCGTGAACGGTCCCGCCGTCGTCTTACGCGCGCCCTTGCGCACGAACGACCAGATGCTCGCGGCTTGCGTGCGCGGATAGTACAGGCAGTCGTGCACGGCGAGATCGGCGGGCGTGGCGGGCGTCCCGCGCCGCCGCAAATAGGCGCGCGTCGCGACGATCACCGAATGCGTATCGCACAGCTTCCACGCCACATGCGTTTCCGGCGCCTGCGCGCTATGACGAATGGCGAGATCGAAGCCTTCGGTCGCAATCGACGTCAGCCGGTCCGACGCCTCCAGTTGCACGCGCACTTCCGGATGCGCGTGTAGAAAGCCCGCGAGCTTCGGCACGATTTGCTGCCGCGCGAAAGCCACCGGCGCCGTCATACGAATCAGGCCGCGCGCCACGCCCGCCATCTCGCGCACGCTCGAAAAGCTCGTCGCGATCTGCGCGTACTGCGCGCGCGTGTCGTCGACGAGCCGGCGGCCCGCTTCCGTGAAGCGCACGCTGCGCGTCGTGCGCGTGACGAGCGGCACGCCGGCCGCGCGCTCCAGTTCCGCGATGCGCTGGCTCATCGCCGCCTTGCTCACGCCGAGCCGCGCCGCCGCCGCCGTATAGCTGCCTTGTTCGGCGAGCACCGTCAGCCAGTGCAGATGCGTCCAGAGCGCTTCGATCTTTTGCTCGTCCATGCGCGGATTGTTTGCCATAGTGAACAACGAGTTCAATCATAGCGCCTTTGCACGGCTCGATTCGCTTCCTACACTTGTCGTATTGCCGAAACGTTCGAGACAGGAGACGAAATGCAAGCCTTCAACGATACCGCCGATGTCGTCCACTACATTCACGGCGAGCGAGTGAGCGGATCGGGCGCGCGCTCGCAGCCCATCTTCAACCCCGCGACCGGCGAGCGTCCGCGCAAGCTCGTGCTGGGCGAAGCGGCGGACGTCGAAGCGGCGGTGCAAAGCGCGAAGGCGGCCTTTCCCGCATGGCGCGACACGCCGCCCATCCGCCGCGCGCGCATCATGCAGCGCTTTCTCGAACTGATGAATCAGCACCGCGACGAACTCGCCGCGATCATCACGGCCGAGCACGGCAAAGTGTTTTCCGACGCCCAGGGCGAAGTGACGCGCGGCATCGAGGTGATCGAATTCGCGTGCGGCATTCCGCAACTGCTGAAAGGCGACTTCACGGAACAAGTCTCCACGGGCATGGACAACTGGACGCTGCGCCAGCCGCTCGGCATCGTCGCGGGCATCACGCCGTTCAATTTCCCGTGCATGGTGCCGTGCTGGATGTTCCCGGTCGCGATTGCAACGGGCAACGCATTCATTCTGAAGCCGAGCGAGCGCGATCCGTCCGCGTCGCTCTTCATGGCGAATCTGCTGAAGAAAGCCGGCTTGCCCGACGGTATCTTCAACGTCGTTCAGGGCGACAAGGTCGTCGTGGATGCGCTGCTCGAACATCCGGACGTTCGCGCGATCAGCTTCGTCGGCTCGACGCCTATCGCGAACTACATCTACGAAACGGGCGCGAAGCATGGCAAGCGCGTGCAGGCGCTCGGCGGCGCGAAGAATCACATGGTCGTGATGCCGGATGCGGATATCGACCAGGCCGTCGATGCGCTGATCGGCGCGGCGTACGGCTCGGCGGGCGAACGCTGCATGGCGATCTCGGTCGCCGTGCTGGTCGGCGATGTCGCCGACAAGATCGTGCCGCGCCTCGCCGAACGCGCCCGCCAGCTCGTCGTGAAGAACGGCATGGAGCCGGACGCCGAAATGGGCCCGATCGTCACCCGCGCCGCGCTCGAACGCATCGAGGGCTATATCGCGATGGGCGTGGACGAGGGCGCGCAACTCGTCGTCGACGGGCGCGGCCTGAAAGTGCCGGGTCACGAAGACGGCTTTTTCACGGGCGGCACGCTGTTCGACCACGTGAAGCCGGAGATGCGCATCTACAAGGAAGAGATCTTCGGGCCGGTGCTCGCGTGCGTGCGCGCGAAGGACTTCAGCGAAGCAGTGGATCTCGTCAACGCGCACGAGTTCGGCAACGGCGTCGCATGCTACACGCGCGATGGACATATCGCTCGCGAATTCGGCCGACGCATAGAAGTGGGCATGGTCGGCATCAACGTGCCGATTCCGGTGCCGATGGCATGGCACGGTTTCGGCGGCTGGAAGCGTTCGCTCTTCGGCGACACGCATGCCTACGGCGAAGAAGGCGTGCGCTTCTATACGAAGCAGAAGTCGATCATGCAGCGTTGGCCCGAAAGCACCGAGAAGGGCGCGGAATTCGTGATGCCGACCGCGAAGTAATATATGAGTGCATGAACTTGACGCCCGCTGACTTCTCGGAGTTCAGCGGGCGTTGTACTTTGTGCGTGCCGGTTGACCGCGTGAGAGGACATTCGAATGACTCAGCAGACGAGACACAACACCTTGATGCCCTTGCTCGGTATCACGAAGCCGATCATTCAGGCGCCGATGGCAGGCGTCAGCACGCCCGCGCTCGCGGCGGCGGTATCGAATGCGGGCGGGCTCGGCTCGCTCGGCGTCGGCGCGATGAACGCGGAAGGCGCGCGCAACGTGATCCGCGAAACGCGCGCGCTGACAGACAAGCCGTTCAACATCAACGTGTTCTGCCATCGTCCGGCGCAGGCGAACGAGGCCGTCGAGAAGGCATGGATCGACTGGCTCGCGCCGCTTTTCGCGCAGTACGACGCCAAACCGCCGCAAAAGCTCGCTGAAATCTATACGAGCTTCGTCGTCGACGATGCCATGCTGAAGGTGTTCGTCGAAGAGAAGCCTGCCATCGTGAGCTTTCACTTCGGACTGCCATCTAAAGACGCGATAGACGCGTTGCGCAAGGCCGGCATTACGCTGATGGCCGCCGCCACCAACCTGCGGGAAGCGGACCAGCTAGCCGCCGCGGGCATGGATGCGATCATCGCGCAGGGCGTCGAAGCGGGCGGGCATCGCGGCGTCTTCGACACCGAAGCCGACGACGACCGTATCGGGACGTTCGCGCTCACGCGCCTGATCGCACGCAAGTTCGACGTGCCCGTGATCGCGGCGGGCGGCATCATGGATGGCGCGGGCATCGCGGCGGCGCTCGCGCTCGGCGCGCAGGCGGCGCAAATGGGCACGGCCTTCGTGCCTTGCACAGAGACGTCGATCGACGCGGGTTTTCGCCGTGCCATCCTGAGCGATGCCGCGACTCGCACGACGTTCACGGCGGCGATCTCGGGACGCGTCGCGCGTGGCCTCGTCAACAAGTTCACGGAGTTGGGCCGCAGCGCGGGCGCGCCTTCGCATCCGGATTATCCGATCACCTACGACGCCGGCAAGGCCTTACACGCGGCGGCGAAGGCGAAGGGCGAGTTCGGCTACGGCGCGCAGTGGGCGGGGCAAGCGGCGGCGCTCGCGCGCGAGATGCCGGCTGCGGAACTGATGGCGCAATTGAGTGCCGAACTGGAGGCGAGCATCGGCGAGCTTCAGCAATACGCACATGCTTTGCGCATGAGATCGACGCTGTAAAGCTAAGTCGAAACGCTTCGTTGGTCAGGCGGTGGCGAGATGCTTCAATGTTTTCTCCCAACCGACACCAAGATCAACGGAGCCCACGATGTCCGATACCGTTTCGCTCGCCAACGAATCTTCCAGCGATACCGCACGCCAGCCCGCCACGTCACACGAGCCGCTTCAGGTCCGCCCGATAGGCGGGCGCATCGGTGCCGAAGTGCGGGGCGTGACGCTCTCGGCGGATCTCGACGATGCCGCCATCGGCGTCATCAACGCGGCGCTGCTTCGTCATAAGGTGCTGTTCTTCCGCGGCCAGTCGCATCTCGACGACGCCGCGCAGGAAGCCTTCGCCGCCCGCTTCGGCGAGACGGTCGCACATCCGACGGTGCCTTCGCTTGCAAGCGGCAGCCGCCTGCTCGAACTCGACTCGAAGCACGGCGCGCGCGCAAACTCGTGGCATACCGATGTCACCTTCGTCGACGCGTACCCCAAGATTTCGATTCTTCGCGGCGTGGTGATTCCGCCTGCGGGCGGCGACACGGTCTGGGCCAACACGGCCGCAGCATACGAGCACTTGCCGCAAGCGTTGCGCGAACTCGCCGACAGCTTGTGGGCGCTGCATACAAACGCCTACGACTACGCCGCCGCGCGCAATACGCCGGACACCGAAGCGGACCGCGAGTACCGCCAGCAGTTCACCTCCACGCTGTACGAGACCGAGCATCCGGTGGTGCGTGTGCATCCGGAGACGGGCGAGCGCACGCTCGTCCTCGGCCACTTCGTGCAGCGTTTCATCGGCTTGTCGCAGCGGGATTCCGACCGGCTGCTCGCGATCTTTCACGATCACATCACGCGTCTGGAGAACACCGTGCGCTGGCGCTGGACGCAGGGCGACGTCGCGATCTGGGACAACCGCGCGACGCAGCACTACGCGGTGAACGATTACGGCGACGCGCATCGCGTGGTGCGGCGCGCGACCGTGCATGGCGATGTGCCCGTGGGCATCGACGGACGCACGAGCCGCATCGTCAAGCGCGAGACGCGCACGCACTGATCTTTGCCGACGCCCTTCACTCTAGCGATCAAGCGATGAAATCGAGCAGACTCTCTGTCCTCATCACACGCAGTGTGGCCGCGTGGTTCGGCGCGGCACTGTTATGCGCCGCGCATGCAGCGCAGCCCGACGTGGTGCGCATCGGCGTCGCGCAACAAGGCATGGGCGATCCCCCGACGTTCGGCGGATCGCCTGCCGCGACCGCGCAATTGCAGCATCGCGTGGAAGATGCGTTGAAGCCCGAGCACATCAATGTGCAATGGCTCTTCTTCAAAGGCGCGGGACCTGCCGTGAACGAGGCGCTCGCGAACAAGCAAGTCGACTTCGCGTATCAGGGCGATCTGCCCTCGGTGCTCGGACGCGCCAACGGACTCAAGACGCATTTGCTACTCGCGTCGAACGTGCGCACCGGCGTGTATCTCGCGGTGCCGCCGGACTCCGACATCAAGGGCGTGAAGGACCTGAAGGGCAAGCGCGTCGGAATATTTCGGGGTACGAATCTACAGCTCGTGACGGACAACGTGCTCAAGGAGAACGGACTGAGCGAGCGCGACTTGCGCGTCATCAACCTCGATACGGCGGCGGCGCAGGCGGCGCTCGCGTCGAAGGGCGTGGATGCGGTGTTCCTCGACTATTCGCTGTTCAAGTTGCAGCGTCAGGGGCTGGCGAAGATCGTCTACGCGTCGCGCAATGACGGCTTGCAGCTGACGCGCCAGGCGCATCTGCTCGTGCTGGAAGACTTCGAGCACGCGCATCCCGATACGGTGCAGAAAGTGGTGACGGCGGTGGTGCAGGCGGCGCAATGGTCGTCGGATGAAGCGAACCGCAACGCGCTCTTCGCGCTGTGGGCGAAAAGCGGCGTGCCGGTCGAATCATGGCAGGCCGAGTATGCGAACCAGCCGATGAAGGAACGCATGTCGCCGCTCATCGATCCGTTTCTGGTCGCGCGCTATCAGGCCGTCGCCGACGACGCGCTGCGCCTCAACCTGATCCGTCAGCCCGTCAGCGTCAACGGCTGGTTCGAGCCGAAGTATCTCGACGAAGCCATCAAGTCGCTGAAGCTCGATGGCTACTGGCCGCGCTTCGATGCGTCCGGCAAGCCGCAGGCGTGACGCGCTCAACCTTCACGGAGAACAGGCTCATGGCGAACACACTGTCCCGCGCGTTGCCCACGGCCGAGCGCGCCCGCTCTCGCGTGTTCGGCGCGCAGACGCTGCGCGCGGCCGGATGGACGGCGCTTCCCTGGCTCTTGCCCGTTGTGTGCGCGGTGTTGTGGGTGCTCGGCGCGCGCTTCGGATGGATTTCCGCGCAGGTCTTGCCGGCGCCCGCGCTCGTCTTCGAAACGCTCGGCGCGCTCGCGAGAAGCGGCGAGCTATGGACGCATCTGGCCGCGAGCCTCTCGCGCGTGGCGGTCGGCTTTATCGGCGGCGTGGCGCTCGGCGTCGCGCTGGGTGCGGCGCTCGGTCTGTCGCGCTCGCTCGAAGCGTATGTCCTGCCGAGCTTCAATGCGATCGTGCAGGTGCCCGTGCTCGGATGGCTTCCGTTTCTGATGATCGTCGTCGGCATCGGCGAGCCGTTGAAGTATCTGCTGATCGGCCATGCCGCGCTCGTGCCGGTCACGCTGAGCACGCTCCAGGGCTTTCGCAATACGCCGCCCGCGCTGCGCGAAGTGGCGTCCGTGTATCGCTACTCGCGCTGGCAGACCATTCTTCACGTCACGCTGCCCGCCGCCATTCCGATGATCGGCACCGGCGTGCGCCTCGCGTTCACGAAGGCGTGGCTGACGCTCGTCGTCGTGGAACTCGTCGCGTCGTCGGAAGGGCTCGGGTATCTGATCGTCTACGGCCGCCAGCTTTTCCAGCTCGATCTCGTTCTGGCGTCGGTGCTGATCGTGGGCGCGATCGGGTTCATCGCGGACCGCTCGCTCGGCGCGGTGGAACGCAGGCTGAATCGCGCGAACGCGGGTTAAGGAGCCGACATGTCCACACTCGAACTCGAAGCCGGAACGCCCGATAAGCAGCGTACAGCCGGTCCGCAGCGCTGGCGCGGCGTCGTGCTGCCGCTCGCGGCGCTCGCGCTGTGGTGGCTCGTCTCTCGTCATGCGCAGCCCGGCCACGGCGTGATGGTCTCGCCCGCGCAAGTGCTTCATGTCGCGCTGGAACAGGCGAAAAGCGGCGGGCTCGCGCGTGCGTTGTCGGCATCGCTCGCGCGGGAATTGACGGGCTTTCTGATCGGCACCACGCTCGGCCTCGCCTTGGGCGCGCTGCTCGGCATCTCGCGGCTCGCGCATCGCGCCATTGCGCCGAGCTTCGACACGTTCAAGCAGGTGTCGCTGTTCGCGTGGATTCCGCTCATCTCCGTGTGGTTCGGACTCGGCGATGTCGCGAAGGTCGTCTTCCTCTCGCTCGCCGCGCTGGTGCCGGTCGTCGTGCATACGAGCGACGGCATTCGCGCCGTGCCGCCGCAATGGACCGAGGTCGCGCGCACGTTCGGCTACGGCAAGCTGCAAATGCTCGCGCATGTGGTCTTGCCCGCGGCATTGCCGTCCGTCTTCACCGGTATCTACCTCGCGCTCATCTATTCGTGGCTCGCCACGCTCGGCGCGGAGTATTTGCTGGTGGCGGGCAGCGGCATCGGCAATACGCTCGTGGACGGCAGCGAGCAGTTCCGGATGGACCTCGTTCTGTTCGGCGTGGTCGTCGTCGGCATAACGGGTTGGGCGCTCAATGCGCTCGCCCGCGCGATCCAGCGGCGATGGTTCGATGCATCGCGCTATGTTTGAGGAGAAGAACGAATGGAAGCGATAGCAGCGAAGGACGGCAGCCTCGCCTTGCGGCACGTGAGCAAGCGTTTCGCGGGCGACGACAGCGCGCCCGTGCTGGAACGCATCGATCTGAACGTGCAGAGCGGCGAGTTCGTGAGCATCGTAGGCGCGAGCGGATGCGGGAAGTCGACGCTCTTGCGGCTCGTCGCGGGCCTGGATGACGCTTTCGAAGGCGAAATCGACTTCGACGGCGCGCGCGTGGTGTCGACGGATCTATCGCGCGGCATCGTGTTTCAGGATCACCGCCTGTTTCCATGGCTCGATGTGGAACAGAACGTGGCGGTGGCGCTGCGCAACGCGCGCTTGTCGAAGCGCGACAAGGCGAAGGCAGTGGCCGAGCATATCGCGCTCGTCGGCCTGCGCGGGTATGAGCGGCACTATCCGCATCAGCTGTCGGGCGGCATGGCGCAGCGCGTGGCGATTGCGCGCGGTCTCGTCAATCGGCCGCGCCTGTTGCTGCTCGATGAACCGTTCGGCGCGCTCGATGCGCTCACGCGTGCCCGCATGCAGGACGAACTTCAACGCATCTGGGCCGCCGAGCGGATCACGATGGTGCTGGTCACGCACGATGTCGAGGAAGCGGTGCTGCTCGCGGATCGCGTGGTGGTGATGCAGGCGCGGCCGGGACGCATCGCCGACATCGTCGATGTCGACGTGCCGCGTCCGCGCGCGCGCACCGATGCGCGACTCGCGCGTCTCAAAGACGATATCGTCGCCGGGTTCTTTTCGGAAGCCTGAGCTTACGGCTCCGTGGCCGATGCCGCCGCGGGCGCCTCGCTCGCGGTCACGGCAGGCGAAGCGGTCGAAGCAGGAAGCAGCGGTGGTACTGCAGGGAGGATAGGCGGCTGAGGCGGCTCTTCCGTCACTTCTGCCGCCGGTTGCGCAGGCGCACGCTTGACGCGCACTGGCTTGTGCACCGCCGTCTGCGCGGGTTTCTTCGCGAACGTCTCGTCGATCCATCCGCGCAGCCGCGTGACGAAAGTCTGCCACGCGCTCGGCGGCGCCTGCGTGTCGAAGCGCGCGCGCGAGTCGATCAGGCGCGAGCGCAACGCGCGCTGCACGAAGTCGCCGACCATCGGCAACGCGCTATGCGCGCCTTGTCCCCAGTAGTCGCTGCGCAGCGTCACGCGGCTGTCGTTGAAGCCGACCCACGCGCCCGCCACCAGTTGCGGATGCATCAGGATGAACCAGCCGTCCGCGTTGTCCTGCGTCGTGCCCGTCTTGCCCGCGACATCGCCGCGAATCCCGAAGCGCGTGCGAATGGCCGTGGCCGTGCCGCGATTCACGACATCGCGCATCACGTCGACGAGCTTGTGCGTCGCGTCGATCGACAGCGCCCGCTCCGGCGTGCTCTCGAATTGCGCGAGCACGTCGCCCTTGCGGTTCTCGATGCGCGTGACGAGTAGCGGCTCCATGTAATTGCCGTTGTCGGCGATGGTGCCGTACGCCGAGACCATCTCTTTCAGCGTCACCGGACTCGTGCCGAGCGCAAGCGACGGCACCACATCGAGATGACTCTCGCGCACGCCCATGTCCCGCGCGAGACGTGCGACGCGCGCCGGGCCGACCGACTGCATCAGTTGCGCGGTGATGCGGTTCTTCGAGAACGCGATGCCGTCGCGCAGGCTGACCGGACGTCCGCTCGGCGGCGCTTCGTCGGTGGGATGCCAGGTCTCGTTGCCCTTCACCGGAATGGTCACGTCCCGATCGATGAACGTATCCGTCGGCAGCGCGCCGCGCTCGAACGCCGCGCCATAGACGAAGGGCTTGAACGTCGAGCCCGGCTGACGCCGCGCCTGTTGCACGTGGTCGAACGGGTCCTGCGTGAAGTCGCGGCTGCCGACCCACGCCTTGATCTGCCCGTTGCGCGGGTCGAGCGCGAGGAACGCGGCCTGCACGCGCGTCTTGTTCTCGCAGACGTTGCGCATGAACGCGCGATCCGCCATGAGATGCTTGAGGGCGTCCGCGTCGGTCGCGCCGGCATCGCGGGCGGCGCGGTATTCGCTCGTCTCGCGCACGAACGCGCGCGCCAGATCGGCGTCCGCGTTCGCGCAGCCGCCGTGTCCGTTCCAAGCGGCATTGGCGATCGACTGCAACTGATTGCCCTGCCACGTGAGCGCCTGCGTGGCCATCGACTGAAGGCGCGAGTCGATCGTCGTGCGCACGACGAGCCCGTCCGAATAGACATTGAAGTCGTTGTCGTCGGCCCACGCGATCAGCCACTTGCGCAACTGCTGCGCGAAATGCGGCGCGCGTCCCGGCTCTTCGGTCTGCCGCTCGAAGTCGATGCGCAGCGGCCGCTTCGCGAGCGCGTCGAGTTTCGCGGGAGGAAGATGCCCGAAGCGGACCATCTGCCCGAGCACGATGTTGCGGCGGTCGAGCGCGCGCTCGGGATTGATCACGGGGTTGTAGTAGCTGTTGCCCTTCAGCATGCCGATGAGCGTCGCGCTTTCGAGCACGTCGAGCTGGCCCGCCGACTTGCCGAAGTACGTGCGCGCGGCCATTTCGATGCCGTAGGCGTTGTACAGAAACGGCACCGTGTTCAGATACGTTTCGAGAATCTCGTCCTTCGAATAAACGGCTTCGATCTTGAACGCGGTAATCGCTTCCTTGAGCTTGCGCGTGAGTGTCTGCGAGCGGCCGATTTCATCGGGATACAGATTGCGCGCGAGTTGTTGAGTGAGCGTCGAGCCGCCCTGGCGATCGCCCGAGAACGTGTGCAGCGCCGCCGACGCCGTGCGCCGCCAGTCGATGCCGTGATGCGAGTAGAACCGCCGGTCTTCGGTCGAGATGAGCGCGTCGATGACGTACGGCGAGACCTGCTTCACGCTGACCCATTCGCGATGCGTCGGCTTGAATTCGGCGAGTAGCTTGCCATCGGCGGAAAGAATCTGCGCGGGCTGATCGACCTTGGCCTTGCGGATATCGCTGATGCCGGGCGTGAACGGAATCAGCGCGAGCACATACAGGACGAAGAGCGCCGGCAGCAGCAGAAGCGTGCGCGGCCGGCCGTGCGGACGCAGCCGGGCCGCGAGACGGGCGAGCATCGCGCGGGCGATGACTTTGAATTCGGACGCAATCAAGACGAAACGGCGGGGGGCAGCGTGGAAAACACGCATCGTAACGCATCTTTACAATGCGCTTGCCACCGTTCGACCGCTCAAGCCTTGCGCACGAACTCCGATTTAAGGCTCATCGCGCCGAAGCCGTCGATCTCGCAGTCGATATCGTGGTCGCTATCCACGAGGCGAATGTTCTTGACCTTCGTGCCCATCTTGATGACGCCGCCCGAGCCTTTCAGCTTCAGGTCCTTGATGACGGTGACGGTGTCGCCGTCGTTGAGCACGTTGCCCGCCGAATCGCGATAGACCTTCGCGGATGCTTCGGCAGCGGTGTCCGCCTTTGCGCTCCATTCGTGCGCGCACTCCCGGCAGACGTACGCGCCGCCGTCTTCATACGTGAATTCGGAATGGCAGTGCGGGCAAGGGGGAATTGCGTTCATCGGTTGTCCTTCAGGCCGTGCGTGGCGAAAAAGCGCGTGAGTATAGCGCCGCGCACGGTCCCGATTTCCGACGATCCTACGCCGCTCATTCGCCGCTCGGCGTCGGTGCCAGCCGATGCGTATTCTTCGACGCCTTCGCCGCCGAAGCCGCCGCGTCCGCGACGCCGGCCGCGCCGGAAGGGACATCGACCGGACGCGTGGTCGCGCCCGCCGCCGACGGATACATGACCATCAACGTGCGCAGCACGCCGTTGGTCCAGCCGAAGCCGTCCTGCAACGGATACTCGCCGCCGCCCGCTGCGGTCGATCCGGCTTTCGCGTCGACATCGTATTTCTCGACGAGCTTGCCGGTATGCTGGTAATACGCGACGTTCGTCTGAATCCAGCGCTCCGCGATTTGGCGCGCGAGCGCGGACTCGCCATAGCGACGCAGGCCCATGATCGCGAGATATTGCAGCGGCGCCCAGCCGTTGGGCTCGTCCCATTGCTGGCCGGAGCGCACCGTCGTGGTCGCGAGGCCGCCCGCGCGCAGGAGCTTCCCGCGAATCGTCGATGCCACCGCGCTCGCCTGCGCTTTCGTCGCGATGCCCGCGTACAGCGGATACACCGTCGCGGCGCTCAGGCGATGCGTGAGCGCATGCGCGACGAAATCGTAATCGCCGAACGCGTGCAGTTGCGGGTCCCAGAGATGGCTGCGGATTGCCTGCGCCCGCGCGTGCGCGCGTTGTTCGAAGTCTTCGGCTTGCGCGGCATCGCCTTTCACGCGATACGCCCGCGCCAGCGTGCGTTCGAGATCGTAGAGCAGCGCGTTCAGATCGACCGGCGCGAGCGACGTGACTTCGATCGTCGCGAGCGACTTGCCGTCCGAGAACCAGCGCGAACTGAAGTCCCAGCCGGTTTCGCCGCCCGCGCGCAGATTGCGCCAGAGGTCTTCGGCATTGCGTTGCGGCATCTGTTTCGCCGTCTCCACGTCTTCGCGATACGACTCGTCGCGCGGCGTGGCACGGTCGTCCCAATAGCGGTTCAGGAGCGTGCCGTCCGAAAGACGCACGACATGCCGATACGCCTCGCCGGGCGCGACCTTGTTCTCGCCGTCCATCCAGTACGCGTATTCGCGCGCGAGTTCCGGCAGATAGCGCAGATACGCGCTGTCGCCGTCGGTTTCCGTCGCGAGCTGAACCATCTGCGCGAAGAAGGGTGGCTGCGAGCGGCTCAGATAGTAGCTGCGGTTGCCGTTCGGAATATGCCCGTATCGGTCGATGAGCGTCGCGAAGTTATCCAGTTCGTTTTTCATCAACTCGCGCTGCCCGCTTTGCCGCAGTCCGAGCATGATGAAGTAGGAATCCCAGTAGTAGATCTCATCGAAACGGTCGCCCGGCACGACATACGCATACGGCAGCGGCAACAGCGATGACCACGGGCTCGCGTTCGCATCCGGATTGCGGCGCAGGACGGTCCAGAGCGTGTCGATATGCTGCGTCACGCTTTCGTTCGGGTCGGACGCATAGCCCTTGGTTGCCCGTTGGGGCAGCGTGAAGTGCGAGCCGACGAAGCGCGCGAGATCGAACGGCTGCGTCCGGTTCGCATAGTCGATCATGACTTGCTGCGGCGACACGTTCGGCGTCATGTCGGCGAACGTCTTGCTATCGGGATAGACGTGCGCGAGTTGCACCTCGCGATATAGCTCGCCGTAGAGCTCGGACGGCGGCAGCGGCGACGAGGCGGGCGCGCTCGCCGCCACGGCTGCGGACGCGGCTTGTATTTCGCTTTGTGCTTGCGTGGCGGTTGAGAACGCCGCGGCGCTCGCCGCGATCAGCAATGCGCGTGTAAGAGTGGTGAAGCGTGTGGCAGGGTGTTTCGCTTGATGCATTCGATTCTCCGCGTGATGCCGGAAGCACAGGTTCAAGACTGAACGCTGTCGCAAGATGCATTCCGCAGAGCAATCGAATGTTCTCGTCAGGAAGTCGAGTCCGACGCTTGCTGCCAGCCGAGGCCGAGACTCTTTTGCAGCGACACGAAATCTCTCAGCAACTCGGCGCGCGCCGCGACCACGTCCTGTTGCGCGGCGAACTCGGTGCGCTGAGCGTCGAGCAAGTCGATGAGCGTCGATACGCCCGCCGTGTACCGTTGACGCACGAGCGTAGCCGACCGCTCCGACGACGCCTGCACTTCCTGAAGCCGCACGACATGCTCGCGCTGATTGCCATAGCGTGAAAGCGCCGAATTCGCGTCCTTCAGCGCGGCGAGCACCGTTTTGCCGTAACGCGCTTCCGCTTCGTCACGCGATGCCTTCGCTGCATCGACGCTCGCCGCCGTGCGGCCGAAATCGAGCACGTTCCATTGCAGATACGGCACGCCCAGCCACGAGAAGTTCTCCTTGCGAATCAGATGCCCCGGCTCCGACGCCGAGAAACCGATATCGCCGAGCAGCGAGACCTTCGGAAAATAATCCGCGATATGCTCGCCGATCTGCGCGTTGCTCGATGCGAGACGCCGCTCCGCCGCGCGAATATCCGGGCGCTGCTGCAACATCGTCGCGGGATCGCCGATCGGAACCGACGCGGGCAGCGTCGGCAGCGGCGCGGGCTGCGCGAGTTCGACGTCGAGCGCGCCGGGCGCGCGGCCCGTCAGCACCGCGAGTTGATCCAGCGAATCGGTGATCTGCACTTGCAGCGGCACGAGCGTCGCGCGCGTCGTGTTGACCTGCGTGTTGAGGCGCTCGACATCCACTTCGGCCGCCGTGCCGCGTGCGCGGCGCTGCTCGGTCAACGTGAGCATCTGCTGCTGATAGTCGGCGGTGCGCTGCGCAAGCGCGAGCCGCTCTTGCTCGTCGCGCAAGTCGATATAGGCGGACGCGACTTCGGCGGCCAGCGACACTTGCGTATCGGCGAGATCGGCCTGCACGGCTTCCGCTTCGCCCGATGCCGCTTCTATGGCGCGGCGCGTGCCGCCGAAGAGGTCGATCTCCCACGATGCATCGAAGCCGACGGTGTAGAAGTCCAGCGGGCCACGGCCGCCCGAGCCTTCCGATCCGCCGAGAATGGCCGTGTCAGGCGAGCGCATGCGCAACGCCGCCGCGGACGCCGAAGCCTTCGGCAATGCGTTCGCGCGTTCCCCGCGCAATTGCGAGCGCGCCTGGCGCAGACGCGCCTGCGCCATCTTCACGTCGAGATTGCCGGCGAGCGCGGCGTCGATCAGCGCGTCGAGTTGCGGGTCGTTCAGCGAGCGCCACCATGCGGCCGGCGCGTGCGTGGCGAGCACGCCCTGCGACGGCGCGCGCACGAACGCGCCGCTTTGCACCGATTGCGCGGCGACATCCGGCGCGCCGTGATAGTCGGGTCCGACGGTGCAGGCCGCGAGCGCGAGCGCCGCGAGCGGCAGCAGACGAGTGAAGCGAAAGTGATAACGGGACATCGTGTGGAGATTCATTGCTTCAATGTCCGGCGGACGGCGCTTCGCCGGGTTTGAACGACGGCGTTTTCAGCAACATCGCGAGCGGCAGGCAGGCGAGCAGCGCGATGGCGAGCACGTAAAACGTTTCGGAGTACGTCATGACGACGGCTTGCTGGCCGATCTGCATCGAGAGTTGCCCGAGCGCCTGCAACTTCGCGTGCGCCATGTCGCCGGTCTGCGCGAAGAAACTCGCGGCGCTTCCGGCGATGCGCTCCTGCCCGATGACCGAATTCGCCGTCACGGATTCGCGGATGGCCGCGTTATGAAAGTCGTTGCGCCGGTCGATCACCGTGCCGAGGATCGCGAGCCCGACCGAGCCGCCGAGATTGCGCGCCATGTTGTAGAGCCCGGCCGCATCGCCCGATTCTTCGCGCGACACCGCGGCCATCGACGCCTGATTGAGCGGCATCATCGCGAGCATCTGGCCGATGCCGCGCAGAATCTGCGACCAGAAGAAGTCGTGGCCGACGCTCTGCGCGGTCAGCGAAATGTCCAGCAGGCAGCTTCCGGCGAAGCAGAGAAGGCCCGCGATCACGAGCACGCGTGAGTCCACCTTGCCGAGCAGGCGCGGCAGCACCGGCATGATGAGAAACGCGGGCACGCCGGAAATCAGCATGATGGAGCCCGACTGCAGCGCGTTGTAGCCTGCCACGATGCTCAGGAACTGCGGCAGCAGAAACGACACGCAATAGAGTCCGGCGCCGACGGCGAAGACGATCAGAATGACGCTCGCGTAGCGCGGATTGCGCAACAGCGAGAGCCGCACGATCGGGCGCTTCGCAATGACCTGTGACACGGCGATCAGCACCATGCCGAACGCGGCGACGCACGAGAGCAACACGATTTCGCTCGACTCGAACCACTGATTGCGCTGGCCTTCTTCGAGCACGACCGTGAGCGAACTGAGCCCGATAGCGAGACCCGCAATGCCGATCCAGTCGGCCTTGAAGAACGCGTCCCACTGAGACTTCTCGGACGGCAAGCCGGAAAGCAGCAGCGCCACCAGCGCGACGCCCACCGGCAAGTTCAGAAAGAAGCACCACGACCACGAGATGTTTTCGGCGAGCCAGCCGCCGACCACCGGCCCCATGAGCGGGCCGAGCAGCACGATCAGGCCGAAGATGGTCATGCCCACCGGCATCTGCTCGCGCGGCAGCCGCGTGCGGATGATGGTCTGCGCCGTGGGAATCATCGCGCCGCCGGTGAAGCCCTGGCCGATGCGGCCGGCCACCATCATCGGCAGTGAATGCGAAAGGCCGCACATGGCGGAGAACATCGTAAAGAGCACCGCGTTGCCGAGCAGGAAATTGCGCAGACCGAAGACGCGCGTGAGCCACGCGGCGAGCGGGATCATCACGATTTCCGACATCAGATAGCCGGTGGAGATCCACGTGCCTTCGGTGCCGGTCGCGCCGATTTCGCCCTGGATCTGCGGCAGCGCCGAGTTCGTGATGGAGATGTCGAGCGTGGCCATCAGCGCGCCGAGCGCGCCGGCGGTCACGGCGATCCAGTCTGTCGCGGTGGCGCGTGCCGGCGCGTTCGCGCTTGCCTCAGTCATGATGGTTCTCGGCTGCGATGCGCTTGCTGTCATCGGTGGCCGACTTCGTGTCCACGTCGACGGTCACGGACAGGCCCGGCAGCAGGACCTGACGCGTTTGCGGCCCCGTGTCGATGCGAATGCGCACCGGCACGCGCTGCACGATCTTCGTGAAGTTGCCGGTGGCGTTTTCCGGCGGCAACAGCGCGAACTGCGCGCCGGTGCCGGGCGAGAAGCTCTCGACGACGCCGTGCAGCTCGGTGCCCTTCAGCGCATCGACGTGCAGCGTCGCCGGCTGGCCGACGCGCATGCGGCCCACTTGCGTTTCCTTGAAGTTCGCTTCGAGATACACGCTCTGCACCGGCACCACCGTCATCAGACGCGTGCCCGGCTGCACGTACTGGCCGACGCGCACGGTGCGGTCGCCGACGCGCCCGGCGAGCGGGCTATACAGCGTGGTGTCGTTGAGATCGAGCTTCGACTGGTTCATCTGCGCCTCTGCGGCTTCCATCTGCGCGCGGGCCTGCACGATCTGCGCCTCGGTCGCGCCGATTTGCGTGGCCGCCGAGCGTGCCGCAGCCAGATTCGCGGCAAGCGTCGCGCGAGCCTGATCGCGCGTGCTCACGAGGCTCGCGAGCCGCTCCTCGGTTTCCGCCCCGGTGGCGACGAGCGGCCGATAACGGCGCACGTCGTCTTCGGCATGCGCGAGGCTCACGCGCGATACCTCGGCTTGCGCTTTGGCCTGGTCGGCATTCGCGTGCTGCTGCTTGAGTTCCGCCTCGGCTCGCTGGATGTCGGCGGCGCGCGCATCGAGCGTGGCCTTGGCCTGATCGAGCGACGCCTGATACTGGCGGGTATCGAGCCGCGCGAGCGGTGCGCCCGCCGCCACCGCCTGATTGTCGGCGACGAGCACGTCGGTCACGTAACCGGCTACCTTCGGCGCGATGGTCACGCTGTCTGCCTGAAGATACGCGTCGTCCGTGCTCTCGATGAAGCGGCCGACCGTCCACCAGCGCAGTCCCCAGATCAGGCCCGCGACAATGGCGATGATGCCGACGATGAGCAACAGCACGCGTCGCCGCGACGATTTGCGTTGGGTCGACTCGTTCGATTCGCCGCCCTGTGCAGGTGCTGTAACTGCCATGATTTCTCCAACCTCGATATGACCGCGCTGCAAGGCGGCCGTAATGAACCTGCATCCGATGGCGCGGCCGCGACATTTGCGGCACGCTCGCCAAACTAGACGGCATCGTCTAGTATGCATGATTGTAGACGGATGCGTCTAGTTTCGTTCGACGATTGGAGACCCGATGACGAAGTCACAGGATCACGACCCGCATGCGCCTGAACGCGCGAACAGCGCGCGTTCGCCATTGCAGGCGCGCGGGCGCGCGCGCATCGAGTCGGTGCTCGACGCGACGGCCGATCTGATTGTGGAAAAAGGTCTCGCCGGCGTGACCATGCATGGCGTAGCCCGCAGCGCGCAGACGCCGATCGGCTCGATGTATCACTTCTTTCCGGACCGCGAGAGTCTCTTGAGCGCGCTCTGGGACCGGCACAAAGCGGCGATGGGCGAGATCGACGACGCGCTCGATAAGATCGACACCGAGACGTGGCGCACGTTGTCGTCGGAGGCGGTGATCGACCGCATCATGACGCCTTACATCACGTATCTGGAGCAGCACCCGGATTGCCTCATCCTCATGTCCGTCATGCCGCACGACGACAAGACCAAGCGCGAGTCCGGCACGCTCCGGAAGGTGATCGACGTGCGCATGGCGAGCGTGAAGCCCGCCGAGCGCGCGCTTTACGTCGACATGTTGCGCGCGCTCGCGAGCGGCGCGCTCGCCATCAAGCTGCGTCCCGCGATGGGCGACGTGCAACTCGCGAAGCGCTATCTACGCGAGGTCAAGCGGGCGCTGGCGGCCTATCTCGCCGTGGTGGAAGCGTCCGTGTCGGGCTGACTTTCTTCCGATTACAGCGCGCTTTCTACGAGCCTTGCGTAGGCAGCGCGCGCTTCTTCGTTCAGGGTTTACGACGAAGAAACAACGTTCGTTCTATTCACTAAGGCATCCTATCTTGTTAGGCAGCGATCGGTTTAGTGCTTCACTCGTGTAGTTAAATCGTGAATACGTCGGGAGAATCGCCATGCGCATGATCGCGTCTTACTCGTTGGCCGCCGCAATGTCCGTTGCACTCGTGTCGCCGCTCGCTCACGCGTACGGCTACGACGACTATCCGCAGGGACGTTGCATGCTTCCCCAAGGAACCGTCTCGCTGGTCGAGAATCAACTGGCCAAAGTCGTCAATGCGGGCGACGGCAACGGCGGCATTTTCAAGCCGAACCGGATGTGGGCCGCGGTCGTGGATCGCGAAGGACACTTGTGCTCCGTCATCAAGACGGGCGACGCGTGGCCCGGCAGTCGCGCCATCGCCATTGCGAAGGCGTACACGGCGAACGGCTTCTCCAACGATGCGCTCGCGCTCTCCACGGCGAATCTCTACGCGGCCACGCAGCCGGGCGGCTCGCTCTACGGTCTGAACAACTCGAATCCGTTCGATGCGCGCTTTCTGGAACACGGCAGCGGCATCGGGCGCACGCTCGGCGGCGTAATCACCTTCGGCGGCGGCGTGGCGCTCTATGCGGGCGGAAAGGTGATCGGCGGTCTGGGCGTGAGCGGCGACAGCGCCTGCGCGGATCATGCGATCGCATACCGCATGCGCAAGCTCGCGGGACTCGGCAACGTGCCGCGCGGGCAGGGGCCGAACAACACTGACAACATCATCTATTCGACGGGCGCCTCGCCGATGGGATTCGAACATCCCCACTGCTTTCCGACCGATCTGAGCCCCGCAGCCATCGAGTCGACGCGCTGAATCGGCATCGCCTGTCAGGGCGGTGCGCGGACTTCGGGCGGGCGCCGGTAAAATACGGGCCTTGCCCGCCAAATGGCCGCGTCGCGCGTGACCCGCGCGGCGCGGCATCGTCAACGGGCATTCGCCCCACGAAGGCAAGCATTTCGTCCCACACGCGGCCCGCAACCCACGCCGCGCTTTGCCATCCGACGCAGCGAAACGTGTCGCCGTGACGCCTTCCGGGCATCACGCGCCGGCTGCTGCGCTCGACGTTCGCCCAGAACATACACGCCACGACATTCGAGGACCGCACCACATGCTTGCCCGCATTACCCGTCTTTTCCCGCTTTGGGCCGTACTTGCTTCGGTTGCCGCGTACTTCTCGCCGTCATCGGTCACCGGCATCGCGCCGCACGTGACGACGCTGCTCACCATCATCATGCTGTCGATGGGCGTGACGCTTTCCATCGACGATTTCCGGCGCGTCTTCACGCGTCCGGCGCCGGTCGTCGCCGGCATCGTGCTGCACTATCTCGTGATGCCGCTCGCCGCCTGGGTTATCGCCAAGGCGCTGCGCATGCCGCCCGATCTCACCGCGGGCATGGTGCTCGTCGGCAGCGTCGCGAGCGGCACGGCGTCGAACGTGATGATCTATCTGGCGCGCGGCGATGTCGCGCTCTCGGTGACGATCAGCGCGCTCTCCACGCTCGTCGGCGTGTTCGCGACGCCGCTGCTCACGCGCCTTTATGTCGACGCGTCCATCGCCGTGGACGTCCACGGCATGCTCATGAGCATTCTGCAGATCGTCGCCCTGCCGATCATCGTCGGGCTGATCGTGAATCATTTCTTCGGCAAGCTGGTGCGCAAGATCGAGCCGGTGCTGCCGCTCGTGTCGATGGTGTCGATCCTGCTGATCATCGCGGCGGTGGTCGGCGGAACGCAGAAGAGCATCGCGTCGGTCGGCGTCGTCGTGGCGCTCGGCGTGGTGCTGCACAACGGCATCGGATTGCTCGGCGGCTACTGGGGCGGGCGTCTGCTCGGTTTCGACGAAGCCGTTTGCCGCACGCTGGCGATCGAAGTGGGCATGCAGAACTCGGGTCTCGCCGCGACGCTCGGCAAGCTCTACTTCACACCGATTGCCGCGCTGCCCGGCGCGCTCTTTTCCGTGTGGCACAACCTGTCGGGCTCCATGCTCGCGGGCCACTGGGCGGGGCGTCCGGCGAAAGGATCGACCCGCGATGCCGACGCGCAACGCGTCGCCGCTAACCGCAGCGGCGCATAGCGGACGTGGCGCCTTCGGCGGCATCGCGCGATGACAGGCAGAATACGCGCTGACGCCGCTTCCAAGCCTCATTCCATCTGAACCGGCGGATGCCTCGTCACGGCATCCGCTCCTTCGTCGCTTTCGTCGCTTTCATGAACCCTGCTCATCTGGACGGCACGTTCGTCGCCGCGCGCCCGGCGAACTCGCCGCGCTTTCTGCTGTTCCTCGTGTGTCTGTTCGCATCGGCAGGGCAGCTTGCCATCGACATCTACGTGCCCGCGCTGCCCGCGATGGCGCGCTATTTCGCGACCTCGCCGCAAGCGATCCAGTCGAGCGTCTCGGGCTACATGGCGGCCTACGCGCTCGGCCAACTGACGCTCGGACCGGTGGCGGACGCATACGGCCGCAAGCGCGTGCTCGCGTTCGGCCTTGTCGTCTTCACGCTCGGCTGCCTGCTGTCGCTCGCCGCGACGAACCTCGAAACGTTTCTTATCGCGCGCTGCCTGCAAGGCTTCGGCATTGCGGCGACGAATCTGCTCGCGAAGGCCATCATCACCGATTCGTTCTCGGGCCACGCGTTGATGCACGCGTTCACGTATATCTCGATCGCGTGGGGGCTCGCCCCGATTGTCGCGCCTGTGATCGGCGCGCATCTGCAGACCGCGTTCGGCTGGAAGGCGTGCCTCGTCTTCCTGCTCATTTATTCGATCGTGATGTGGGCGCTCGTATGGCGTTATCGCGAGACGTTGCGGCGGCCGGTGCGGCTCGAGCCTCGCACGCTGATGGCGAACGCGGGCAAGGTGCTCGCAAGTCCGGTGTTTCAGAGCTGCTTTCTCGCGCAGGGCCTCTGCTACAGCATTCTGCTGGTGTTCAATATCGTCGGACCGTTCATGGTCCAGAACACGCTGCACAAGCCGCCGACGTACTTCGGTTATCTCGCGCTCGGCATCGGCATGATGTACTTCTTCGGCGGCTTGTCGAACCGCGTGCATGGTCCGCGTCTGCCGAGCGCCGAAGCGCGGCTGCGCATCGGCTCATGGACAATGGCGGCTGCGTCGGCCGTCATGCTGCTGCTCGCGTTGACCGTCGGCCTTCGCGTATGGACGCTCGCGCTGCCCGTGCTCGTGATGGGCTTTTGCGCCGGCGCGATGTATCCGACGCTCATGGCGAAAGGCAATTCGCTGTTCCCGCACATCGCGGGGCTGACGAGCGCGATTCTAGGTTGCGCGCTGCTGCTTGTTTCGTCGGCGATGATGGGACTCGCGGGCTTCGTCTCGGTGCAGGTGCTGACGCCGCTCGCCGCGTTCTTCGTGCTGGTCGGAATGACCGTCGTATGGATGGTGGGCAAGCTGCTGCGCCATCTGGAAACGCAGGCCAACGCCTAGTCTCGCGCGACTATCGCTCGCCTCGCGGCATCAGAAGTGATATGCAACAGACGCCACGCCGTTGAGATCGAGACGGCGCTCGGTGATCGGACTGCCGCCGGCATATTTTTCGAGGCGTCCGATTTGCGCCGTGACATCGGCGGACCAGTGCGCGTTCATCGTGTAGGTAGCGTTCAGGCCGAGGTGGATATCGCGCAAGCCGGAACGCGTCGCGTACTGAGGCAAGCCCGACGCGGCGCTTTCCTGCGCGCTGACGCCGAAAAACGTCCTCGTATAAGCCGCGTTCGCCCACGTCAGACCCGGTCCGACGGAGAGCAAGAGCTTGCCCAACGGAGCCGACATATAGAGATCCGTCATCGCGGTGAGACCTTGCCCCGTTCCGGCTATATCCTGATATACGGCAGCCGCGCCCGTGAACGCCCACCACGTGTAGTCTGCAAAAAGCCGCAGCTTGGGGCCGTAGTGGACATCAGGCAAGCCCTTCAGACGGGAGTCGTCGGAGGCGGATTGCGATTGGAAATCGAAGCTCAGCGACGCACCGACGTGATAGTTCTCGCCCTTCAACGCATTCACGCCGAGCACGTCCGGGCCTTGCGAGAAGATGCGTTCCTTCCACGATATGTCCTGAACCGGGAACGGCAGGACCTGCAATTTCGACGAGCCGGGATACTTCGGAAAGACATACAGGCCGGGCCCGATCGACACCTTCCAGTCACTGGCGGGCGGCGGCTCATCAGCGTTCGCCGCGTGCGCAGTGGCCGTTAGCAGGAGGGCGAGTGCCGCCGCGACCGCGCACGTGCGATTCATGCTTTCCTCGCAACGGTCGCCAGTTGCCGCAACCGGCGCGCGAGGGCGCGCGACACGACCGGCGTCGGCGCATGGTTCGATTCCGACGCTGCCGCGCTTTCGCGCAAGAAGAGCGCGCATTCCCGCGCGACGACTTCGCGCTCGTTATCCGATGTGATCATGTGATATGAATCGTCGAGCCAGATCGTGCGGAGGAACGACGCCCCGACGTTCTTGCCGACGAAGCGGGCGTTATGCGGGCTCGACGTCTCGTCGTCGATGGCGTGAATGATGAGGCAGTCCGTCGTGATGCCCTTGAGCTCCTTGCGCACCGCGTGAGCGAGGCGGCTCGCTTCGTGCAGCGCCGGCATGGCGATGGACGCGGGACCGACCTCACTGATTTCATTCTTCTGCATTGCGCGCGCGATCTTCGAGCGCAACGCCTCGTTGCGCAGGCCGTACGGCTCCTCTTCGCGATAACGGTAGCGCGAGCGCAACGGCGTGTAGTAGAGATAGTCGAGCAGAAAGCGGTACCACGGTATCGCCCAGCCGTCATAGTCGAGCGTGACCGACAGCAGCAACAACGCGCGCGCGTCCGGGCGTCGTTGCGCGACGGCGGCTGCGAGCGTCGCGCCCATCGAAAGCCCGCATACGGAAACGTGGCGATAGCGGGCGGCGAGCGCGTCGAACTCGTTGATGGCCGCATCGATCCATCCTTCCATCGCTTCGTGTCCGGTGCCCGCGCTGTATCCGCGCAATTCCGGCGTATGCGTCGCGAAACCTTCGTCGGCGAGAAATCGCGCGAGGAAACGCAGTTCGAGCGGCGAACTGGAGAGGCCGTGCAGAAGTAAAACGGCGTGATCGTGGCCGTGTGCCGACGAAAACTCGGGCGCGTTCATAGTCAGTCTTCTGCTCGCAGAATCAGGAAGTCGCCCGACGGCGTGACGAAGCGCTCGCACACGCACTCGACGGGTTGCCAGTCCTCGCGTCCGCCGGACCGGAAACGGATGCGGTGATGCCCCGGCGTCAGGCGAACGCTTACGCGGGCAAGATCCTCCTCGTGCGCCTCGGCATGCTTCGTCCCGTACGCGATGCCTGAGCCGAACGATGTGTCGTCGAAGACGCCGTTGCGCGTGGCAGTCGCCGCGGCCACGACACTGCCGGGCGACACGCCGTTCGCCAGGTCGAGCGCCTTGATGACGACGAGCGAGCGATTGTATTGCGCGATGTGATGCAGCATGCGATGCATTTCGTCCGTGGCGCGACGCGCGATGAGCCGCTCGTTGTCGTGACGCAGCAGCATTTCATAGCGCGACTGCGCGACCGCCGCGAGCAGCTCGGCGCGATACTGCGCGCGTCGCAAGCGCTCATGAGCGTGATGACGACGATCGTGATGAGCGGATAGGAGATGAGCAGCCGGAAGTCGGAAGCGTCGATGACGTCGATGCGCCCGTACGGCGCCACGAACAGATAGTCGGCGATCACGAGTCCGGCCAACATCACGAACGAGGCGGGCGCGAGGCCGCAATAGTACTGAACGAGCGCCGCAGCGATCAGGAAAGCCGCGCCGGGCATGACGGGACCGAGCAACGGGTGCAGCATCGTTCTGATGATGCCGGCGGCAAAAAGTGCTGCTCCGGCGATGAGCCACCTCTTTGCTCCGCGCGGCGCCCACCGTCTGGAGTTTTTGATTTGCATGCGTTCGACGCGATTTTGATGTTCTTTGCCTGGCCCGGGCGATAGAGCGGGACGCTTGCCGCGCAGTCAGATCGAGAGCGGTGCGTAGTATCGTGCGATTATAGGGTTCTTGTTGATCGCCGAATTCCCAGAACTGGGGGTTGATCTGACTGCTTATCGCCGATTAGGACGATGCCGAGGCACGGGCATGAAGGCGCGGCCCTTGTCGCCGCGCCTTGCGCCGTCAAACCATCGCGTCCTCGGTCAGCGCTATGGCGTGACGCTTGGCCACAGCAGAAAGCTGAAGCGGCCAGTCTGCGACGTCCCCTGCATCATGCAGATCTTCCAGGTCGTGAAGTAGCGCTAACGTTTCCGCGCGATAGACGTCGACACCGGACATCGCCAGCGCGCGCAGTAGCGGACCGTCTTGCCCCGCCTTGTAATAGCTGATTCCGAGGCCTTCCAGCGGATGACCGTAGTGCGCGTCATCGATCAGGATGCCGATCGCGCATCGGCGGCCGTCTTGCCCGCGCAGGCGGCAGGTTCCGTCGTCATCCACGGATAAGGCCTGCTGCGCAAGCAGATGCGACCGCACTTTCGCGAAGATTTCCGTCAGGTCTTTCATGATGCGTTGCCTTTGATTCACTAGGCGGCGCGCTGCAAGCGCTCGGCCGAGAGGCCAAATTGGCGCGCGATGGAACGCAGGCGGTCCTCCCACTCCCAGATGCCGAAAACGTCGTGTACGTTCTGCAAGCAGCTCAACAGTTCGACCGTTTCTGGTGAGAACACGTTGATCCTTGCCCGCAAGAGCGCCTTTCTGAGCGCGGCGACGCCCACATCCATATAAGCCGGAACGCGCGTCGGGTCCGCGAGAATGAAGCGCACCGGCACGCCTTCCATGGCAGTGCGATAGTCGCCCGGCCGCACCAGCGCGCCGACGGGACAGCCACCGCATCGTCCGCGGTAAGCACCACCGCCTCGCGGCAGCAGCGAAGCCGATCCTTGCGTGAGAAGGTGGTCGATGCTTCGTTCAAAGATTTCCTGATGCGAGAGAAACGTTTGCGACATGGTGTGCTCCGACGAGAAGTGGTGCCTGAGTATCGTCGGAAGGAACGACGCCGCGCATTGATGAAAACCCTGTTTTACCGATGATCGCGCACATGACCGGCACGATTTACTCGTTCGCGTTTCGCGGCCTCGCGAAACGGACGACTCCTGACTTAACTAAACGGATAAGCAGCCGATAAGAGTGTTCGGAGATAGGCCGTTCCTTAAGTGGTCTACGGCAGTCGGACGAGCCAGGTGCGATTCGAAGCGGCATTCGCATTCAAGGCATCGCATCGCGCACTACTACAAAAGATTTGGCGTTCGGCAAGTGGCAATGAAAAAAGACGTGCGGCGGTTCGTGCGGGGCCTTCGAGGCTCCAAAAGAGGCCGGCTTTTCGGAGCGGTCATCTTTCTGTTTGCAGTTGCGTCGTTCGCTGCGCTGACGTGCTATTTCGCGGCGAGATCGCGATCGCAACAGGAAGACGCGCTGCGACAAGCGCTCACGGTCAGTTCGCAACTGGAACTGATCGCCAATCTGCATATCGACGCGAACGCGGACTTCCTCACCGGCGTCGGCAGCGCGCGGTTTCGATCGCTCGCCTGGCCGGTGTCGCGTGCCGTCGAAGCCATGCGCTCGTACGATCTGCTTCAGCGCTTCCTGAACGACGACGAGGCATCGTTCTATCAGCTATCGACGCTGCGCAGAGACACCAGCCTGTGGGCATCGCAACTCGACCTGGCCGCGACGAGCGCGCGCGGCCCTGGCGCGAGCCGAGGCGTCGATTCGACGCAACTGGAGAAGGCCAACAAGACGCTTCAGTCGATCATGCATGGGCTCTCCGAACTGCAACTGGCGCAGAGGTCGAAGCTCGCAACGATGCAACTCACGGCGGAAGCGCAACTGGTTCGGCAGAAGGTCACGTTCGCCGTCGCGCTCGCCACGGGTTTGATCTTGCTGGCTTACGCGCTCGTGATCGCGCACCGCGCGTCGCTCGCGAGCAGCGCGGCCAGGATCGTTGCGAGGGAAGCACATGACCGCTTTATCGAGTACTTCGCGCAGCATCCGCTGGCAATGCTCATCTTCGACATTCATACGGGACGCGTGCTCACCGCCAACGCAGCGGCGCAGCGTCAGTACGGAGGCAGTCTCAGCGAGCTGATGCAGATTACCGCCGACGACCTGCGTCCGCCGGAGGATAGACAGCAATTCCGGCAAGACCTGGAGATGTATATCGCGGCAAGCGCGCCGGCAGGGTCGGGCGGCGTGCGCAGGCATACGCGTCTGGACGGTCACATCATTCATGTCGATGTCTCGTACCATCTTCTGAACTATGCCGGCCATGAAGCGTGTTTCGTCACGGCAGCCGACGTCAGCGCGCACGAACTGGCAAGACAGGAGTTGAGGATTCGCAGTCGAGCGCTGGACGCGTCGGACAATGCCGTCGTCCTTCTGCAAACCACCACCGAAGACGCTGTGCAGGTGATCTACGCGAACCCTGCGTTTCAGCGGCTCACGGGGCTGCCTGTCGCGGACGTTCTCGGCAAAGAAGCGGCCGACGTCCTGCCCGGAAGCATGAATGACGCGGCTTTGCTCGATGCCACGTCATCGACTGCGGATCGTCTCAAAGCCGCGACGGTCGTCGAGGGACGCCGTCGAGACGGATCGCGATTCTGGGCGCAGCGTCAGATATCGCCCGTGCTCGACGAGCATGGGCGAACGACACACACGGTCGCCGTGTTCAGCGACATCACGGACCGGATCAGGGATCAGGAGCAATTGCAGTTGCAGGCAAGCCTCGATCCGTTGACCGGGTTGCTCAATCGGTCTGCGTTATATGCACGGTTGTCAGACCTGCTCTGCACGGCCTCGACGTCAGCCTGTCAGATAGCGATCCTCTTCATCGACCTCGATAACTTCAAGGAGATCAACGATTCGCTGGGCCATGTGTGCGGCGACGAGGTCATCAAGGAGGTCGCGCGGCGACTATCGCGCAGCGTCGGCGAGTACGACGTCGTGGCGCGCTTTGCCGGCGACGAGTTCGTCGCGTTGCTTGTCGGGCGCTCGGGTATCGACGAACTGATCGGCAGGGCGAAGGCGCTGCATGCGTCGGTGAACGCGAATCTGCGCGTGGGCGGTGAGTGCGTCGCTTCGAACGCGAGCGCTGGAGTAGCCATTTTCCCCGATCACGCGATTGACGCCAGCACGCTGATTCGCTACGCCGATGCGGCGATGTATCACGCGAAGCGTTCCCGGCAGAGCGCGCTCGTGGTCTACGACGAGTCGATTGCGACCGCCGACGCCGAGCGTGTCGAGCTCGCGAAGCATCTCAGCCGTGCCGCTCAGACCGATGCGTTGCGGCTGGTTTTTCAACCGCGTGTCGCGTTGGAGAGTGGCCAACCGGTCGCATTCGAAGCGCTGTTGCGATGGTTCGATGGTGAGCGCGGACTCGTTAGCCCCGCTGTCTTCATACCGCTCGCCGAGGAGAATGGGCTGATCGTGCCGATAGGCGAGTGGGTGTTCGAACAGGCATGTCTTCAGGCAAAAGACTGGGCGCGGGATTATTCGGACATCGTCGTTTCGATCAACGTGTCGGCCATGCAGTTTCTGCATTCCGACTTCGCAAGCACGGTGGAGAGGACGCTTGCGAAGGTCGGCGTCAGTCCGCGCAACATCGAACTCGAAGTGACCGAGAGCGTGTTGATGACGCCGGCCGCCCTTGTCGCGCTCAACGCGATCAGACGAATGGGCGTATCGATCGCGATCGACGACTTCGGCACAGGCTTCTCGAGCCTCAATTACATTCGGGAGTTCAAGCCCGACTGCATCAAGCTCGACCGGTCGTTCGTTCAGGGCATCGGTAAGTCGACGATCGATGAGGTCATCGTCAAGGCCGTGCTGGCGATGGCCCATACGTTGAGGATGCGTGTCGTCGCCGAGGGTGTCGAGACCATCGAACAATTTGCCTTCCTCGCCGACAACGAGTGCGACGAAGTACAGGGCTTCCTCACCGGACGCCCGATGCCTGCGCCGCAGGCGCGCCAGGCGCTGAGCAGGTCCGGGAATGAGGCCGTCGAAGCGTTTGCGTAGAACCGCTACCGAATACGCTCAGTCGCGCGGCGGGACGTTTGCCTTGTTGCCGGCGAGCGGCGCGCCATAGCCGCCGTCGTTCGCATTGTTGGGCAGGCCGTTGACCATCTGTGCGCGGGGGTCCGCCGGGTTGAGGTTCAACTCGCCTGCTTGCACGTTGCCGTGCGACGGATATTCGCTGCCGAGCGGCGCGTTCGGCATCAGCTTCGGGTTGTTGTGGGGCGCGCGCATATCCGTCTCCGGGCTCGGATGCGACTGCGCCAGAGCGAACGGCGTTGCAACGCACAATGCGGCGAACACAAGCACTAGCTGTTTCATGACTGGCTCCCGTTGCGTAGTCCAGTATAGGTGCTCCGGTGCCGGCATCCACGGATACCCCTACGGACGAGCAGACCAGCGTTTGTCATACGGTCCTTCATGCGGCGCAGCAGTATCGCATGTGCTTCCTTCGGTCATCTAAGCGCGCACCGACCGTCTCACATCGGCTAGCAATAATCGAA
This sequence comes from Caballeronia sp. GAWG1-5s-s, assembly GCF_023631445.1. NCBI lineage: Bacteria > Pseudomonadati > Pseudomonadota > Betaproteobacteria > Burkholderiales > Burkholderiaceae > Caballeronia > Caballeronia sp. GAWG1-5s-s. Next base: position 286,122 of record NZ_JALQDC010000028.1, on the reverse strand, counting down.
TAGTTCGACCGTGCTAAACGAAGACTCTCAGCTCGACGAAGCGTCAGCCTGTTTGTGCGTTCTGACTCTTTTACTTTGCAATACGTCGCAGTCGTTCTATCCTAACGCATACGGTTGCCCGATCGCTTGCTCATTCGGCAATGCCCGCAACTGACATAAGAGGTGGAGACATGCGTGCTTTCGTCGTTTCAGTCTTATTGCTGCTGCAATTGACGGCTTCCTTCGCGGGCGAGACGCCCCTGGTGTTCGACGCGCAAGGCAAGTTCGTCGGACCACTGGACGATTACGGCGGGCCCGGCCTTTATCTCACCGTCAATGGCGCGATCGCATTCGTGCCCATCGAGCGCGTGATCGTCTCGGGCGACGGCGGGCCGCAGACCGTTTATTCGGCGACGCAATTCAGATGGTCGGGCATGAACGTAGCCGACTTCACGTCGACGGACTGCAGCGGCACGCCGGTCATCACATTGACGACAGGCGTGCGGCCATCGACCACCATACGGCTAGGCCACGACGTCACGTTGTACGTCGCGCCTGCCACCAACTCCGCGCCGATCCTGATCGGGTCCGTGCGGTCGGGTCCGACCTTTACCTGCGCGGCATCGGGCACGCCAGTCACGGAATACGGCTGGCCGACCGAGAGCACCTTCTCGCTGACCGGCGCCTATCCCGAGCCGCTCACCGTACGCATTCCGACCGGCAACACGCCCGCGCGGTGAGGCTAGCCGAAGGACTTCGCAACAAGCGCGTCCCCACTGAACCATGACTATGGGCTTGAGGTGCATGCCATGCGCAGAATGATTCTGTTGACGCTGCTGTGCTCGGGCGCGATGACGTCGTTTGCCGATGAAGTCGAGCACCACCATCATCATCGGCACGTACTCCGTGTCTTCGACGCGAACGGGAAGGAAGTCGGCCCATTGAAATACGCGGGAGGCAGCGCCGGTGTCTTCCAGTCGGTGAACGGGGCGCCGGTCTTCGTGCCGATCATGCGGCGGCAAGTCTCCGGCACCGGCAACAAGATCGTCTATTCGGCGACCGAGTTCACGTGGGGATGGTATTTCATGAACCAGTTCTATTCGAGCGATTGCAGTGGCGCGCCGCTCATCCCCAGCACGACTGCATCGCGGCCCGCGTTTGCAGTGAGAAAAGGCTCGGACGTCACGGTGTATGTCGCGCCGGAAACGAACTCGCAATTCCTGACCGTCTCGTCGTACACCCTGGGCACCAACGGACAATGCCAGCGCTATAACCCGCCCATCACGGCGGCGGGCTGGCCGGTCGACTCCAGCTGCGTGATTACACAGGAACATCCCGAGCCGTTGACGATTCACTACTGATGCACTCATGACACGGTCGGCGCGGACGAGAAGTCTCGCGTTTCGCGACGACAACGGATCGCTCGACGTCGACTCCTCGCGATCGAAACAACGCCACCACTGGTGAAGGTCCGGTTCTCGAACAACCGGCCGTTCGCCGTCCCCTTGCGTCCTTTTTGTCCGGCCATCGGTTTTATTTATCGCGCCGCTCGAATCGTAGCGTCGAAACCCCGCCCGCAAGCCCGCGCCGGCCGGTCGTCCATCATCTTCGCTGCGTCCCGTCTCTCCCCGACTCATGGTTTACGCGCAGTACCGCGCGTGCCGTGCGGCCCGTATCGTCGGCTCACGTTCTCGCAACATACCGGGCCGCGTGCATTCCACGAGCGCCTGATTGCCCGGCACCTCACGGAGCACCTTCGACATGGCCCGCATCATCGGTGGCATCGCCGCCTCGCACACGCCCACCATCGGCTTCGCATTCGACAAGAACAAGCGCGACGACCCCGTCTGGGCGCCGATCTTCGAAAACTTCGCGCCGCTCGCGAAGTGGCTGGAAGAGAAGCGCCCCGATGTGATCCTGACCATCTATAACGATCACGTCACGTCTTTCTTCTTCGATCATTACTCGGCGTTCGCATTGGGCGTAGGTCCCGAATGGCACGTCGCGGACGAAGGCGGCGGCGCGCGCGATCTTCCGCCGATCAAGGGACATCCTGCGCTTGCCGCGCACATCGGCAGCTCGCTGATGACCGACGAGTTCGACATGTCGTTCTTCCAGAACAAGGCGCTCGATCACGGCTGCTTCTCGCCGCTGTCGATGCTGTGCCCGCACAAGCCCGAGTGGCCCGTGAAGATCGTGCCGCTGCAAATGGGCGTGCTGCAATTGCCGATACCGAGCGCGCGACGCTTCTACAAGCTCGGTCAGGCGCTGCGGCGCGCCATCGAAAGCTATCCGGAGGACATCAAGGTCGCGATTCTCGCGACGGGCGGTCTTTCGCATCAGGTGCATGGCGAACGCGCCGGCTTCAACAACACCGAATGGGACCAGCGCTTCCTCGATCTCTTCGAACGCGATCCCGAACAACTCGCGCAGATGACGATTGCCGAGTACGCGGAACTGGGCGGCTACGAAGGCGCGGAAGTCATCATGTGGCTGACCATGCGCGGCGCGCTGTCGTCGAGCGTGGTCTGCAAGCATCGCAGCTACTACTTGCCGTCGATGGCCGGCATCGCGACGGCCATCTACGAAGGCGAGGACAGCGAGACGAAGCCCGCGATCATCGAGCGGCATCGTCAGCGCATGGCGATCGAATTGACCGACGTCGAGAAGCTGCAAGGCACGTATCCGTTCAGCATCGAAACGGCGGTGCGTGCGTATCGCATCAACGATTATCTGCATCGCATGGTCGAGCCCGCGCATCGCGAAGCCTTTCAGCAAGACCCCGAGGCGAGCTTCGAGGCCGCCGGTCTCAGCGAAGAAGAACGCGACATGATCCGCCGCCGCGACTGGCGCGCGCTGCTGCATTACGGCGTGATCTTCTTCATGCTCGAAAAGCTCGGCGCGGTAACGGGCGTGTCGAACCTGCACATCTATGCCGCGATGCGCGGCCAGACGCTCGAAGAATTCCAGAAGACGCGCAATGCGCCGGGCGCGCTGTATTCGGTCGCGGGCAAGGGCGGCGGCAAGCTCGACTGGGACAAGGCGGAGCAGGGCAAACAATAAAACGATAAACGCACGGAGACATCACATGACTAGCGGTAGAACCATCGACATCAAGGCGTTCATCGACGAGCGGCCCATTTCCGCCTACCAGTGGCTGCTGGTGGCGCTGTGCTTTCTCGTGGTGACGGCCGACGGCATGGACGTGGCCATCATGGGCTTCGTCGCGCCGTCGATCATCGCGGACTGGCACATCTCGCGCCCGGCGTTCGGACTCGTGATGAGCGCCGCGCCCATCGGACTCGTGATCGGTGCGCTGGCTGCCGGGCCGGCGTCGGATCGCATCGGGAGAAAAGGAGTCCTGATTACGTCGGTGTTCCTGTTCGGCGTGTTCACCATCGCCACGGCGTTCACCACAACGCCAACGAGCATGGCGTTGCTGCGCGTGCTGACGGGTATCGGCCTCGGCGCCGCGATGCCCAACACCACGACGCTGCTCTCCGAGTACGCGCCGCAACGCAAGCGCGCGCTGCTCATCACCATCATGTTCACGGGCTTCAATCTCGGCTCGGCGTTGATCGGCTTTGTCGCGGGCTGGCTCATTCCGACGCACGGCTGGCGTTCCGTGCTGATCTTCGGCGGCGGCCTGCCGCTCGTGCTGATTCCGCTGCAAATCTGGCTGCTGCCCGAATCGGCGCGTCTCTTAGCGGTGCGCGGCGCGACCTCGCAGAAGATCGGTAAGGTGCTGGGCCGCGTGTGCGGCGCGCGCTTCAAGGGCGATGAAACCTTCGTTTCGACCGAGCCGCCGCTGCCGACCAAGCGCCCCATCGGCGTGCTGTTCTCGCACGGCTATGGTCTTCTGACGGCGGCGCTGTGGGTGACGTACTTCATGGGCCTGCTCGTCATCTATCTGCTCACCGGCTGGCTGCCGACGCTGATGAAAGACGCCGGCCTCACCGTATCGGCGGCGGCGAACATCACGGCCATGTTCCAGATCGGCGGCACCATCGGCGCGATCATCGTCGGCTGGATCATGGACCGCGTGCGCCCCGCGCCGGTCATCAGCGCGGCCTATCTCGGTGGCGCGGTGTGCGTGCTCGGGCTCGCGTGGATCGGCGCGCTGTCGTCGTCGCTCGCCGTACTCGTGTTTGCCGCGGGCTTCTGCATGAGCGGCGCGCAAACCGGTCTCAACGCATTCGCGCCGGGCCGCTATCCGACGGTCGCGCGCGCCACCGGCGTGAGCTGGATGCTTGGCATGGGGCGCTTCGGCAGCATCTTCGGTTCCGCGTTCGGCGGCGCGTTGCTCGGCCTCGGCTGGCAGTTCGGCGCCATCCTCGCGATGCTCGCCATTCCCGCGACGCTCGCAGGCATCGCTATTCTCGTCGCGCAGCGCAGCCGCACGGCCGACGCCGCCCCGCAGACGACAGCCGCACATTAGTCCTGGAGTTGAAGTCACGATGATCATCGACATACACGGCCATTACACGACCGCGCCGAAGGCGCTGGAGGCATGGCGCAACCGGCAGATCGCCGGCATCAAGAATCCGTCGGAGATGCCGCGTCCGTCGGAACTGCATATCAGCGACGACGAACTGCGCGAATCCATCGAAAGCAATCAGTTGCGCCTGATGCGCGAGCGCGGGCTCGATCTCACCATCTTCAGTCCGCGCGCGAGCTTCATGGCGCACCATATCGGCGACTTGGAGGTGTCGAGCACGTGGGCCGCCATCTGCAATGAACTGTGCTATCGCGTGAGCCAGCTTTTTCCCGACAGTTTCATTCCGGCGGCGATGCTTCCGCAGAGCCCCGGCGTCGATGTCGCGACGTGCATACCCGAGCTCGTGAAGTGCGTGGAGCAGTACGGCAACGTGGCGATCAACCTGAACCCCGACCCGTCCGGTGGTCACTGGACGAGCCCGCCGCTTTCCGACCGCTATTGGTACCCGATCTACGAAAAGATGGTCGAGTACGACATCCCCGCGATGATCCATGTCAGCACCAGTTGCAATGCGTGCTTTCACACGACGGGCGCGCACTATTTGAACGCGGACACGACCGCGTTCATGCAGTGCCTCACGTCCGACCTGTTCCGCGATTTCCCGACGCTGCGCTTCGTGATTCCGCATGGCGGCGGCGCGGTGCCTTATCACTGGGGACGCTTCCGCGGGCTCGCGCAGGAACTGAAAAAGCCCTTGCTGAAGGATCATCTGCTGAACAACGTGTTCTTCGACACATGCGTCTATCACCAGCCGGGCATCGACCTGCTTACGCGCGTGATACCGGTCGACAACATTCTTTTCGCCAGTGAAATGATCGGCGCGGTGCGAGGCATCGACCCGGAAACCGGGCACTATTTCGACGATACGAAGCGCTATATCGAAGCGGCGTCGATGCAGCCCGAAGCGCGCCACAAGATCTACGAAGGCAACGCGCGCCGCGTGTATCCGCGCCTCGATGCGGCGCTCAAAGCAAAGGGACGATGAATATGTATGAACTCGGAGTGGTGTATCGAAACATCGATCGCGCCGATGGCGACGCGGCGACGAAGCTCGGCGCGCTCGGCTCGGCCACGGTTCACGAAGCAATGGGCCGCGTCGGTCTGATGAAGCCGTATATGCGCCCGATATACGTCGGCGCGCAAGCGAGCGGCACGGCCGTGACGGTACTCTTGCAACCCGGCGACAACTGGATGCTGCACGTCGCGGCCGAACAGATACAGCCCGGCGATATCGTCGTGGCCGCGTGCACGACCGACAACACCGATGGCTTCTTCGGCGATCTGCTCGCGACGAGCTTCAAGGCGCGTGGCGCGCGGGCGCTCATCATCGACGGCGGCGTGCGCGACGTGCGCGTGCTGACCGAGATGGGCTTCCCCGTCTGGAGCAAGGCGATCTCGGCGAAGGGCACCGTCAAGGCGACGCTCGGCTCGGTCAACATTCCGGTGGTGTGCGCGGGCGCGTGGGTCACGCCGGGCGATGTGATCGTGGCGGACGATGACGGCGTGGTCGTGGTGCCGTCGGCATCGGCGCAAAAGGTGTTGGAAAAGGCCACGGCGCGCGAGGCGCTCGAAGAGGAGAAGCGCGCGAAGCTGGCAAGCGGCGTGCTCGGTCTCGACATGTACAACATGCGCGAGCCGCTGCAACGCGCGGGCCTGCGCTATATCGACTAATGCAAGGATTCGCGATGCACGACACCGCCGCGCCGATCACGGTCATTTCGTCGATGGCGACGCGCCAGGTCCTGAACGATCTCGCCGACGTCTACATGCAGCAAGCCGGGCAGCGCGTGACAATCGAATCGGTCGGCGGGGTCGCGGCGGCACGGCGTATTGAGGATAAGGAAGTGTTCGACACCGTGGTGCTCGCGTCGGACGTGATCGCGCGGCTTGCCGAGGCCGGGCTCGTCCATGCGACAAGCCGCGTAGGCATCGCGCGTTCGGGCATTGCTGTCGCGGTGGCGGCGGGCGCGGAACGTCCTTCGATCGACAGCGGCGCAGCCGTGCGCGAGGCCGTGCTCGCCGCGCGAAGTATCGGCTATTCGACGGGGCCGAGCGGTACGCACCTCATGCGCTTGTTCGAACGATGGGGCATTGCGGACGCGATCGGTTCGCGCATCGTGCAGGCGCCGCCGGGCGTCGCGGTCGGCACGCTTATCGCGCGCGGCGAAGTCGAACTGGGCTTTCAGCAGATGAGCGAGCTGATCGGCGTCGCGGGCGTGGACATCGTCGGTGCGTTGCCGGACGACGTTCAGGCGCTGACCGTGTTCGAAGGCGCCGTGTGCGCGACGACGCGCGCGCCGGTCGAGTCGAGAGACTTGCTTGCGTTCATGGCCGCGCCCGCGAACGATGAAATCAGGCGGCGGTATGGAATGGAGCCTGCGCGGTAGGCGTCCCGAGATGAGCGCACGGCGCGCAATTAATGGCGTCGGCGCTCGCGCAGTTGCGCGTAAAAGCGCGTGAAAATTTCTTCGATGCTTACGCCTTCAGTAAAACGGCTTTCGAACCGATTGACTAGCGGCAAATATAAACAAAATACGCAGTCGACGATTGCTCAGTAGTTTCGGTCATTCCAAAATTAATCTTAGAAACAGTTGATATTAGGCATAAGTCGAATCCAGACCGGTTATCGACTAAAGCCTAATCTAGGCGATGTCCTATTTACAACGCGAACAACATTTAAACGGGCGGAATCTTTCGCTGCCTTACTGTTTCTAATGGGCGCTTTTTGACGGCCCTTCAGAGCTTACGATCGCCCAATTCGTCAAACAGTGTTATCTGAAACATTGTTTCGAAGTCCTTCTATATCCCTTGCGCCGTTGTTATCACCTCTATAGGATTCGTTCCAATTCGCTGGGTCTGGATATTTTTAGCGAAAAGAAACCCGGACGAATAACAGGGTTCGAGGCAGTCGACTGCCAACGGTGATGTTGCAACACGCTATTCAATGCAAGCAGTCAGCGTCGAATAGCCAGGCGTCAAGGATAATTCTGTGGCAATCAAGAAAATTGCAGTGTGTGGTCTGGGCTATGTGGGCCTGCCTGTCGCCGTCGCGTTCGCGCGCCGCTACGAAGTCATCGGTTTCGACGTCGATCGTCGCCGTATCGAACACCTTAAAAAGGGTGAGGATTGGACGGGCGAAATCGAGAGCGAAGTGTTGCGCGCGTCGACCATGCGCTTCACCGACAACGCAGCGGACCTCGCTGACTGCAACTTCTTCGTGGTCGCGGTGCCGACGCCCGTCGACGAGAAGTGCATCCCCGATTTCTCGCTGCTCGTGAGCGCATGCCGCACCATCGGCCCCGTGCTGCGCCCGGGCAGTATCGTCGTGTTCGAGTCCACGGTTCACCCCGGCGCGACGGAAGAAATCTGCGGGCCGGAACTCGAAAAGGCGTCGGGCTTGCGCTGCGGCGTGGACTTCAAGCTGGGCTACAGTCCCGAGCGCATCAATCCGGGCGATCGCGAGCATCCGCTGGAGCGGATCGTCAAGATCGTTTCCGGACAGGACGACGAAAGCGCCGACATCATCGCCGAAGTCTACGGCGGCATCATCGACGCGGGCGTGCACCGCGCGTCGTCCATCAAGGTGGCGGAAGCCGCGAAGGTGCTCGAAAACACGCAGCGGGATATCAACATCGCGTTGATGAACGAGATGTCCAAGATCTGCGATCTCGCCGGCATCTCGACGACGGAGGTGCTCGAAGCCGCTGGCACGAAGTGGAACTTCCTGCGCTTCACGCCGGGGCTCGTGGGCGGCCACTGCATCGGCGTGGACCCGTATTACCTGACATCGAAAGCGCAGGAGATGGGTTATCACCCGGAAGTCATCCTGGCAGGGCGCCGCATCAACGACGGCATGGCGCAGCACGTCGCCGCGAAGATCGTGCAGATGCTCGCGCGCAAGCACCGTCTGGCCGGGTCCACGCGTGTCGGCATTCTGGGCATGACGTTCAAGGAGAACGTCCCCGACATCCGCAATTCCAAGGTGGTCGATCTGTACCGTGCTTTGCAGCAATACGGCATCGCGCCGCTTGCTTACGACCCGATGGCGGACAAGGCCCAGATGGAGCACGAGTACGGCATCTCGCTCGTCGACAAGTCTCACTTCGACAATCTCGATGTCGTCGTTCTCGCAGTGCCTCATCGCGACATCATGGCGACGATCTGGCAAGACCTGCCGCACATGCTGACAGAAGACGCATTGCTGTGCGACCTCAAGTCGTCGCTGGACAAGACGCGCTTGCCCGCGAGCGTGCAGTACTGGGCGCTGTAAGCGGCATCGTCCACGTCACTCAAGACCCGGTATGAGCCAATCGAAGCTGCTGGTCAGTCCCATCGGGACGTGCCGCATTCATACGCCGCTGCGCAAAGGCGCCGCGCGGTATCCGATTCGGGCGCAGAGCGCGCGCAACTATGGATTCGTCCACACGAGCGCCGAGGCGCTCCAGCAATTGCGTTTCATGCTCGGTCAGCAGTCGATCCCGGCCGAGATCGAAGCGCTGCTGTTCCGGCCCGGCGTCGCGGCGGGGAGCTATGCGAAGCCTTGCGCGCACGCGGACCTGACCATCGTGGAAGTGTCTTCGCGCAAGCTGTTGACGGTCGACGGTTATCCCATCCAGATCAACTACATGGGCCGGTACTTCGCAGATTTCTTCGCGGACCGGGCGCGTTCGCGGACCTTCTGGTCAATGGCATCGGTCAAGAAGATGGCCGAGCGGCGCGCATGGCTCGAACAGGAGCCGAACTTCAGGCGGCTTGCGACGGCGGATCAGGCGCTGCTCGCGCGCATCGTGCGAAGGGAACAGACGGACGACGAGATCGAGCGCGACATGCGGGAGATAGCCGCGCTCGTCGGAAGCGAGAAGCTGGTGTTCGTCACGCACGTTGACGCCGCGCCGCCCGACAGTCCGGTCATCGAGCAGCGGCACCGCCTGATCGAGACGGTGAGTGACATCGCGCGGCGCATGCAGGTGCCTTGCTACGATCCCACGCCGCTGATGCACGAGGTCGGACAGGCTGACGCGATGGAGCAGGGCGGACTTGATCTCACGCACTTCACCGATGCGTTCGCCGATCGTCTGGTGGACGACTGGCATCGCTGCTTTCTCGCGGCGCATATCGCCGCATCGGGCGTGCGCGACAGCGGCGCGCGCGTGCAGAAAGAAGCGCAGCCGGTGGACGAAGCCGCGAGCATCGAGATGGCATGGAACGAAGGACGCCTGTGCGAGGCGTCGCGGCGAGTACGCGCGGTATTGCGCGCCGACCCGACACACGCGGAGCACGGCCTGCTGCTCGCCCGCATGCAGTTCCGAACTGGGCGATTACGAAGGCGCGATCAGCGTGCTCCAGCAGCGCGAGGTCGACGACGGCTCAGACGACAACGCCAACCGCGTCTTAATGCGCTGCTACTTCGAATTAGGCGATTTCGAGAACGCGTTGGCGCTCGCGACTGCGATGCTCGGAGACGAAGTGGAAACGCCCGAGCTATTGCGCGTCAGCGCCCTTTCCGCCACGCGCCTCGGCGACACCAGGACCGCGCTTGCAAGCTGGAAGCGCCTCTTCCGCCTGACCAACGGCGACGCCGAAGCCGCCGGCGCGGTGCTGTCGCTGCTGCAATCGGCTGGGGAAGGGGAAAGCGCGGAAAACTGGGCCGAAGAAGTGCGCGCGACGTTGCCGGCGCACGCCCCGAGCTATGCATTGCTGTGGCACCGGAAGCTCGACACGAAGAACCGCGCGGCGCTGATGCGGCTTGCCGGTGAGCCGCTGCGGCTGCCCGCGCGCGAAGCGCTGGCGCTCGCGGAGCGGGCGGTCGGCGAGGGCTTCGCGGCGCCCGCGGCCGCGTTGGCTGTATCGCAGGCATTCGGCGCGAACGATTCGGCCGATGTGGCGGGCTGGCTGACCCGCCAGATCGCGCGGTGGCTCGCCGAGGGTGAAGCGGCAGTGGCCGCAGGCGATCTGCGCGTGGCCGCCGACCGCATTCAGGCGGCGTGCCTCGCACAGCCGGCGAACGCGGACGCATTGCGCGCGCGCCGGGCGCTCGAGCGGCACATGCGTCAAGCGGCTCGCGCGGCCATCGTCGAGCAGGATTTTCACGCGGCAGTCGGCCTGATCGACATCGCCTTGCAGACCGGCCTCACGTTTCCCGACCTCGACAGCTTGCGTGGGCGGGCAGCGGAAGCGCTCGGCGATACGCCGACGGCGCTTCGTCACTTGCGACTGGCTGCGGACGAGCCCGGCGCGCCGGTCTCGGCGCGTCTTCATCTCGCGCGCGTGGCCGTTCGGGCCGGACGTTATGCCGAAGCGATCGAGGCTTTCTCGCAGATCGCTGCGAACCACGAAGCGGACTCCGCCATGCGCGACGACGCCGCGCGTCAGATCTCGACGTTGCGAGGGCGCTCGATTCGCGCCGCCCGCGACATGCTGGCTCGCCAGGAGTACGACGCGGCGTGGGCCCTGCTCGATCTGATCGAAAGAGCCGACGCCTCGGGCGCCGATGTCGCCGTCGAGAAAAAGCGCGTCGTCGCGGCGTTGCGCGCGCAGCTGCGCGGACTCGATTCCGCGAGCGGCGAGGAACGCCTGGCGCTCGGCGAAGCAATTTTGAAGCTCGTGCCCGACGATCCGGTCGGCCTGAAGGCGGCGGCGTCGGGCGCCATGCGTCTGCATCGCTTCGCGCAGGCGCTGCCGTACTGGAAGGCGCTTCGCCAGCAGTCCGGCGATGTCGAGCAGATCGACGCCAACATCCGCAAGTGCCTGCTGTGGGCCGAACGCGACAGGCGCAAGACGATTTCCCTGCCGGAGCCTGAAAAGGCCGCTTGACCGTATCGCGGCGTTTGCCTCGCGCTGTACGGCTCCGTCCGTGCGTCTGAAAGAGAGTGGTAGTCCTAAATAATGACTGAAGCAACGAAAGCGAGCGCCACAGCGGTGGATTCGCCGGTGACAGGCATCGCAGCCGAACCAGCAGCGAACGAACAGGTCCCGGGCGCGTCGGGGCAGTCGAGCCGCACAACCGAGACCGACACCGTGCGCGAGGAGCTCGCCCGGCTGGTGGCGCACGCGCGCACGGCCCGTCTCGCGCAAGACGCGCTCGCCGAGGCGCGAAGCCTCGTTCGCGATCGCGCGCAAGACGCCGACTCGCGCCTCTTGCTGTTGCAGTTGATGGAAATGGCCGGGGATGCCGAGGGCACGCTCGACGCCTGGCATGCGCTGTCGGCCGATTGCCCGGACCATGCGGCCATCACGCGCGGTTACGCTCTGCGGCTCGTCAAGGAAAAGAAAGTAGAAGCGGCGCTGGAGCACATCGACCGCTGCATGCCGGAATCGCTCGACGACGCGTCGGCGAGTCTCGCGCGCGCCGAGCTTCTCGCGGACGTGCGCGCGCACGAGGCGTCGGATGCGCTGTTCGAGCGCCTGATCGCGCGGCACGACCGACGCGATATTCGCATTGCCTTCGCCAAGCGACTCAGCAAGCGCGGACGGCTGGCGCAGGCGGTCGCCGTGCTGGAACCGATCGCCGCGTCGCTCGCGCCCGACAGCAAGGCCGGGCGACTGGCGGCCGCGCTGGCAAGCGATTACGCGTTCTATCGACAGTATGAATCGGACGACGTGCTCGCGAGCGCCGACATCAAGATCGTCGCGATGAAGCACGCGATCCTGTCGTTCCGCCAGCGCGTTGTGCGCTGCGCCGACGGCGCACGCGCGAAAGCCATCGCGCTCGTCACCGGCAGTCTCGGACCGGGCGGCGCAGAGCGCCAGCTGACGCGGCTTGCCTGCCATTTGCGCAAGGAAGCGCTGCATGGCGGCCCGTCGGCGACGGCGAGCCGCGTCGAAGTGCTCGTCAGGCAGCATACGGAAACCACGCGTGAGCAGAACGGCCAGCGGCTCGACTTCTTTCTCGGCACATTGAACGATGCGGGCGTGCCCGTCACGCAGATCAACGGCCTGCCCGTTGTCGCGGCCGCCGATCACTCCGTGACCGATGCCAACCTGTTGCGCATGCTCGCGCACCTGCCGCCGCCGGTGCACTACGGCGTCGGACGCCTGACACCGTACTTTGGCGAGCGCCGCTTCGATGTGGTCAGTCTCTGGCAGGACGGTACGTGCCTGTTCGGCGCGCTCGCCGCCTTGCTGGCGGGCGTGCCGGTCATCCATCTCGTGTTTCGCGGATTGCCGCCGAACATCCGCCGGGAGCGCGACCGCCCCGAATACGCGGTGCTCTATCGGGCGCTGGCCGAGGTGCCCGGCATCCACTTCGTCTGCAACAGCCGCGCGGGCGCGCAAGCGTACGCCGCATGGCTCGATCTGCCGCTCGCGCGGTTCCATGTGCTCTACAACGGCGTGCCCGAACTCGACAACACGGGTTCGATCGAGGACGTGCAGCGCTGGGAGGCGTTCGCGAAGAAGACCGCGGATGCATCCGAGACGATCGGCGGCGTCTTCCGCTTCGAGCCGGACAAGCGGCCGTCGTCATGGATCAGGCTCGCGGCCCGGTATCTGAAGAAGCGGCCGCGCGCGCGTTTCGTGATTGTCGGCGACGGGCGGTTGCAGCAGAAGGCCGTCGAGCTTGCGAACGAACTGGGCATTTCGGGCCGGCTTCTGTTCGCGGGCTTGTCGTCGCATGTGGGCTACTGGTACTCGAAGATGGACGCGAAAGTGTTGCTCTCGCGCTTCGAAGGGCTGCCCAACGTGCTCATCGAAGCGCAGATGCTCGGCGTCGCCACGCTTTCGACGCCGGCAGGCGGCGCGGGCGAGTGCTTCGTGGACGGCGTGACCGGGCACTTGCTCGAATGCGCCGATCAGCCCGACTTGCAGGCCGCCTGCGACAAGCTCGCCGCGCTCGTCGACCGCTGCAAGGCGGACGGCGCGACGCGGGAGCATGCGCGTCAGCGGGCGCGCATGCTGTTTTCGGTCAACGCGATGACGAGCAAGTTCGCAGAACTCTGCGCCTCGACGGCACAAGGCGCTGAGTCGATCGCGCCGACCGACGAGCAGGAGAGTCCGCTTGTCGCGTGATGCATGCAAAAGAGCGGGCGCGTGTGGCTCGATGGTTCGGAGAAGGAAGCGATGAAATCGTTGGCTCGTGAAATCTTCCCGGCGAAAGTCACCCGCGCGCGACAGTGCGCGGCGTTGCTGCTCGGCCTCGCCAGCGCGTGCTTCCTTCAGGGATGCGGCTTGCCGCGCAGCGGGCCGATGGTGAGCGAGATCAACGCATCGGACGCGCGGGGCGACGTCGTGCTCGTTCCGGCGACAGCGGAGACGGTTCTTGCCGGACATAGCGCGCGCCCTTCGACGTTTCCGCCCGCGTTCACGCACGCGGCCGCGTTCGACTACGAACGTTTCGCGCCAGGCGATGGCATCGACGTCACCGTCTTCGAGCGAGACGGCCTCGCCGTTTATCCCGCCGGGCCGAACGGCGCGTCTGACTTGGGCGAGATGATCGTCGACCGTGCAGGCGACATCTACTTGCCTTATGTGGGCAGCATCCGCGCAGAAGGGCTGACCGCAGCCGAACTACGCGCTGCGATCATGCGGCGCCTGAGCCGGCTCATGACTGCTTCGGACGTCGTCGTGCGGCCCACGACGCGGCGCGGACAGACGGTCACGGTTCAGGGCGATCTTCAAAAGCCCGGCGTGTATGCGCTCGGCCGCGACATGTCTCGCCTGAGCGATGTGCTCGGCCTCGCCGCGCCCAGCCAGGTCAACCCCGAACAGTTGGCGATCTCGGTGCGACGTCAAGGCACGGAAGCCACCATACGGCTTGCGGACGTGTATCGAACGAGCGCCAACGATATTCCGCTGCGACCGGGCGATTCCATCATCGCGCATGACGTGGTGGAACAGGTCGTCGTGCTCGGCGCGGCGGGCGTGCAAGGGCGCATCAAGGTGCCGAAGCGCGATTACACGCTTCTGGATGCGCTCGGCGATTCGCGCGGTCTCAGCGACGCGCTCGCGAATCCGCGCGGCGTGTATCTGTTGCGCAGAGCCGCGACGAGCGAGCGCGAGCCGGGCGATGCACGGCCTACCGTCTACCAGTTCGATTTCACGCGGCCGGAGCAGATCGCGCTCGCGGGCCAGTTCGTCGTGCATGACGGCGATGCCGTGCTGGTATCCGACGCCCCGTTCACGCAAGTGCAGAAGCTGCTGTCCACCTTCAGCGCGTCGCTCGGCACCGCGCGCTCGGTGAGCGCGCTGGCGGATTGACGCGGCATCATGAGCAATCAGAGGCGCATAGACGACTGGCGCGCGCGTCGGCAAACAAGCGGCTACCGGATCGGCGCGGGCGCGCAGTTGGAAGACGCCGGGCCGCACGCGCCCGCGACGACGCTCGCGCTTATCCTCGCCACGCTGCGCCGCTCACCGCGCGAGACGCCTCTGCAGCGGCGTCAGGTGTACGAGTCGCTAGAGGCGCGTCTTAGCGACGGCGTGCCGCACGCGGACGAAGAAACGCTCGACCTGCGGCGACGGCAACTGCGCACCGCGATTCGTCTGCTGGAGAACGACATTCGCGCAGGCGTCGATGTGTTCGCTCCCGGCTACGCGCCGGCCACGCTCGCACGAGAAGAAGCGCATCTTGCCGATGCGCACGAAAAGCGCGTGCGCCGCCGTCGCGAAGAAGAAGCGCGCGAGGCTCGCCGCAGTGCATCGCGCGAGGACCGCGCGCTGACGCCGGACTTCGGCGCCGGCGAAGCCAGCGACCTCGCGGCGCTGAAGTCTCGCATCGCCTCGCTTCATGCGAGACAACGGCCACGGGCGGTGCAAGCCGGCCGCTCCGACCTGCGCGCGTTGCTTCCGATGCTGATCTTCCAGCTGCACACCATGCAAGGTGAAAGCCGCTTCGCGCTCGCGTGGGCTTTCTTCGGACCGGCGGTGCTGCTCACGCTCATTTCGTCGCTCTACTTGCTGACGGGGACGCAGTTCATTCTGGGAATGGACGTGCCGACCTTCTCGCTGCTGGGCGCGACGACGTGGATCATGTTCCGGCAGATCATCTTTCGAAGCAGCACGAGCTATATTTCCGCTCGCGGATGGCTCAACCTTCAGGGCGTCACGCCGCTGTTGTGCGCGTGCGTGCAGGCCGTGCTGTATCAGGCCATCTTCGTCCTCGTGTTCGCGACGCTGATTCTCGTCGGCCACGCGTTCGATCTGATCAGCTTGCCGGCGAGCTGGCCCGCGTTCTTCGGTTATGTGATCGCGATGGGCTTCGGCGGCGCGTCGACGGGCGTGCTCTTCGGCGCTATCGCGAGCAAGTGGCGCTTCTTCCTGCGGCTTGCCACGGCCATCGAACGACTGCTCGAAATCTTCAGCAGCGTGTTCTTCGTGTCGGAACAGTTGCCCGAGCAGTATCGCGAGTGGTTCTTGTGGTCGCCGTTCGCGCACGGCATGCAGCTATTGCGATCGGCGTATTTCGAAAGCTATCGCTCGATGGATGCGCGTCTCTCCTACTTCGTCACGTCGCTCGTCTTTCTTGCGGCCGTGGCCCTTTGCGCCGAACGGTTCGCGCGATGCAACGTCCAGCCGATGTGACCGACATGATCCGCCTGCACGCCGTCACGTGTTCATCGACCATTGCCGGCTCGCGCGCGCCGCTGCTGTCGAACGCCGATCTCGACGTGGCGCAGGGACGCTATGCGTTGCTTTCGCGAACGCCCGAAGCCCATCGCGCATTGATCGAGGTGCTGGCCGGGCTGCGGCGGACACGCCACGGTTTCGTCGAGCATCGCGGTCGCGTGTCGTGGCCGCTCGGCCGGCAGGGCTTCATTCGCGGCAAGGCGAACGGACTGCGCATGATCGAGTTCGTGTGCGCGCTGCATGGCTTGCCCGCGAAGGCGGCTATCGAACTCGTGGCAGACCTGATCACCTGTCCCGCGCATCTCGAACTTCCGATGGAACACTGGCCGCTCGCGACGCGTCAGGAAGTGTCGTTTGCGCTCGCGCTCGCTCCCGACTTCGATGTGTATGTGGTCGACGGCGCCCTGCCACATGAAGCAAGCCGCTTCGCGCGTCTGTGGCGCGCGCTGTTCGACGAACGACTGGTCGGGCGCACGCTCATTCTCTCAACTTACCGTCGTCAGCAGATGGCGGATTATTGCGTCAAGGGTTTGATCTATGAAGGAAGCAGCCTTCGAATCGACGCCGATCTCGACGAGTGCCTCCGTCGATTCCCTCCGCGCCGCGCGAACGGCGAGTCCGTCGCAAGCGCGGACGGCAACGGACTCGACGCCGCCCCCGGAGGTGCGTTCGATGTCTGAGTCCGGATCGGTCATCGAAGCGCGTCGCCGTGAACGAGACGCGGCGAGGCGCGCGCGGAGAAGGGCTCGCTGGATGATGCTCGCGCTCGTTCTGGTGCCCGTCGCGTTGTGCGCGGCCTACGCGACGTTCGTTGCGAAACCGCGCTATTCCGCCGAAGCGCGATTCTCGGTGCGCGCGACTTCGAGCGCTGCGCCGCTCGCGGGCGGCGCAGCGAGTCTCTTCACGACTGGCGGCGGCGCTGGCGTGGCTGCCGGTTTCGTCGATGGCTGGGCCGTCAGCGACTTTCTCGCTTCGCGCGACTGCATGCGCCAGCTCGACCAAAGAATCGGACTGCGCCGCCGGCTCACGTCGAACGGTCTCGATCTGCCTAACCGGCTGCCGTCGAACGCGTCCGAAGACGATCTGTATCGCGCGTACCGTTCGTCCGTGAAGGTGTCGTACAACATCATGGAGCAGGTCGACGTGATGCAGGTGAGCGCCTATTCGCCGGCCGATGCCGCAGCGATCTCGGATGCGCTGCTCGACCTCGCGCAAAACTTCGTACAACGAATGGATGAGAAGGGCGTCGAAGATGCGCTCAAGGTCAGCCGGCAGGCCGTCGCGCTGGCGCAGAAGGAGGCGCAGTCGGCACGCGCGTCGCTGACGAAATGGCGCATCGTCAATCGGAATCTCGATCCCGCCGCGAACGCGGCCATGCTGCTCAATCTCTCGGCTCAACTGGAAACCGAGCTCAACACGGCGCAGATCAATCTCGACAAGATTCGCGCGCTCGGCAATCCGCAGCACCCGATGCTGGCTCCGGCGGCGGCACAGGTGCAGGCATTGACGGAGCGGCTCGCGCAGACGCGAGAGCGCATTAGCGGCAAGGGCAAGACTCAGGCGAGCCAGTTGGGCGACTATGAATCGTTGAAGAATGCCGAGGCGTTCGCGGATGCCAATCTCACCGCGACCCAGCAAAGCTATCAGCAGGCATTCACGGATACGCTGAAGCTCCAGCGATACCTGACAGTCATCACGCGGCCCTTGCCGACGGACCGGCCCACGAGCCCGAACGTGCCGCTTCTGTTGTTGGCGTCGCTGGCCGCGGGTCTTGCGCTCGCGCTTGTCGTACGCGTCGCCGTGATGCTCGCGCGCGAGTTCATCAATGGATAAGCCGATGGACGAGCCGAATGGCCGCACGCCGTTCGATGCCTGCAGGTCTCTCGTAAAGAAAGGCGAGTGGACTGCCGGCCTCGCCGCGTATGCCGATGCGGTGCGAGCCGGCGCTGTGCCTGATGCAGCGGCGCGCGTGTATCGCGCCATCGCGCAGATTCGCTCGGGCGAGAGCCGCTCCGCCGCGATCGAGGCACTGAATGCGTCGCTCATCCGCGCCGCCGATGCCCGCATCGACGTGAAGCGCCTCGTCGTATCGCCGCTGATTCGAGACGGCGCGCTGCACGACGCAGCCGCCGTCCTCGCCGCATTGGTGAGCGCGTGGCCCGAGCTTGCCGAGGAGCGGCGGATGCTCGCGAGCGTTCTCGGCCGCTTGCGACGCTGGGACGAAGCGGTGACGCATGCGGATGCCGCAGCGCGGATCGAACCCGACGCGCCGGCTGCGCGTGCCGCCTGCATCCAGTTGCGGCTTCAGGCGGGGCGCGTCGCAGAGGCGGCCGAACTGGCGCGCGCGAGCATCGACATGGCGGTGGCGCACGCCGCGCATGCGCACGCGTGGCTGACGGCGCTCACGCGCGCGGGGCATACGGAACTCGCCGCGCGGCTCGCGTCGCGCCTCGACGCCGCGAGCATGCCGAACGATCGCGCTGCGGCGGCCGTCGTGCAGGCGCTGGCGAGCGACAACCGTATCGAACTTGCGATATCTGCGGGAGAGGCGGCGTTGCGCGCCGGACTCGACGGCGCGGCGCTGCGTTCGCAATTGGGGCAGGCGTATCTGGCGAGCGGCGTCTTGGACGGCGGCCAGGCGCGGGCACTCGAACAATTGGCGCGCGGCGTGGCGTTCGCGCCGAACGACATGCGGCTCATGACGCTCTATGGTGAGACGCTGCTGCGCGCGGGCCGCTACGAAGATGCCGTCACGCATCTGCAAAGCGCGTGCGAGCGTTGTCCTGACCTTGCGCACACGCGAAGGTTACTCGGCAGGGCATTGCGCCACTGCGGCCGCCACGCGGAATCGGCTGACCACATGCTGACGCTCGCTTCACAACGCCCGGACGACGAACGCGTACAGCGTCTCGCGATCGCGGCGTTGTCTCAGGCCGGCAGACGGGATGAAGCGTCCGAGCTTTACCGCAAACGTCTCGACGCGCGAGACCGCCTGCTGCCTTCGAGTTTCGCGCTGGCCATGGCGCAGATCGACGAGCGCGTCGATGAAATCAGTATTCCGAAGGAACGACTCGATTGGGCGTGGTCGCTGCGCAGCCATGCTGACACAACGACGCGCGAAGCATGGGAGCGGGCGGCGCGCTGGGGGCATCTCGTCGATCATCTGCTGCTCGAATGGCTCGAATGTCGCGATTATCTGATTGAAGAAGCCATGACCTTGCTCGACGATCTCGACGAAACGGAGCGGCGCTTCGCGCCGTTGCTGGCCGGCGGCAAGGGTGTCGTGGTCGCGACCGCGCATGTCGGTCCCATGTACGCCGGCCTGATGGTGCTCGAACTGCTCGGCATTCCGTCGCGCTGGGTGGCGAGCATGCCGGGCGTCGCCACGGCGCATTACGCGTCCGCGCTCATCTCCACGGCGGACCAGACCGAGGCGCAAGTGGCGCGGCAGTGCTTTCGCGCCCTGCAGTCGGGCTTCGCGGTGTGTATCGCGGTCGATGGCGCGCCGAACCCCGCCGCGCCTCGCGTTCCGTTCGCCGGGCAGGAGATCACCTACTCGTCGTTCGCGGCGCGGGCCGCGCACCGGCTCGGCTTGCCGTCGGTCTTCTATGCGCCGCGATGGCGCAACGGCAAGATCGTGCAAACACTCGAAATGCTGCCCGCCGCCGAGCCCGGCGAGGATGTCGAGCGCTATGCGCTTCGATGGCAGGAGGCTTATCTCGGCCACCTGCGCGAGCATCTTGCCGGAGCGCCGGAAGACCTGCGCCTGAGCGGCGGGCTGTGGCGTCACGTGCGTTCGGTCGATTCGTCCGCGCATGCAACGCGTGCCGCATGAGATCAAAACCTATCGTGTATCAACTGAGCAGAACCTTATGCAGAGAGAAACCTTGTTGAATGAGTCGACGATGCCGGCATGGCTGCTGCACGAGTCGCAATCCGGCTTGCGCGATGCGCTCGCTGCACAGCGCTTTCGATGGCTCGTGACGGGCGCGGCGGGCTTCATCGGATCGAATCTTGTCGAGACGCTTCTCGTGCTCCGGCAGGAAGTGCGCGGCATGGACAACTTCGCGACCGGCCATCAGCGCAATCTCGATGAGATCAGATCGCGCGTCGGCGAAACGCGCTGGCGCAACTTCAGCTTTCAGGAGGCGGATATCCGTGACGCGCGCGCGTGCGATGCCGCGGTAGACGGCGTGGATTTCGTGCTGCATCAGGCTGCGCTCGGGTCCGTGCCGCGCTCGGTGAAAGACCCGCTTGCGTCGCACGATGTCAATGCAACGGGCTTTCTGAACATGCTCGATGCGTCGCGGCGGGCCGGCGTGCGCCGCTTCGTGTACGCGGCGTCTAGTTCGACGTATGGCGACGAACCCAATCTTCCGAAGCGCGAGGAGCGCATAGGCAATCCGCTGTCACCGTATGCCGTCACCAAGCTCGTGAACGAGATCTATGCGAGCGTATATGCGCGCACTTACGGTTTCGCCTGCATCGGCCTGCGGTACTTCAACGCGTTCGGCCCGCGGCAGGACCCGGAGGGCGCGTACGCGGCGGTGATTCCGAAGTGGATTGCCGCGATGCTTTCGGGCGAAGACGTGCAGATCAACGGCGACGGCGAAACGAGCCGCGACTTCTGCTATGTCGGCAATGTCGTGCAGGCGAATTTGCGCGCGGCGCTTCGCGCGGAGCTCGCTGCGAGCGAGGTCTACAACGTCGCGGTCGGCGGACGCACGACGCTCAACGACCTCTTCCATGTGATTCGCGACGGTCTCGCGGGACTGGGCCATGTGTATCACAAGCAACCGGCGCACCGCGATTTCCGCGCAGGCGACGTGCGCCATTCGCAAGCGGACGTGTCGAAGGCGCAGCGCGAACTCGGTTACGTGCCCCTCGTCGATTTGCGCGCGGGAATGAAGGAGGCGCTGCCGTGGTACGTCGATTTCCTGACGAACACGAAGCGGGTGCGTGCGTCATGAAGATCTCAACGAACAGTGAGCGCCTTCGCTGGGCGCTGAGGACGTGCATCGTTCGCATGATTGCGTGTGCGTCGATGGCCGCGTGCATGACGGCATCCGCCGCGCCGCGCGATGCATGCGAGCGCGCGACCGCGGATTGCGCGATGGTGTCCGAGCTTCTGCAACAGCGAGAAGGCTATGGCCGCGCGGCGACGGGCGGGCTGGACGGCAAAGTGGTGGTTGTGTCGTCGGCGGCGGACGCCGGGCCCGGATCATTGCGCGATGCGCTCGCACATGCGCGCGGACCGACCTGGATTCGCTTCGCGTCGGATATGAAGATCACGCTTGCGTCGATGCTTCGCGTGCCGTCGAACGTGACGATAGACGGACGCGGACACATGGTGGAACTGCTGGACTACGGCTTCGACATCTATGGCAGCGCGAACGTCATCGTGACGCATCTGACGATAGACGGCCGCTTGCGCACGTTCGCGCAGGCGATCGACATCGGCAATGGTTCGCACGATGTGTGGATCGATCACCTCGATCTTTCGCGGTTCGCGGCCCGGCTCGTCAACGTGAAGAACGGCTCGACGGATGTCACGGTCTCGTGGGTGAAGTTTCACGATGACGACAAGGTGATGCTGGTCAACAACATCACCGAGGACAATCTCTTCGCCAACTACGAGCGCGATGCGATTGCACGCGTGACAATTCACCATAGCTACTTCGTCGATACCATGCAGCGTAACCCGCGCGCGCAGTTCGGGACGGTCCACCTCTATAACAATCTCATCGAGAACTGGGACTTCTACGGCATGAGCTTCAGCCTGGAGGCGAGGGCGCTCGTCGAAGGCAATATCTTTTCGAACGCCGCGCATCGCGCTTGCACGGAGCCGGCTTACTTCCCGACGGTGGAAGGCGTCAACGCGAACTATTGCCGCTACATTCCGCAGGCGCCGGCACGCAGCGCCCTCGTCAATGGCGAATCGGATCGCGAACACTATGAGCGCACGAAGTCGCTCTACGGGTACACGCACGGCTATCAGGCGTTTCTTTCGGTACGCGACAACCTGTACCTCGGCGACGCCAAAGCGGTGCTGCAAGACGAGCAGCCGGCCAAGGTGCCGAAGCCGCCGTACTGCTACTCGTACGAAGCGCCATCAGTGGATCTCGCCGATCGCATTCGCGCACATGCAGGCAACACGCGCGACGATGCTGCTGCAATCGGGCGGTGCGGTCGATAAGCGAAGCGCGCACGCGCCCCCTTGCGCGCTCACGCAACCTCACGCAGCCTCACGCAGCCTGAACGTCTCCACCGCCGTGCGCAGCGCCGCCGCCTGGTCCTCTAGCGATTGCGCGGCGGCTGCCGCTTCCTCGACGAGCGCCGCGTTCTGCTGCGTCACTTCATCCATCTGCGTCACGGCGCGGGCTACCTGATCGATGCCGCTGCTC
Source organism: Caballeronia sp. GAWG1-5s-s (assembly GCF_023631445.1). NCBI lineage: Bacteria > Pseudomonadati > Pseudomonadota > Betaproteobacteria > Burkholderiales > Burkholderiaceae > Caballeronia > Caballeronia sp. GAWG1-5s-s. Next base: position 263,679 of record NZ_JALQDC010000028.1, on the reverse strand, counting down.
TGCTCTTCCGATGCCGCCGCGATCTCGCCCATGATGTCGGTCACGCGCTGCACCGCGCCGCTGATTTCGGTCATCGTGCGGCCGGCTTCGTCGACGAGCGCGCTGCCCGACTGCACGCGCTCCACCGATGTGTCGATCAGTTCCTTGATCTCCTTCGCCGCCGCCGACGAACGTTGCGCGAGCGAGCGCACTTCACCTGCGACGACAGCGAAGCCGCGTCCTTCTTCGCCTGCGCGCGCCGCTTCCACGGCGGCGTTCAACGCGAGAATGTTGGTCTGGAACGCGATGCCTTCGATAATGGTGATGATGTCCGCGATCTTCGCCGAGCTTTGATTGATCTCGCCCATCGTCGTGACGACTTGCGACACGACATGGCTGCCCTTGCTCGCAATCTCCGACGCATTGGCGGCCAGCTTGCTCGCCTGACGCGCGTTGTCGGCATTCTGTTTGACCGTGCCCGTGAGTTCGTCCATGCTCGACGCCGTTTCCTGCAACGCCGAAGCCTGCTGTTCGGTGCGCGATGACAAGTCGATATTGCCCGCTGCGATCTGTTTCGTTGCAGAGGCGATCGACTCGCTGCCCGAGCGTACCGAACGCACGGTGTCGATGAGGCTCGCTTGCATCATCGAAAGGCCGCGCAACAGTTGGCCCATTTCATCGTTTGAGCTGACCGTCACTTCGCGGCGCAGATCGCCCGATGCGATCGCGCTGAACTGCGTGAGCGCGGCATCCAACGGACGCGCGATGCGGCGGCGCAGCGACGCCCACGAATAGATCGCAGCGGCCACGCCGGCGAGGATCGCCGCGATGCTCAACAGGCGGAAGGTTTCGAACTGGGCTTGTCCCGCGTCGTAGGCGCGTTGCGCCGATTCGAACTGCAGTTTGCGCAGCGCGACGCCCGTCTTGGCGAACTCGTTGAACGCCGCCTGCATGGCGCTGGCGTCGGCGGTGATCTTCTCCTGGTCCTTCGCGCGCACGTCCGCGTAGCCTTCGTCGATCAGCTTCTGCATCGCGAGACGCTGCTGATTGAACTTCTCACCGAGCGCCTTTTCTTCCGGATCCTGTGCCAGCGATGCGTATTTGGCCCAGGCTTCGTCGGAGGTCTTGCGCATGAGCGCGCCGCGCCCGATGGCATCTTCGGCCGCGCTCGTGCCCACGTTCAAGGCGGCGCGGTCGAAGCTCAGACGCTCGCGTGCCATGAACATCTCGGCGTTGCCGACGGAAACCGCGCTCGGCATTTCGTTCGTGAACAGATCATGCGTCACCGAGTTCGCGTGTGTCATGCCGATGAGCCCGAGCACGCCGATACCGATCAAGAGCGCGCTCAGCAGCGTCATGGCCAAAGCCAGCCGCCCTTTGATAGTCGAAAACATGAATTCCCCGAAATGGCTGCATCGCGTCATTCACGCTCCAGGCGGCGATGCTGCGCCCACTGCGCGGCCGAGGGAATCCATCGACCCTTGTATATCGACCGCCGCGCGCCGCGCTTGAGTCCGGGAAAACATGGATGAGCAAAGCGCACGGCCGATCGTTTTATTTCATGCGACGGCGTGAAGCATCCACGCCGCGCCCGCTGCGATCATCAGTACACCAATGCCTTTCGCCACGCGATGCCCGAAAGGCAGCAGGCGTTCGGCGGCGATGGCGAACGTCACCGCGGCCATTGCTCGCGAGTCGGTCATGCCTGCGACGCATAGAGCCACGGTGAGCGCCGCGCACGATGCAATGCACTGCATGCCGTGCCATATCCCGTGTTCATACGATGCAAGCATCGTCGAGCGATGCTCGCTGATGGACCGGCAACGCGCGAGACGGCGCGCCTTCCATCGGCTCGATTGCACCATGCCGGCAAGCACGATCACGGCGCCGCCTGTTACGGGCTTCGTCATGAAGAGCACGCTCCATGTCGTGCGGAGCGGATACATCGCGATGCCGGTCATCGACCATGCCGTGACATAACCGGCCGTCATGAGCGCAAGCGCCGCCGCGCCGCACCGGCGATAGCGCCACAACGTCTGCGCGAAGGGCGGCAGCATCATCGCGTTCATCATGACGGCCCACGCTGCGACGAAGGAGACTGCCGCGCCGAGCGGCGTCTGGCCGCAAGGACGCGCCCAGTCCATCGACGGCATGCACGCATGACACGCGGCGAGCAATGCGGCACTGAGCGCGAAAGCGAAGGCAAGCAGCGCGACGAGTCCGCGCCGCTCGTCCCCGCTCAGCATGACGAGATCAGTCGGCGTACTCGTCATGGCGCTTCCACCAGATGCCGTTCTCATTGCGTCCTTTCGGCGCGCGATCGAGCCATTGATACATGCCCCAGAGCGCATCGAGCCCGCGCGCATACGCCGAATACGTGTGATAGACGACGCCGTCTTCCATCGCGAATGCGCTCATGCCGGGGCGATCGCGCGTGAAGGTCGGCGCGTCGGTGCCGCAAGCGGCGGCGAATGCCTTCACGGGTTCCGGCGCGTCCTTCCTGTCCATCGCGTGGCCGCCGCGCGCGAAGTTGTATTCGATGTCGCCCGCGCGCTGCTGCGCCTCCGTGAACGACACGTTGAAGTCGTAGTTGAACTCGCCGTTCTTCGCGGACGCCCACGGAAAGCGCCATCCCATGCGCTTTTTATAGGCCGCGAGCTTGTCGATGGACGCGCGCGAGACCGCCCATAGCGCGACATCGTGATGCGCGAGATGAACGGCGAAGCCATCGAAGCAGTCCGCAATCGACGAGCACGACGGACAGCCCGCGCTCCAGTCCGGTCCGAACATGAAGTGATAGACGAGCAGTTGCGAGCGCCCGCCAAAGAGGTCGGCGAGCGTGGCATCGCCGGCTTCGGTAACGAAGCGATACGTCTTGTCGATGCGAACCCACGGCAAAGCCTGACGTTGCCGCGCGAGTTCGTCGCTGCGGCGCGTGAGCTCCTTTTCGGCTTTCAGCAGATCGAGCCGTGCCGCGAGCCATTCATGGTGTGTCGCAGTGGTGTGAGTCGTCATTTGCGTTGCCTCCGTTGTGCGGCGGTGCGTGCGCACCGGTTTGGGATCCATTGCAAAGCGCGCCATGCATGGTGTTAGATTAGTGCGGGGCATCGGACGCGGGGGAGTGACAAGCGTGTCGGGATTCGCATGGATTCGTTGATGACGGCGGCGGCGCGCGCGCTCGCGGCGGGCGATCCGCTCGGCGCGCTGAATCGCGTGGCACTGCGCGACGATGCTCCCGCGCTCGCGCTGCGCGGCATCGCGATGGCGCAGCTCGGCGACTTCCCGCGTGCGAAGGCGCTGCTCAGGCGCGCGTCTCGCGGGTTCGGCGCGAGGGAAGCGGTGGCGCGCGCCCGCTGCGTCGTGGCCGAAGCCGAGATTGCGCTCGCATCGCGCGAACTCGCGTGGCCCGCGAAGGCGCTGGACCATGCGCGCGCGACGCTCGAAGCGCACGGCGATCGCATCAACACGGCGCACGCGCGTTATCTCGACGTGCGACGCGCGCTCCTCATCGGGCGCATCGACGAAGCGGAAGAAGCGCTTCGCGCGCTCGATGCATCCGCGCTTCCGCCCGCGTTGCTTGCCGCGCATGCGCTGATCGAAGCGGGCATCGCCATGCGCCGTCTTCAGGCGCAAGGAGCCCGCGCCGCGCTGGATCGCGCGAGACAAGCCGCGCGAGTCGCGGGCATTGCCGCGCTGTCCGCGGAAGTGGACCATGCGCGCGCGCTGCTCGATACGCCCGCTGCGCGGCTCATCGCGCAAGGCGAGACGCGTCTTGTCCTGCTGGACGATGTGGAGGCGTTGTTCGCATCGAACACGCTCGTCATCGACGCCTGCCGCCATGCCGTGCGCGATGCGCACACGCTCGTCTCGCTCGCCACGCGCCCGGTGCTTTTCACGCTCGCACGCATGCTCGGCGAGGCATCGCCCGACGACGTACCGCGCGATCGACTGATCGCATCCGCGTTTCGCATGCGTCACGCGGACGAGACGCATCGCGCGCGGCTGCGGGTCGAGATGGGACGCTTGCGCACGCTGCTGCGGCCACTGGCGCAGATTCGGGCCACGCGCGACGGGTACGCGCTCGCGCCGCATCGAGCAGCACATGTGGCGGTGCTCGCGCGGCCTCTGGACGACGCGCACGCGCCGCTGCTCGCCTGTCTGGCTGACGGCGAAGCGTGGTCGAGTTCCGCGCTCGCGCTTGCGCTCAATGCCAGCCAACGCACGGTGCAACGCGCGCTGGAAACGTTGGCCGCGTCGGGCAAGGTGCAGTCGTTCGGCCGCGGTCGGGCGCGCCGCTGGCTCGCGCCGCCCACGCCGGGATTCGCGTCGGCCTTGTTACTCCCCGCCGATCTCGCGAGCGGCTAGCATCATCGCCATGCATCGACCGATGCGCGACGAGAGGACCGAGCCATGAAACGCGCGAAAGCAGAAATCATCCGTGAATACGGGCCTTTTCCGGATGTGGAAGGCGTGCACGGCGTCACGTTCGACGGCCATGCGGTGTGGTTCGCGGCAGGCGATACGCTCAACGCGTTCGATCCCGAGACGGGCGAGCCGCAACGCAAGCTCCTTGTCGCGGCTCATGCGGGAACGGCTTTCGATGGCGAGCATCTCTATCAGATCGCGGAAGACCGCATCCAGAAGATCGACCCGCGAACGGGCCGCGTCGTCTCGACGATTCCGGCGCCCGGCGGCGGCGCGGACTCGGGCCTCGCGTGGGGCGAAGGCACGCTGTGGGTCGGCCAGTACCGTGACCGCAAGATCCATCAGATCGATGCGACGAGCGGCGAGATTCTGCGCACCATCGAATCGAACCGGTTTGTGACGGGCGTGACGTGGGTCGAAGGCGAGTTGTGGCACGCCACATGGGAAGGCGATGAAAGCGAGTTGCGGCACGTGGATCCGGCCACGGGCCATGTGCTCGAAAGGCTCGACATGCCCGAGGGCGCGAGCATCTCGGGGCTCGAATCAGATGGGCATGACCGCTTCTTTTGCGGCGGCGGACGCGCCGCCAAAGTGCGTGTCGTGCGCCGGCCGAAGACGCCTTGAGGCACGCCATTCTTCCTGAAGGTTCAGCGCGGCGCGCATGACGTCAAGCGTCTTTTTTGCGCGTGCGAGCGCAATAGCCCTTATGCTCTCGCATGAAGCGCGCGGCTCTTGAGTGAGGCTCCGTGCGCAAAAACTCGACAAAAAGGCCGGCCTTGACGTCTACCACCATCGATTCAATTCAGCTCGATTCATGGGTCGGGGAGACAGCCCGCGCCATTCGCGATTTCGACTGGTCGACCACGCCGCTCGGCAGCATCGGCGAATGGCCGCAGGCGCTGCGCTCCGTCGTGCAGGTGATGCTGCGCAATGCGTTGCCGATGGCCGTGCTATGGGGCGAAGAGGGCACCTTGCTCTACAACGACGCGTACGCGAAGTTCTCCGGCGTGCGGCATCCCGGCATTCTCGGCATGCCGATCGAGCAAGCCTGGCCGGAAGCGTCGGAGTTCAACCGCAATGTCGTGGACTCGTGCTTGAGCGGCGAATCGCTGTCGTACCACGACATCGGCTTCGTGCTCGCGACCCACGGCCGTCCGGCGCAAGTGTGGCTCGATCTGCACTACAGTCCCGTAGCTTCCGACGACGGCACGCCCGCGGGCGTGCTTGCCATCGTCGTCGATACGACCGAGCGCGTGCTGCTCGAACACAACCGCGCGGTCGCGGAAGCCGCATTGCGCGAGGCCAACGACCGCCTGAATCTCGCGCTCAACTCGGGCGCCGTGCTCGGCGTGTTCGTGTGGGAGATCGGGTCGAACCGCGTGCTGGGCGACGAACGCTTCGCGCGCACGTTCTCGGTTCCGTTCGAACAGATAGCGGAGGGCTGGCCGCTGGAAGCCGCGCTCGACATCATGCATCCGGCGGATCGCGCGCATGTGCACGAGTCGATCGAGCGCACCGTGCGCGACGGCGTGCCGTATCGCGCGGAATACCGCATTCGCACGCCCGGCGGCGGATGGATGTGGATTCTCGCGAGCGGCCGCTGCGACTACGACGAACGCGGCCGGCCTTTGCGCTTTCCTGGCGTCCTCGTCGACATTCACGATCGCAAGATCGCGGAAGAGAGCCTGAAGGAACTCACGCGCGGGCTCGAAGACAAGATATCGGAGGCGGTCGCCGCGCGCATCGCGGTGGAAGCGCAACTGCGTCAGAGCCTGAAGATGGAGGCGCTCGGCGCGATGACAGGCGGCGTCGCGCACGACTTCAACAACACGCTGCAAGCCATCAGCGGCAATCTGCAACTGCTGCAGTATCTCCCGCCGATGGACCCGCGCGTGCCCGAGCGCGTGCATGCCGCGATGGAGGCCGTGGAGCGCGGCGCGAAACTCGCCTCGCAACTGCTGTCGTTCGCGCGGCGGCAGCCGCAGTCGCCGGTGGTCATCAATCCGCGCCGCCTGCTCGGTGAAATCCGCGAACTGTTGCAGCATGCCGTTGGCGCGTCGGTGTCCATCGGCACGCACTTGCCGGACGATGCCTGGAACTTCTGCGTCGACCGCAATCAGCTTGAGAACGCGCTGCTCAATCTCGCGATCAACGCACGCGACGCGATTCGCGGCGACGGCAAGTTCACGCTGACCTGCTCGAACGAAGTGCTCGACGAAGCGGCGTGCGAAGGCAAGGACGTGCGCCCCGGCGAATACGTGCGGCTCTGCGCATCCGACACCGGCGCGGGCATGGCGCCTCACGTGCTCGAACACGCGTTCGAGCCGTTCTTCACGACCAAGCCCGAAGGCCACGGAACGGGCCTCGGCCTGAGCATGGTGTTCGGCTTCGTGAAGCAGTCGGGCGGACATATCGACATATCGAGCACGGTGGGCTCGGGCACCACGGTCGAACTGTACTTTCCGCGCAGCTTCGAACAGGAAGCCGTGGCCGTGCCCGGCGGCCCGCTCGCCACGCAAACGGGCGGCGCGACGCTGCTCGTGGTGGATGACGATGCCGCCGTGCTCACCTCGACAGTCGCCATTCTCGAAGCCTTGCACTACACCGTGCTCAAGGCCGCGAACGGCGATGCCGCGATGAGCGTGCTGCAAAGCGGCGTCGGCGTGGACCTCATCCTGACCGACGTGGTGATGCCCGGCAAGATCAAGTGCGCCGATCTCGCGGAATGGGCGTTCGCGCAGCCGCGGCCCGTGCCCGTCATCTACGTTTCGGGCTACACGCGCGACATCATTCTGCGCGACGGCGTGCTGCGTCCCAATGTGACGCTGCTGAGCAAACCGTATCGCGCGGAGACGCTGGCGAGGGAAATCGCGTCGGCCTTAAAAGGCGTGCAGCACACGCATTGAGCGACACGCAAAGACAGGTTTCTCCGCATTTCTCCGGAGCATTGCCCGCCTCAAGACTTTCCGCATCGCGCCGTTAAGCAGCGAGCAACGCCGCACTCACGGCGGAAAGGGACTACGGCAGTGCAGGAAAGAGCGAGCGATTTTCTCGGAGCGATCGGCGATAGCGTCGCGCGGCGACTGCCGTACGTGGAACGCGCGCGCCGGTTCGACGCCTACGCGCTGGCGGTGCTGGGCGCGGCGCTCGTCGCGTGCGTGACGCCGTTCGTGCCGCATGCGTGCGCGCTTGTCCTGAGCGCGGCGTGCGCCGCAGCCGTGGCGGTCGTGCATTGCATGCTGCGATCGAAGCGGCAGCTCTTTGCCGCGCAGCAGTTCTCGAACGGGCTGCTTTCGATAGCCGAAGACTGCATCAAGCTGCTCGATCTCGACGGTCGCGTGATCTGCATTTCCGATGTCGGCGCGCGGCTCCTCGAAGCGGCGGATGCGAAGGAGATCGTCGGCATCGACTGGCTTGCGCTGTGGGACGGCGAAGACGCGCGGGCGGCATTCGAACACGCGAAGGCGGGCCGGTCCGTTTCGTTCTCGGGCGCCTGTCCGACGATGGCCGGCTCCCCGAAGTGGTGGACGTCCACGTTCGCGCCGGTCTATGGCGAAGAAGGCTGCGTCGTCGCGGTGCTCTGCAAGTCGCGCGATATCACGGCGGAAGTCGATCTCATCGAGGAACTGCGCGGCAATGCGCGCGTGCAGAAGGACATGGAAGACCATGTCGATGCCGTGTTCTGGACCGCGAGCCACGACTTCAAGGACCTGTTGCATGTGAGCTCGGCGTTCGAGCGCATGTGGGAAATGCCCGTGGCCGCGCTCGAAAGCGATAAGACCGCGTGGATGCAGCGCGTGCATGCCGAGGACATGCCGGGCCTGCGCGCCAAGATGCGCGATGCCGTGAATAGCGGCGCGCCGTCGCAGAGCTATTTCCGTTTGTGTCTTGCCGGCGACCGCACGCGCTGGGTGCGCGCGGACATCTATCCTGTCAGCGAAGACGGCGCGGTCTCGCGTGTGGTCAGCGTGTGCGTCGACGCGACCGAAGAACGCATGAACTTGCAGGCGCTCAATCGCCTTGCGAACACCGACAGCCTCACCGGACTGCACAACCGCAACGCGATGATGCATGCGCTCGTCGAGCGATGCGCGTCGGGCGAGCCGTTCGCGTATCTGTTCATCGACATCGACCGCTTCAAGTCCATCAACGATACGGCGGGCCACAGCGCGGGCGATGCCGTGCTCAAGGCGATTGCCGAACGCATCGGCGAGGCCATGCCGCCAGGCGCAGTGGCAGCGCGTGCGGGCGGCGACGAGTTCACTATCGTTCTTCCCGGCGCATTCGATCAGGAACGCATCGAGCGCGCGTGCAGACGGCTTGCGCTTGCCTGTAGCCGGCCGATCAAGGCAGGCTGCAAGACCGTCAACATGACATGCTCGATCGGCGTCGCGCTGTACCCCGAGCATGGCCGTACGCCCGAGACGCTGTTCATCAGCGCGGACATGGCCATGTATGCCGCGAAACGCGCGGGCCGCAACGCTTTTCGCGTGTTCGGCGAGCGCGAGAAGGACGACCTCGCGCGCGCCCATCTCGAGACTGAGTTGCACGGCGCCATTCGCGACAACCAGTTCGTTCTGCACTATCAGCCGCAATACTCCATCCACACGGAAGGGCTCGTCGGTGTCGAGGCGCTATTGCGCTGGCAGCATCCGCTGCTCGGTCTCATTTCGCCGGCTGCGTTCGTGCCCGTGCTGGAAGAAAGCGGGCTCATCGTGGAGGCCGGGCACTGGATCATTCGCGAAGCCGTGCAGGCGGCACGGCGCCTTGCCGCATCCGTGCCCGAGGTGCGGTCGGTCGCGGTGAACGTGTCGCCGAAGCAGTTGCGCGATCCACGGCTCGTTCCCGTGCTTCAGCATGTCATCAAGCGATCGGGCATCGACGCGAATTGCATCACGCTCGAAATAACCGAGTCCGCGCTGATCGAGAATGTCGACGACGCGCAGGGTGTCCTGTCGAAACTGCGCGCGCTGGGCGTGCGCATCGCCATCGACGATTTCGGCACCGGCTATTCCAGCCTGAGTTATCTGGCGCGCTTCAGGCCGGATGTGCTGAAGCTCGACAAGTCCTTCGTCGATAACATCGCCACCGATGCGATGACGCGCACGGTGGTCGAAGGCGTGATCGATCTCGCGCACAAGCTCGGCGTGATCGTGGTGGCCGAAGGTGTCGAGACGCACGAGCAACTGGAGCGCCTCAAAGAAGCCGGTTGCGACAAGATGCAGGGCTTTCTGCGCTCGCGGCCGGTTGCGCTCGAAGCATTGCTGGAGCAGGCCGCTTGCGTGGAAGCAGACGGCGTGCGTTGAGGCTGCGCGCAACGCCGTCGCATCACTTTGCTGAGCGCTTGCGGCGCTTGTCACGTTGCGCGAACATCGGCATGGCGTCCAGCAGCCATGTGAGCAGCGCCTGCGGTCCGGCCGCGAGCGGCCTGCCCGCCTTCAACAGCACGCGCGCCTGAATGTTTTCGAAGACGGGATGCGCAATGGGCACGGTCTTCATCTCGCCGCTCGCAATCTCGCGATATGCAGCGAATGCACCGATCAACGTGATGAAGTCTCCCGCGCTCACGATGCGTTTCAATGCAGTGAGCGAGTTGGTCGTGAGCGTCGCGCGGATGGAGACGCCCTCCGCCAGTTCGACCATCTTCACGACATGGCCGATGCCGAACGTGGGCGGCATGAGCGCGAGCGGATAATCGCGCAGGTCGTCGACGCGCGCGACGCCGCCGCGTTCGACGAGCGGATGATCGCGCCGTGCAAGCAGTACCACTGGCTGCGCCGAGCTTGCGCGGACCTCGATGCGCGGGTGCGGCGGCGGGTTGTACGCAAGCCCGATATGCGCGCGGCTCTGCGCGACCTCCTCGATGATCTCATCGACGGCCAGCATCTCCACCGTTACGTCGAGGCCCGGATAACGCGCGCAGAACGGCGCGAGGACGTCGTCGACCAGCATGTCGACGTAACCCTCGCTCACCGCAAGCCTGATCTTGCCTTGCTGCAGCCCCTTCAACGCATGTAGCTGATCCTCCAGCTTCTCCTGCTGCGAACGATACCCGCGCCAGAATTCGAGCAGATGAAACGCAGCCTCCGTCGGCCGAACGCCGCGCGCCTGACGTTCGAACAGCAGCGTGTCGAGTTCGTCTTCGAGCAACTTGATTTGCCGCGCAATCACCGAAGGCGACGTGTTCAGACGATCCGCCGCGCCGCGAATGGTGCCGTGCGCGAGCACCTCGTTGAAGTAGCGCAGACGCTGCTGATTGATCTCTCGCATGACCCTGTGTCCGTCCGTGAGCGTTGTTCATCAAGCAACGATACGTGAACTTTGTTGCTCTTGCTCGGACGGCGCGACGCATCCATCATGCGCTCATCGACGACACTTTCGGGAGAGTGACATGACGGAGAACATCAACGGCTCGCGCCGCCGCCTGCTCGGTGCGACGATGGCAGGCATCGGCGCGATGCAGTTGGGCCTCAGCGGTCTCGTTCGCGCACAGTCGGCGGCGACAACGAGCGCGACTTCCTTTGCCGATATCCGTCAGATCAATGCCGGCACGCTCAATATCGGCTATGCGCAAGTCGGCCCCGAAAACGGTCCGCCGGTCATCCTCCTGCATGGCTGGCCGTACGACATTCATAGCTTCGTCGAAGTAGCGCCGATGCTTGCCGCCGCGGGGTATCGCGTGATCGTGCCTTATCTGCGCGGCTATGGCTCGACGCGCTTCCTCTCGGCCGATACGCCGCGCAACGGACAGCAGGCGGTCGTCGCCGTCGATATCATCGCGCTCATGGATGCGCTGCGCATTCAGAAGGCGCTCGTCGCGGGCTTCGACTGGGGCGCGCGCACGGCGGATATCGTCGCGGCGTTGTGGCCCGAGCGTTGCAAGGCGCTCGTGTCCGTGAGCGGGTATCTCATCGGCAGTCAGGAAGCGAATCGCGCGCCGTTACCGCCGAAAGCGGAGTACGCGTGGTGGTATCAGTTCTACTTCGCGACCGAACGCGGCCGCGCGGGCTATGAAGCGAATCGCCGCGCGTTCTCGAAGCTGATATGGCAAACGGCATCGCCGGAGTGGCATTTCGACGACGCGACGTTCGAGCGCTCGGCGCAGGCGTTCGATAACCCGGATCACGTCGCAGTCGTCATTCACAACTATCGGTGGAGGCTCGGGCTTGCCGAAGGCGAGCCGCAATACGACGCGCTCGAGAAGCGCCTCGCGGCCGCGCCGCCGATTACGGTTCCGACCATCACGATGGAAGGCGACGCGAACGCCGCGCCGCATCCGAACCCGTCCGCGTATGCAAAGAAGTTCACGGGCAAGTACCGGCATATCGACGTGGGCGGCGGCGTGGGACACAATCTGCCGCAGGAAGCGCCGAAGGCGTTCGCCGATGCGGTGATTGCGGTGGATCGCATGTGAGGTCAAACGCCACGCCGGCCCGCGTGGCTTTGCAATTCACTTAGACATGCAAAGCATTTGCGTGTCCCGATGCGCACGTCCTTCATCGCTTTCCGGTCCACCCACTACAGCCCGCCCGCGAAACCACGCGTGCGACCAACGAACGTCGCATTGCAACCACACTCTCGCGCAGTCACGACGGCTCGATCCCACACTATCGTTTGCGCAAACGTTTCGTCGGCGATCGAGCTCGCTCAACTTCATTCAATCCCCGAGCGCATTACAAAAATCGAAACTTTCCTCAGACTAATGTGGCGCATGCCACATATCGACTCGGCCGTTTTACGCAAAATCCGTTCCGTCTAACGAATAACAACAAGCAACGTCTGAAGGCGGCACCATAGCGGCCAAGGACATACGGGGAAGTCATGCAGCGAGAGAGAAAGCAGCCTGGCCAAAGGCGTGCAATCGCAGTGTGCATCATTGCTTTATCGGCCGTAGCAAGCCACGCATATGCTCAGGACGCCGAATCGGTCCCGGCCGCGCATGCAGAGCCGTCCGTTGCCGCGCAGCCGCTCATTTCGCTTCCGACGACGCCGACGCCGAGTCCGGTCGGCAAGACGACGCCGCTGCCCGCCGCGAACGGTGCGCCGCTTTCGCCGCGCGGCACGGTGAACGCATCCGAGTCGCTGGAGAAGAGCGCGACGCTCGCGGGAACGCCACGCGCCCGTACAGCCGATGTCACGGGCCAGAAGCCGCTCGACGATGCGCTCGGCGGTGTCGTCACCACCGACACGGTGACGCTCGCGGGACAGGACTTCTATAACTGGTTCGCGCAGGCATGGAGCGCGATTCCGTTGAGCGAGCGTTACGTCGTGTCGGTCCACGAGCGTCCTTCCGCGCGCTACGGCAGCCTCGTATGGGTCGAGTTCGGTCAGCGTCGCGTCTTTCAGGCGTTCTTGCCGATCGCGCGGGCCAACGTGCGGCCGGTGGCTGAAGGCGCGGCACAGGTGGCGTTCCAGAACGTCATGCAGGCAGACCTCACACGCCTGCTCTTTCGCGACGCCGACATGGCGAACGACGAACTCTAATAAAAGCAACACGGCCAACTACGGGGAACACGATGAAAACCAAGGCGCTTGTCCGCAGCGCGATGCTCGCCTGCGCGCTCTCGATGCCGCTTATGATGCCGCTTGCCGCTCACGCGACGACGCTCGTCTATGAGCCGGTGAATCCCAACTTCGGCGGCAATCCGCTCAACGGCGTGAATCTGTTGAACGAAGCGAACGCGCAGAACAAATACAAAGATCCGTCGCTCGCGGATTACGGCACGAGCGGACAGTCCACGCTCGATCAGTTCAACACGCAGCTGCAGCAGGCGATTCTGTCGCGCGTGGCGTCGTCGATTTCGAGTTCGATCGTGGGCACCGACGGCACGCTGCATCCGGGCACCATCAACACGGGCAACTTCTCGATTGCGATCACGCAAGTCACCGGCGGCAATCTGCAAGTGACGACGACCGACAAGACGACCGGCGCATCCACCACTTTCATTGTCGGCAACGGCCAGTAAGACGAGCGCACATCAGCTATGAACAACAAGACATTTCGGACCGCCGCGCTCGGCGCCACGCTTGCTGCCGCGATGCTGCTCACCGGCTGCGTGACCGCGCCGATGCCTTCGGCAGGCAACGCCACGCTGACGCCGCCGACACGCGTCACGCGCGATCTCACGCATCTGCCGCCGCCGAAGGGCAAGATCTATGCAGCCGTGTACGGCTTTCGCGACCTGACCGGTCAATACAAACCGTCGCCGGACAGCTCGTTCTCGTCGCAAGTCACGCAAGGCGGCGCGTCGTTTCTGGTGAAGGCCATGCGCGATTCCGGCTGGTTTCAGCCTGTCGAACGCGAGAATCTTCAGGACCTGCTGACCGAACGCAAGATCATGCGTGCGCTCGAAACGCCCGACGACAAGAAGAACGCGATACCGCAGATCGGCGCGCTGGCGCCAGCGAATATCGTGCTGGAAGGCGGCATCGTCGGCTATGACTCGAACATCCGCACGGGCGGCGCGGGCGTCGCGTATCTCGGCATCTCGGCGTCGCAGCAGTATCGCGTCGATCAGGTGACCGTGAACCTGCGCGCGGTGGATATCCGCAACGGCACCATTCTCAATAGCGTATCGACGACCAAGACCATCTACTCGATTCAGGTCGATACGGGCGTGTATCGCTTCATCGGCTTCAAGGATCTGTTGCAGGCCGAGATCGGCATGACGCGCAACGAGCCGCAGCAGTTGTGCGTGAACGAGGCGATCGAATCGGCACTGGTGCATCTGATCGTGCAGGGCGTGGCGAACCAGACGTGGGCGCTCAAGGACATGAAGGACTGGTACGACCCGACGATGCAGCGTTATCTCCAGGAAAACCAGGGTTACGCGCAGACCATGGAAGACGTGAACCCGCCGTATAGCGCGGTGAAGATCGATCCGCCGAAGACATTGGGAAGCTGATGCGATGAACAAGCCTAACGAAGTGATACCGCCGCGCGCGCCGTGGCGGGCGTCGAAAGTCGCGCTGTGCGCCGGCGTGTTCGCGGTCGTGAGCCTTTCGCTTGCCGTGTTCGCAGCGGACCTTTCGCCGGTGTCGGACTTCGGTCCCGCGGAGCCGGGCTTCGGCGGCGCGACGCAGGTTGCACGCGTCGCGCAGCACGGCGCCAACAATCGCGTCACCGGCATTCAGGCGGGGCAGAACGGCCTCGTCGTGAATCAGGCGGGCATCGCGAACGCGGCCGTGACGGCGCAGGCCGGCAACGACAACTGGTCGGTCGTGCAGCAAGGCGGCAACGCCAATCAGTACAACGGCTATCAGGCCGGGCAGTACAACCGGTCGATGTCAGTGCAAAGCGGTAGCGGCAATGCAGCAACGGTGACGCAGATCGGATCTTCGATGTCTTCGCAAGTGACGCAACTCGGCAACAACAACGAAGTGTCCATCCTGCAAAGCCGCAACGGAGCGGGGCTCCAGGTGATGCAGAACGGCAACGGCGCGCGGGCGTCGGTGCTGATGAAGTAACCCGTTTTTCGGCCTTGGCGACATGTCACGGCGCGAGGAGACCGTAGTAAGTAGTACGTAGGGAATAAGAGGGCGCAGTTCGGTCGCAACGGAGGGCAGCAGGGGCTGCCAGCCGTCGGTAATAAAGAAGTCACTCAAAACTCAAACCACGAGGCTATAAAAATGAAAGTCAAGGCAATCATCATCGCTATGGGTCTGGCAACGCTGGCTTCGACGTCGGCTTTCGCAGTGGACGGTTCCACCGGCGAAAAGGCGTTCGTTTCGCAATTCGGCACGGGCAACACGGCTAAGGTCGACCAGCAGAAGTCGAGCTACGACAACGTGACGGTTCTGCAAAGCGCCAACAGCGCGAACGCGGATGTCGAGTCGAAAAACGGCGGTTACAACACCACGACGATCCAGCAAAGCAGCGCGCAAGCCTCGTCGAACGAGACGGCGACCGTGAAGCAGGACACGACTGTCGGTAACACGACGTCGATCACGCAGACCGTCGGCTCGGACAAGGCACTGGTCGAAACGACGGGTGGCGGTTACAACACCATCGCGATCAATCAGGCAGGCACGGGTTCCGGCACGGACTCGCACGTCGTGCAGACGAACGAGTGGCATGACAACATGATGATCAAGCAAACCGGCGCGGCCATCGCCAATACGGATTCGAGCAACGGCGGCTACAACACGACGACGATCAGCCAGATCGGCTCGGCGAACGTGAATCTGGCCAACGTGCTTCAGATCGGCGCGGCCAACGAAACCACGACCATTCTGCAAACCGGCGACGGCAACGGCCACGCTTATGTGAACCAGCATTATTCGGCGAATGACCAGGCCGGCATCGTGCAGAACGGTAATGACCAGACTGCCTCGATCGACCAGAACTTTGGTTCGGGCAACAAGGCCGGCGTGCTGCAATTCGGCAAGAAGAACGAAGCACACCTCCTTCAGGACGCCTCGTTCGAATCGACCTTGCTGGCTGCTCAGATCGGCGACGAGAACTACATCTCGGCTTCGCAAACCGGCTACGGCAACTTCGGTTTGATCGGTCAGGCGGGCAGCACCAACTCGGCGACGGTCACGCAAGCCGGCACGGGTAACGTCGCGATCGTGTCGCAAAGCGGCTCGGGCAACAAGACGACCATCGCACAGCACTAAGCACGATAAGAGCATCATCGGTTGAATTTCGGGCGGTAACGGCTTCGAGCCGTTATCGCCCGTTTTTGCTTTCAGGCGGAACCGACGCGAGTCTGATCGACGCGCACTTGGTACGCCGCCGCGCGCTTCAAGCAGTCACCTCGGCCAAGGGCAGTCCTGCAAGCTTCGCCGGATGATGCTACGTTCCCGGCTAGGTCCGCCGGCGCCGCTCCGGCACGCCCAATACGAGGAGCATCGCAATAATGAAAGCCATCCACATTCGTTTCTCCGTCGCGGCGGGGTTTAGTCTGCTCGCATCCGCCACCGCCTGCGCCCAATCCAGCGTCACGTTATACGGCCGGCTCGACGGCGGCATCGAATATCTGAATCACGTTGCCAACGGCGCAGGCGGCAATGCCACGCGATGGAGCGCGGAAGGCGGCGACTGGGGCACGAGCATGCTCGGTCTCAAAGGCGTCGAAGACCTGGGCGGCGGCATGAGCGCCGTCTTCAACCTGGAAACCGCGCTGCAGATCATGAACGGCAGAACGGGCGGCGACCGCATGTTCTCGCGGCGCGCCTATGTGGGCATCAATTCGAAAACCTGGGGCCAGATTCAGGCAGGCCGCAATCTTTTCATCGACAGTGACGGCGTCTGGGAGTTCGATCCGATGGTGCAGGAAGCGGTGTCCTCGGCATCGCTCGTGCGCGGACGCAACTGGCAGCAGACGAGCAATAACGTCGAATACCATAGCCCCGTATTTCATGGCTTCGATGTTCAGGGCCAGTATGCGTTCGGCAATCAACCCGGTGCATTCAACAGCGGCGCGCCGGGCGAGTTCGGGCGCTCCGAAGGCATCATGCTCACGTATCATTCGCCGCTTCTCGATGTACGCGGCATCTACGACGAGTTGCGCGACCAGAATGGGCGCATGAGCAATATCTTCGCGTCGTCGCGGGAATACTTCGTCGGCGCTAACCTGAAGGTCGACAAGTTCAAGATCCAGGCCGCCTATACGCACTACGCGGCGCCCGATACGCCAGCAGGCATCGCCGATAGCGCGGACCATTACTGGCTCGGCGCGACGTATCAGGCGACGCCGCAATGGGCCGTCACCGCAGCGGGCTTTTATGTTCATGTAGGCGAGGGCGCGGGCGACGCCTCGCACGATCCCGCGAGTCACGCCATGCTGTATTCGCTCGGCACCACGTATAACTTCACGAAGCGCACGTTCGTCTACGGCACCGTGGCCTATGTGCGCAACAGCGCGAACGGCACGTTCTCCGTATTCGCGACGCCGCGTAACTCGGACGCCAGCACGAGCACGAGCCCGCTCGCCGGCGAATCGCAGACCGGCGCATATGTCGGCCTCATGCACATCTTCTGATGCGTGAATCGATTAAGATACTCCGCCTCATTCACCGACCATGACGGAGCCTCTTTCGTGATTCAGCCGAGCAGCGTATTCAAGGACAACCTCGCGCAACTGCCTTCGATCGAAGGCATCGAGCGTATCGATTTGATCGATGCGAAAGGCGATGTCGTCGCGAGCATCGAGAACAAGCCGGGCAAACAAGGCTCGCTCGCGGTCTATCACTACCTGAAAGAGACGTTCGGCACGCTGAACGCGCCGGCCGCCGAGCACGGGTTGCTCGTATTCGCAGAACATACGGCGGACGCGCGCAATCGTCCGGGCGCGCATCCCAATGTGGATCGTCTGCTCGAGATCGCCTCCGGTGGCGATGCAGTCGAGTTGCGCATTGTCGCGGCTTCCTGAGCGCCAGTTGAAACGCCCCGAGCGCCGCAGCAAGATCCGGCGCTCGGGGCGTGTTGTCGAAGCGAACGCGAGTTACTGCGCGCCGAGCTTCTTGATCAATGCATCGAGCTGGCTCATTTCTTCATCGGTCAGATCGGTGAGCGGCGCGCGCACCGGACCGGCATCGTGTCCGACGAGCTTCGCGCCGGCCTTCACGATACTCACGGCATAGCCCGGCCGACGATTGCGAATGGCCAGATACGGCAGGAAGAATTCGTCGATCAGCTTGCCGGTGGTCTCGTGGTCGTTGGCCGCGATCGCGCGGTAGAACTGCATCGCCGTCTTCGGGATGAAGTTGAACACCGCCGACGAGTACACCGGCACGCCCAGCGCCTTGTACGCCGCCGCGTAGACTTCTGCGGTCGGCAGGCCGCCGAGGTACGAGAAGCGGTCGCCGAGGCGGCGGCGAATCGTCACCATCGCTTCGATCTCGCCGACACCGTCCTTGAAGCCGATGAGGTTGGGGCAGCGATCCGCGAGACGCTCCAGCATGTCGGCGTTGAGCTTCGAATTCGCGCGGTTATAGATGATGACGCCCAGGTTCGGCACGGCCTTGCACACTTGTTCGGCGTGCGCCGCGATGCCTTCCTGGGAGGCTTCCGTCAGATAGTGCGGCATCAGCAGAATGCCTTGCGCGCCGTTCTTCTCGGCTTCCTGCGCGAAAGCGATGGCCGTGCGCGTCGGGCCGCCCGCGCCCGCGAGAATCGGCACCTTGCCTTTGCAGACTTCGGTGGCCGTGCGCACGATCTGCGAATATTCAGGCTGCGTCAGCGAGAAGAACTCGCCCGTGCCGCCCGCGACGAACAGCGCCGACGCACCGTACGGCGCGAGCCATTCGAGACGTTCCGCGTATGTATCGGCGCGAAAGTTGCCTTGGGCGTCGAAGTCAGTCACGGGGAAAGAGAGCAGGCCCTCGGATACGATTTGCTTGAGTTCTTGCGGTGTCGTCATGATCTATGTCTCGTTTGGCAGCGTCAGGCGAATGCAGCGCTTATAGGTCATCGTACAACATGCCCGCGCTGTCGGCAACTGATGTACCGTGACGCCGACTATTTCGCGGGTATACACCGAGCCAAACCGAGACAATGTGTTGTAGGATGACATAACTCCAAGACGGCGCGGGCCGTCATGCATCAGGGATCATCAAAAATGAATCAGCCGCCGCTCTATATACGCGTGCACCCCGAAGACAACGTGGCGATCGTCGTGAACGACGGAGGGCTCGGCGAAGGCGCGACGTTCGCCGATGGGCTCGTGCTGCGCGAACGGGTGCCGCAAGGTCACAAGGTGGCCCTCACCGATCTCGCGGAAGGCGATGCCGTGATCCGCTACAACGTGGTCATCGGCTATGCGCTGAAGGATCTGCCCAAAGGTAGCTGGATCAACGAGCACCTGTTGCGCATGCCGACGCCGCCCGAACTCGACGATCTGCCCGTCGCGACCATCAAGGCGCCCGACACGTCGCCGCTCGAAGGCTTCACGTTCGAGGGGTATCGCAATGCGGACGGCAGCGTGGGCACGCGCAACATCCTCGCGATCACGACCACCGTGCAGTGCGTCGCGGACGTCGTGCAGCACGCGGTCGATCGCATCAAGGCGGAACTGCTGCCGCGCTACCCGAATGTCGATGATGTGGTGAGCCTCGGCCACACCTACGGCTGCGGCGTCGCCATCGAAGCGCCGGACGCGATGGTGCCGATCCGCACCGTGCGCAACATCGCGCTGAACCCGAACTTCGGCGGCGAAGTGATGATGGTGAGCCTCGGCTGCGAAAAGCTCCAGCCCGAACGCCTGATGCCGCCCGGCACCATACCGATCGCGGCCGCCGCGCTCGACGACGCCATTGCCGATATCGGCGACATGGAAAGCGAGGCGAACGGCGGCGCGGTGGTGCTGCAGGACGAGGGACACGTCGGCTTTCAGTCGATGATCGATTCCATCATGCTCATGGCCGAAACGCATCTGAAGCGGCTCAACAATCGTCGCCGCGAGACATGTCCGGCATCGGATCTGGTCGTCGGCGTGCAATGCGGCGGCAGCGATGCGTTCTCGGGTCTCACCGCGAATCCGGCGGTCGGCTTCGCGACGGACTTGCTCGTGCGCGCGGGCGCGACCGTGATGTTCTCGGAAGTGACCGAAGTGCGCGACGGCGTCGCGCAACTCACGGCGCGCGCGGCGAATGGCGAAGTGGCCGCGGCCATCATCCGCGAGATGAAGTGGTACGACGATTATCTGAAGCGCGGCGGCGCGGACCGCAGCGCGAACACGACGCCCGGCAACAAGAAGGGCGGGCTGTCGAACATCGTCGAGAAGGCGATGGGGTCCATCGTCAAGTCGGGCAGTTCCACCATTTCGGGCGTGCTGTCGCCGGGCGAGAAGGTCAAGCAAAAGGGCTTGATCTACGCGGCGACGCCCGCGAGCGACTTCATCTGCGGCACGCTGCAACTGGCCGCGGGCATCAATCTGCATGTCTTCACCACGGGGCGCGGCACGCCGTACAGTCTCGCGGAAGTGCCGGTCATCAAGGTCGCGACGCGCTCGGATCTCGCGCGCCGCTGGCATGACCTGATGGACGTGAATGCCGGGACCATCGCGACGGGTGAGGCGAGCATCGCGGACGTGGGCTGGGAATTGTTCCGTCTGATGCTCGATGTCGCGAGCGGGCGCAAGCAGACGCGCGCCGAGAAGCTCAAGCTGCGCAACGCGCTCGTGCTGTTCAATCCGGCGCCGGTGACCTGAAGCACGCGTCGTTCTCGTAGTGTCGAAGCCCCGTTCGCGGCCTTGTTTTGCGGCCCTTTTTGCGAGCGGGGCTTTTTCATTGGTGCTGCCGCGTTATCAATGTAATGACGCGCACGGCATTTCACCCGCGCGGGCCGCCGCCTACCATGCGAGTCGTCGAAGAGAAGACATCAACCGATTCGCAAGGAGGAAGCAAACATGTACGCCATCACGGGTATCAGCGGACAAGTGGGCGGCGCGCTCGCCGATGCGCTGCTGCAAGCGGGACAAAGCGTTCGCGCGGTCGTGCGCGATGCAAAGAAGGGCGAGCCGTGGGCGGCGCGTGGCTGCGAGGTCGTGAACGCGCGCATGAACGATTCGAACGCGCTGGCGCAAGCGTTCGAAGGCGCGCACGGCGTGTTCATTCTGCTGCCGCCGCAGTTCGATCCGTCGCCTGGCTTTCCGGAAACGCGCGAAGTCATTGAAGCCGTCGTCACGGCGGTGCGGCGTGCAAAGCCGCGCAAGATCGTGTGCCTGTCGACCATCGGCGCGCAGGCGACAGAAACGAACCTGCTCACGCAGCATACGTTGCTGCAAGACGCGCTCATCGCGCAGCCGATACCCGTGACCTTTCTGCGCCCCGGCTGGTTCATGGAGAACAGCGAATGGGACGTGCAATCGGCCCGCGAAGAAGGTGTCGTTCATTCGTTCCTGCAACCGCTGGACCGCGCGATTCCGATGGTTGCTACCGAGGACGTCGGCAGAACGGCCGCGCGGTTGCTTATGGACGACTCGCACGGCACGCGGGTGATCGAACTCGAAGGCCCGCAACGCGTCAGCCCGCGCGATATCGCTGCGGCGTTCTCGGCCGTGCTCGGCAAGCCGGTCACCGCGCAAGCCGTGCCGCGCGAGAGTTGGCGCGACATGTTCGAGCAGCAGGGCATGAAGAATCCGATGCCCCGCATCCGCATGCTCGACGGCTTCAATGAAGGGTGGATCGACTTCGAAGAACATAGCGAAGACATCGTCAAGGGTGAAGTCGATATCGAGTCGGTCGTGCGCAAGCTCTGCGCGTGAGAGAAGCAGGCGTCGTTGCGCGTTTTGGAGCGAGCGATCTAAAATGATCGCCTGCCAAACCGGAGCGCGCTCGCATGATCCACTTCTACTTCCATCCCACGCCGAATCCCGCAAAAGTCGCGCTGTTTCTCGAAGAAGCGGGCGTGCCTTATGAACTGAAGCCAGTAGACACCAGCAAAGGCGAGCAGCATACGCCCGCATTCCGCGCGATCAACCCGAACGGCAAGGTACCCGCCATCGTCGATACGGAAGGCCCGGGCGGCAAGGAAGCCGTCGTGTTCGACTCGACCGCCATCCTTCTTTATCTCGCGGAGAAGACCGGCCAGTTCCTCGGCGCGCCGGAAGACCGGCCGCAGCTTCTGTCGTGGCTGATGTTCATCGCCACGGGTCTCGGGCCGTTCTCCGGCCAGGCCGTGCATTTCCAGCATGCGGCGCCCGAAGGGCTCGACTATGCGGTGAACCGCTATCGGCGTGAAGCGGACCGGCACTATCAGGTGCTGAACGATCGGCTCGCAGGTCGGGAGTACATCGTCGGCGATAGCTTCACCATTGCCGATATGTCCGCGTGGGGCTGGATCGACCGTGCGTCGCGTGTGTTCAAGACGACCGAAGCGCCGCTTGCCGCGTATCCCGAGTTGCAGCGTTGGTTCGCCGCCATCGACGCGCGCCCTGCCGTCGCGCGCGCTCGCGCATTGAACAAGCAGCACGCGTTCAAGACGGTCAACGACGAAGAGACGCGCCGCGCGTTGTTCCCGTCGAATTATCCGAAGACGGCTTGAAGGAGAAGCTCGATCATGCCGCGTCCGCGTGAATTCGACGAGGAAGCCGCGCTCGATGCGGCCACCGCTCAATTCTGGTCGCGCGGATATGAAGCGACTTCCGTGCGCGATCTCGCGAGCACGATGGGCGTCACGTCGGCCAGTCTCTACAACGCTTTCGGCGACAAGCGCGCGCTCTTCGAACGCGCGCTGAAACGCTACGTGGAGCACGGCTTTCGCGACCGCGTGCGGCGCTTCGAGCATCATCTGCCGCCGCGCGATGCGATTCTCGCGTTCTTCGACGAGATCATCGAACTGTCGGTGCGCGATCCGCATCGCAAGGGCTGTCTCGTCGTCAATTCGGCGCTCGAACTCGCGCCGCACGACCGTCAGATTCATCGCGTGTTGAGCGCGGTGCTGAAGGAGATCGAAGGCTTCTTCATGCGCTGCGTGCGCGCGGGACAGGACGACGGGACCATCGCTGCTACCTTATCGGCCGACGATATCGCCAAGGCTTTGCTCGCTTCGCTGATGGGCTTGCGCGTGCTGGCGCGGGTCAACCCGCGGCGCGACTTGCTCGAAGGCGCGGCGCGCCCGGTGCTCACCATGCTCGGCGCAACCAAGCGTCGCGCAAGAGTCCGCCGCGCGAGCTAGCGCTACCAGCGCAGCACGCGCGGCCCGAGCCATGCGCCGACGCCGGCCGGCAACAGCATGCCGATGGCATACCACACGCTCCAGAACGCGGGGCTCATCTCCGGACAATGCAGGCAATAGGCGATGGTCGCGAGCCCGCTCGACAGCAGGCCGGCCACCGCGCCCGTCGCGCGCAGATCAGTGGGCGCGAGGCTCCTCGCGGCGACAAACGCTGCGGGAAACGTCGGCACGGACAGCAGCACGATATTGAACGGACACGTGCGCCATGACTGCCCGAGCACGAGCGGCAAGCGTTCAGCGGGCGTCGCCTGACCGAGCACGAGCGCGCCCGCCAGCCACACGGCGATAAACGGCAGCATGATGATCGGCCACGCGACACCGCCGCGCGCGCCCGGGCGACCCAACCGCATCACGGCAATCAGCGCGCCGACCGCGACGCAAAGCGGAAACGCGAGCTTGGCCCAGAAGAGCGATGTCTGCGCGACGCTCGCCAGATCGCGGCGCAGTCCGTAGACCACGAGCATCAGCAGCACCGAGCCGATGAATCCGAGCGGCAGCGCCTGCGCGAAACGGCGGGCGACGGCCGCGCGATCGACACGCACATCGCCGGCTGCGAGCAGATCGATCAGATCATCGGTTCGCATCGGATTCCTCGCTTCTGAAGCCGCGAATGCGCGCGGCAAGCGCCTTGAGTCCGCGATGCACGCCCACTTTCACGGCGGATTCCGAGAGCCCCGTGAGTTGCGCGGTCTGCGCGACCGACAACCCTTCCAGCTTGACGTGCACGATCGGCAGCCGCTGCTTGTCCGGCAGTTGCTCCAGGAGCTTGCCGAGGTCGTGACGCGCTTGGGTCGGTTCGTCGTCGGTGACGGCAAAGAGATCGTCGTGATCGCCTAGGGGATCGTTGAGCGACTCGTGACGCGATCGCGCGCGAAAGAAGTCCATCAGCTTGTAGCGCGCGATGGCATGAATCCATGCAGTAAGCGGTTCTTCCATGCGATAGGTGTGACGTGCATTGTGCACTGCCAGCAAGATCTCCTGCACGAGGTCTTCCACGTCGTCGCGATGCTGCGGAATGCGCTTGCGCAAATAGCCGCGCAGATGCCGCGTCAGCGTCTGCAGAAAACCGCGATAGGCGTTCTGGTCGCCTTCGAGGCCGGAGCAAAGGAGCGTCTTCAGGCGATGTTCCGCGTCATGCAAGGCGAGTCCCGTGAAGGCAAGGCGACGGAAGGACGATGCGAGCGAACGCGGCGCGATGCAAACAGCAAGCGCGGCGTAAGCCCGATCGCGTTTTAGATCGAGCGTTTCAGAATAGCCGAAGCCACGGCGAGCGGCAATGCCGGCTGCCTTTGCGCCAATCGTTTTCATCGCATGCGTCGTTGGGGGCGGGTCGTTGCTTGCGTACGTTAGTTCGCTTGCGAAGCGCGCGCGGTTACAGCGCAGCGGCAAACCGCATCGAAAAATTTTCTCGATGCGCCCTGTAACCGCGCCGACGCGGCGAGCGAATTCACGAGTACATCACCCTTATCGGCCACGATCATGGACACGACACTCGACGCCCCGCCCGATAGCCTGCAACGCAAGCATCCGGTTCATCCGCTGTGGCTGCGCATCACGCATTGGCTCAACGCCGTGGCCGCGCTCATCATGATGTTCTCGGGCTGGCGCATCTACGACGCCTCGCCGGTGTTCGCGCGCATCGTCATTCCGCCTTCCATCACGCTCGGCGGCTGGCTCGGCGGCGCGCTCCAGTGGCACTTCGCCGCGATGTGGCTGCTCGTCTTCAACGGACTCGTGTATCTCGCGCTGAATGTCGCGAGCGGACGCATCTTCTCGAAGTTCTTTCCGTTATCGCCCCGCGCGGTCATGCATGACCTCGTTGCGGCGCTGCGCGGCAAGCTCTCGCACGAGAATCCGCGCGAGTACAACGCGGTGCAGAAGCTCGCGTACCTCGTGGTCGTGCTCGATCTCATCGTGCTCGTGCTGTCCGGTCTTGCCATCTGGAAGTCCGTGCAGTTTCCGTTGTTGCGTGAACTGATGGGCGGCTACGACAACGCGCGCGTCGTTCACTTCTGCGCGATGGCGGTCATGGCGGCATTCGTGGCCGTGCACCTCGTGATGGTCGCGCTCGTGCCGCGTTCGCTGCTTACCATGCTGCGCGGTCGTTGATCGAAGGGAGCCCACGCCATGAAGACTCACGGTAACAAGATCGCCACGCTCGACCGCGCATCCGTGCTCGCCGATGCCACGCGCGAGCTCGCCATGCCGTCGCGACGGCTCTTCGGCAAGCGCATGCTCACGCTCGGCGGGCTATCGCTTCTGACCGGTTGCTCGATCACCGACGAAGACTCCGTCACTACGTTTCTCGGCGCCGTCTCGCGCCTGAACGATCGCGTGCAGGCGTTGCTGTTCGACCCGACGCGTCTCGCGCCCACGTACAGCGAGGCGCAGATCACACGGCCTTTTCCGTTCAATGCGTACTACGGCATCGACGACGTGCCTCATGTGAATGGCGCGGACTACCGGCTGAAGGTGAGCGGTCTCGTGACGGGCCAGCGCGTCTGGACGCTGCCGGAGCTCTACGCGTTGCCTCACGCCGAGCAGATCACGCGGCATATCTGCGTGGAAGGCTGGAGCGCGATAGGGCGCTGGGGCGGCACGCCGTTCCGCGAATTTTTGCGGCGCGTCGGCGCGGACACGACTGCGAAGTACGTCGGCTTTCGCTGCGCCGACGACTACTACGAAAGCATCGACATGCCCACCGCGCTTCATCCGCAGACGCTGCTCACGTTCGAGTATGACGGCGAGCGTTTGCCCGCGAAATACGGCTATCCGATGAAGCTGCGCATGCCGACGAAGCTCGGCTACAAGAATCCGAAGCATATCGTCGAAATCTTCGTCACCAACACGTATCCCGGCGGCTATTGGGTCGATCAGGGCTACAACTGGTTCGGCGGTTCATGATCGCCGTGCTTTCGAATCCGGCGCGGCCGGAGCAGGTTCTCAACGCAGGTCCGCAGGTCCAACAAGGAGAAGTGAAATGAAACGAGTGATGACGGCAGTGTTCGCGGCGGCATTGGCAATCGGTGCATCGGCAGCTTGTGCGCAGGCGAGCGGCGCGATGTCCAACGATGCGATGTCGCACGATTCGATGAGCAAGGACGCCATGTCCCACGACAGCATGAAGAAAGACTCGATGAGCAAAGACAAGATGAAGAAGCACGATGCGATGAGCAAGGACCATCCCGCGTCCGGCGCAATGTCGCAGTAAGCCAGGCATCGAAGCTGGCCTGCGACGAGCACGCCAGCTTGACAGGCGTTTGCCGCGTACCTAGCATCAGTGAACCACCGTTTTTTAATCGCTTACAAAACCATAAGCGAGGAGCGGCGAGGCGAGGGACGCGCAATGAGCCACAACGATTCCCGGCAGCGCATGCGGCGGCACGTTCTTGCATCTTTAGGCGCGGGCCTGGCCGGTGTCCTGAGCGCCGGTCTGCCCGCGAGCGAAGCGGCCGAAGGCGAACCGCGCCTCGAAACCGTGGCCACGTTCGGCGATGACTTCAGGCTCGTCGGCATCGGCGTCTCGCGGCAGGGGCGCGTGTTCGCCACGGCGCCGGCATCGGTCAAACGGTCGCGCTACAGCATGGTCGAAGTCGATACGAAGACCGGCGCGCTGACGCCTTTTCCCGACGAAAGCTGGAACGTCTATAAGCCCGACGATGACGGCTCGAATCAATGGATATCGGTGCAGGCGTTGTGGGTCGATGAGCGCGACCATCTGTGGGCGCTGGACTCATCGCTCACGTCTGTCGATCAGACACGTCAGCCGCCGAAGCTGATCGAGTTCGATCTCGCCACGCGCAAGATCGTGCGCCGGTTCGACTACGGCAAGATCGTCACACCGAAAGACTCGCTCAACGATATCCGCATCGATCATAAGCACGGGTACGCGTTTATCAGCAATGCGGGCAATCAAGGCGGCGTCGTCGTGACGAAGCTTGATACCGGCGAATCGCGGCTCGTGCTGGCGGGCGACCGGTCGAGCGTCGCGGACCCGAACCAGCATCTGATGTTCGGCGATCGCATTGCGCGCAAGCTGGATGGCGGCGTGCTCGTGCTGCAAACTGATGGCATCGCGCTGTCGCCGGATCGCGAGTGGCTGTATTACCGGCCGTTGACGGATCACCATTACTGGCGCGTGCCGACAGCCGCGCTCATCGATGCATCGCTCTCCGCGCAAGAGCTCTCAGAGCGCGTGCAATATCTCGGCGATGGCGCCGAGACCGGCGGGCTCATCATGAGCGGCGCAGGCGTGCTGTACGGCGGCGATCTGGAGAACCGCACCGTCGTTGCGTTCGATGTTATGGAGCGTGACGGCAAGCCGGCGCTCGCGCAGAAAACCTTCGTCGGCAAGCATCCGCAACTTTCATGGGCCGATGGCTTTGCCATTGCGAACGGATACTTGTATATCGCGGACTCGCATCTGCACGAGTTGAACTTCTCGAATGGTTATCCTCGCGAAGGCAGGCTTGCTATCTTCCGAGCGCGCTTGCCGAAGCAGCCGGCGGATGGGCTCGCCGGATAAGCTCGGGCGACTACTTGCGCTGCGCGTTCGCCACGTCTTCGTCGCGTTCCCAGCCGCCGCCGAGCGCGAGGAACAGATTCACCTGATCCTGCGCGACCTGGCTCTCGGCCGCCGCCACCTGCGCGGCGACGCTCGTCAATGTGCGCGTGGCATCGAGATCGGCGACGAACGACTCGCGCCCGGCCGTATATAGCCGATGCGTTTCATCCGCCGATTCCACCGCCGACCGGTACGCGGTGCGCAGATTGTCGGCACGCGTCGCATCGGACGCATACGTCGCGAGACTGCTTTGCGTTTCGCGCAGCGCATTGAGCACCACGCCGTCGAAGTGCGCGAGCGCGCCGCCGGATGCGGCTTCGGCCTGCACCACGCGAGCGCGTTGCCCGTTGATCGGAAAGGTCCAGTTGATGAGCGGCCCGAACGCCCAGCGATTCGTCGTCGCGCCGAGCAAGTCTTCGGCCACGCCCACGGAACCGACCGACGCGCCGAAGCTCACCGATGGATACAGCGCCGCAGTCGCCACGCCGATGCGCGCGGTCGATGCCGCCAGTTGCCGCTCGGCTTGCCGCACATCGGGACGGCGCTTCAAGAGCGACGCGCCGTCGCCGACAGGGATCGGCTCGCGCAGCTTCGGCAGCTTGTCGCACGCGAGCGCGGCGGGGGGCAACGCGGACGGCGCGCGCGCGAGCAGCATCGCCAGCCGATACTGCGCCACGCGGCGGCGCGCGACGAAGCGCGGAATATCGGCCGCGAGCGTCTCGGATTGCGTCTGGCCGCGCGTGACTTCGGACTGATTGCTGCGGCCCGCTTCGCGCAGACGCTGCGTGAGTCGCACGCGTTCCCTCTGGAGTGCTAACGACTTCTGCGCGATGCGCAGTTCTTCCGCCGCCGAACACGATTCGACATACGCGCGCACGACATCGGCCACCACCGTGATGCGCGCGAGATCGACAGCGGCTTCCACCGCTTCGTCGTCGGCGCGGGCGGCTTCCACGCCGCGCTTCAGCTTGCCGAAGAGATCGAATTCATACGACACGCTCAGTTCCAGCGCGCCTTCATTCACGACCGGCAGCTTCTCGGTCAACAAGTACTGTTCCGCCGATTCCTGCGCCCGCTGGAACGCGACGGAACTGCGGCTCGAAAAGCCGCCTTGCCGGTTGGCGAATTCGACTTCGGCACGCGAACGCGCAAGGTTCGCGGCAGCGACGCGAATGTCCGCGTTAGAGATCAACGCTTCGCTCACGAGCTCGTCGAGCGCGGGATCGTCGTAGAGACGCCACCATTTCGAAGGCGCCGTGCCTTGCGTGACGGGCGCCTGATCCGCGCCGTCGATGGGCGCGTTCGCGTACGGCGTATTGACCGCTGCGCCTTCGGGCAGCTTGTAGTCCGGGCCGACCGTGATGCAGCCGCCGAGCACGAGCATCGACGCGAGCAGCGTCAGGCCGAGGCGCGGGCTTCTCATGCGTGCCGTGCGCTTCATTGCG
Organism: Caballeronia sp. GAWG1-5s-s; assembly: GCF_023631445.1. Classification (NCBI taxonomy): domain Bacteria; kingdom Pseudomonadati; phylum Pseudomonadota; class Betaproteobacteria; order Burkholderiales; family Burkholderiaceae; genus Caballeronia; species Caballeronia sp. GAWG1-5s-s. The sequence goes on along the minus strand of NZ_JALQDC010000028.1, from coordinate 234,584 downwards.
ATGCACCCGAAGCCGGCACATGCGCGGCGACCGGCGATGCCGGCGCCGTCGCGGACGCGGGCATGTTGCCCGACGCGGCGCGCGATCCGATGCTGGGACCGACGCCACGCACTGAGACGGTGGCCGTGCGCCCGGCGATCATGCGAAAGTCGGCGGGAATTTCATCGAGCGTCACGCGCACCGGAATGCGCTGCGCGAGCCGCACCCAGCTGAAGGCGGGGTTCACGTTCGGCAGCAGGCTCGAGCTCTGTTGACGGTCGCGATCCTCGATGGCCGCGACGATGCTCTGCACGTGTCCGCGCAACAGGTTCGGCTCGCCCATCACCTTGATATCGACCGGTTGCCCGATATCGATGCCGTGCAGCTTCGTCTCTTCGAAGTAGCCATCGACGCGGAAAGAGTGCATATCGACGACGGACAGCACCGCGCGTCCCGCCGAGACGAACTCGCCGATGCGCGGGGCGCGATCGTTGAGATAGCCGTCCACCGGACTCAGGATTTGAGTGCGTTGCAAGTTGAGGCGCGCGGTGTCGATGGCGACTTCGGCATCGGCGAGCGCGGCTGTGGCCTGCTCCACGCGCGAATGCGTTTCCTCGACCACTTCGCGCGCCACGAGGTTGCCGAGCGAGCGATTGCGCGCGTCCTCGCGCCGCGCCTGATCGAGCGTTGCGCGGCGTTGTTGCGCGGCGGCTTCGGCATTGCGCAGCGCGAGCGTGTAGCGCGCGCGATCGATGACGAAGAGCACGTCGCCGCGCTTCACCTGCTGGTTATCCACGACCTTTACATCGGTGATGAGGCCGGACACGTCGGGCGCGACCTGGATGACGTCGGCGCGCACGTGGCCATCGCGTGTCCACGGCGCGAACATGTAGTAATCGACCAGCTTCCACAACACGACGGCTGCAATGGCGACGACGATGAGCGTGAGCAGGATCTGCCCGACGGAGAACCAGGTTTTTTTCACGTGATGAGCCGATGCGAAACGATAACGACAAGCCCCAGCACCAGTACATAGATGCCGAGATCGAAAACGGAGCGATGCCACACGAAGCGATAAAAGCCTACGCGCGTGAGCACGGTGCGGATCACGAGGTTCAGCAGATACGCGACGAACATCAGCACGAGAACGGCCGGCACGAAGACGCCGAGAATGTCGATTTCGCCGATCATGCGAGCGAGTCCGGTGATGTGAATGGAGTGAGCATCAGGCGGGTTCTTCCCGTGGCGCGTCGCCACGCGCGGTTGCCTGCGCATCCGTTGCGGGCGGATGCAGCGACAAGCGCACGCCGATGAGCGCATGCAGCGTGTCGCGCAACAATCGTTCCCCCGGCAATGCCGCCTGCCCGTGCTTTTCCGCCTCCGCGATGGTGTGCGCCGCGACTTGCGCGACGGCGCGGTCGATCGAGCGCACGAGCGTCGACGGCACCGGCTGACGCTCGCGCCGCTCGATGCAGTGCCCGAAGTAATCGCGCACGCCTGCGAGCACCTCGTCGATCGACGCCTGAACGTCCGACGCGAGCTTGCGATGCGCGCGCCGCAGATCGAGCGAATTCAGCGCGACGCGAAAATCGCGGAAGCTCTCGATGGACGGATGCCGGTGCGAGTCCGTCGACGCCTGGCGCGGCAGCACTTGCATCAGGCGGTCGAGCATGCGCGAGTAGAGATTGCGCTGATCGTCGAGCGTCGCCGTCGAAGAGCACGCGACGATATCGCGCCATGCCGAGCGCGTGAGCCGCGCGACCGCGAGTTCCGAGCCGAAGGGCCGCGTCACCCGCGTCCACACGAACGCGAACAAAAGCCCGGCGACGCCCGCGAGATTGCTGTTGAGAAAGACGAAGAAGTCCGCTTCGTACGCGCTCTGAATGCTGATGAACGTGGCCGTATTCACCGCGACGAGCATGGTGATGAGCGTGAAGCGCGGCTGAGGAATCAACGTGCCGACGACGAGGAACGGGCCCGCGAAGATGACGACGAGCATCGGGAAGTCATGCACGTGCGGCAGCACCGCGAACACGTAGAGTCCTGCGAACACCACGCTCATGCACGTGGCAAGAAAGAAGACGAACACTTGCGGCGCGGGTTCGTCGAGCGCCGCGAAGAAGCAGCACGCGACGGCGGCGAGCGTGACCGCGCCCGCGCCGTCGGCCCAGCCCGATTCGATCCACAACGCGCACGCGACGATGATCGCGCTGACCGCGACGCCCGTCGAAAACAGCATCATGCCGCGATCGAAGAAGCGCTCGGTGCCGCCGAGCCGCCAGTGCCGAAAGCGCGGACGCCACTCGTGTTCGTCATGCAGCATCGCGGCGCGCAGCGCGCGAATGTCCTGCCATACGTCGATGACTTGCGAAAGACGCCACAGCGCGCTCGAAAGCAACGCGCCGTCTTCGCTCGCGAGCGCCTGCGCCGATGGCCGCATCGCTGCAATGCGTTCGCGCAACGCGTTCGGCTCGCGATCGGACTCGGCGGCGTCGTGAATCTGCGGCGCGGGGAGCGACATCCACTTGCCCACGTCCGCGAGCAACGCTTTGAGTCCCGGCGGATGCGTGCCACGCTTGTCGACCAGTTCGATGAGCGGATCGGCCAACGATGAAATCAGCGGTAGAAATATCTGCATGCGGCCCTGCAACGCGCGCGCACGCCGGACGATATCGGGCCGCGCGTGATCGTACGTAAGCTGACTCAACAGCACTTCGAGGCCGTTGACGGTCGCAGCGAGCCGCTGCCGCGACGCGGATATCGCGGCACCCGCGAGCCGGCCCGAGAGCGTTTCGCTCGCGTAGAACGCGGCATCGCGAAACCAGGCATCGGTACGTTCGACGAGCGTGGGCGCGAGACGGCTCGGAAACACCACGCTGCCCACGATGCTCGCCACCACGATGCCGAGCAGAATCTCTTCGGTGCGCGAGATGGCGAGATCGAAGACAGCCGGTGGATTCGTCACGGCGGGCAGCGCGATCATCGGCAGCGTATAGCCCGCGAGCAGGAAGACGTAGCTGCGCGCGGTGCGGTCGAACATCGAGAGAAAGAGCAGCGTGCCTGTCCACAGCGCGACAATCACGCTGAATAGAAACGGCGATTCCACGAAGGGCGGCACGATCACGACCGCGCCCGCCGCGCCGATTGCGGTGCCGAGCGCGCGATACAGCGCCTTGGAGCGCGTCGCGCCGACGAACGGGTTGGAGACGATATAGACGGTGGCCATCGCCCAATAAGGACGCGGCAATTCCAGCGCGAGGCCGATGTAGAGCGCGATCATCGCGGCGGCGAAGGTCTTGGCCGAGAAGAGCCACTCGCGTGCGGATGCGAACTTCATGGCGCGTCGGCCCGGCTCTTGTTGCTTGCGAGCGCCGCCGTGACTGCCTGTGCATCGAGCGACGCATGAGAAGCCGCGAATGCGTTGAGCACGCGCAGCGTCGTTTCCAGATCTTCGCGGCTTACGTCCTCGAGCAAGCGGGCGCGCAGCGATACGAGCCGCGCTTCCATGCGCGCGGTCACGGCGCGACCTTCGTCCGTCAACGTGATGGTCTTGGCGCGCTTGTCCTCCGGATCTTCGTCGCGCCGCACGAGGCCCGCCGCGCATAATTGATCCAGCAGTCTGACGAGCGACGGCCCTTCGATGCCGACGTGCTCCGCGAGCGTGACCTGCCGCACCGCTTCGCCGAGCCGGTTCGCGGTGAGCAACGGCACCGCGCACGCCTCCGATACGCCATACGAAGCGAGCACGCCGTGGCTCGTACGCCGCCAGCGGCGTGCTGCCAGCACGAGCGTGCTACTGACCGACCGACGCAGGAGATCAATGGAAGTCATGGGCCGGGATTATAGCGATTGTTTTATTCGTTAGCGTGCTATCAATTTATGTTTCGATGCGTGCTTGCGGTGAGAGGGAGGTATGACGCTGCGGCAAATCGCGCTGGATTGTGGCGGACGCAGAAAGGGCGGATAGTCTCGCCACAGCGCGCCGCTTTTGACCGACAGCTTCAGTAAGCTCCCGTCTAAAAACCGAAGGACTTGAACAATGAAACTCAGAACACTGTTCGCAGCGGCTCTCCTTTCCACGTGCTCGTTATCCGTCTTCAGTCAGCCGGCAAGCATGAGCCGTGATGACGTCAAGCACATCGTCGACGAGACCATCATGCCCTTGATGGCGCGCGACGGCATCGCGGGCATGGCAATAGGCATCGTCGTGCAAGGCAAGCCTTATGTCTTCGATTACGGCGTGGCTTCCAAGGAAAGCGGCACGCCCGTTACGCGCGACACCTTGTTCGAACTCGGCTCGATCAGCAAGACGTTCACCGCGACGCTGGCATCGTATGCAGAGGAGACCGGGCATCTCTCACTGAGCGATCCGGTTGGCAAGTACTTGCCCGAGTTGCGCGGCAGCGCGTTCGGCGACGACGTGACGCTGCTAAATCTCGGCACGCACACGCCGGGCGGCTTGCCCTTGCAAGTGCCCGATGAAGTCCACGACAACGCGCAACTCATGCAGTACTTCAAGGGCTGGAAACCGCGCCATGCGCCGAGTACTTACAGGACATATTCGAATCCGGGCATCGGCACGCTCGGCCTGATCACGGCAAAAAGCATGGGGCAGGATTTCGACACGCTCATCGAGCAACGCATCTTTGCGAAGCTGGGCATGAGCAATACTTATATGCAGGTGCCACGCGCTCGCATGGGCGACTATGCCGAAGGTTATGCCAAGGACGGCAAGCCCGTGCGCATGAATCCGGGCGTGCTTTCGTCCGAAGCGTACGGCGTGCGATCGACGGCGCAGGACATGACGCGCTTCCTGCAAGCCAACATGAATGACGCCGCGCATATCGACGCCACGCTGCAGCGCGCGATCACGGCCACGCATACGGCGTACTTCCAGTCGGGACCGATGACGCAAGACCTCGTCTGGGAACAGTATCCGTATCCCGCGCCGCTGACCGCCTTGCTCGATGGCAACGGCCCCTCGATGATCGTCGATGGCTACGCCGCCGAGCGCATCGATCCGCCGCAAGCGCCGCGCGGCGACGTCTGGATCAACAAGACCGGCTCGACCAACGGCTTCGGCGCGTACGTCGCGTTCGTTCCGGCGAAGCATGTGGGCATCGTCATGCTGGGCAACAAGAACATACCGAATGCGGATCGCGTGCGCGCCGCCTATGCGATCGTGACAGCGCTGGCAGACGGAACGACGAAGCCCTAGCGCGATGCGCTCTCGTACACGTCGGCGGCAGTGGCGCGCAGCGCATCGACCATCACGCTCGTGGCGGGCGCAAAGAGACGGTCGGCGCGCGTGACGATGCCGAAGTCGTCCATCTGGCATTCCATCGGCAAGGGGAGCACCGCGGCCATGCCGTGCTGCGCATAGTAAAGCGCCACGTCTTCCGCGAGCACCGCGATCATGTCGCTTTGTTCCAAGAGGCGCGTGATGAAAAGAATCGCGGCGGTCTCGACCACGTTCGACGGTGGCGGCAGACTCGCGCGCTGAAACATCAATTCGAAGCGATGCCGCAATACGCTGCCCGCCGGCGGCACGAGCCATTCGCACGGCTGGACGTCGGCGAGCGTCAATGCCGGCGCATTCAGCAACGGATGACCGGCACGCACGAGCGCGCGCACCGGTTCGCCCGTCAGCGGTTCGTAACGAAGCCGCAGCTTGTCGTGTTCGACTGAAAGCCTTCCGATGACGATATCCAACTTGTCCTGCGCGAGGCGCTCGAGCAGCACGTTGCTGGTATCGATCTCGACCGAGATGCGGATATCCGCGTGCTGCCGCTTGACTGAAGCGACAGCGGCGGGCAAGAGCCGCACGCCCGGCGACGTGATCGCGCCGATCGCCACATGCCCGAGCCGACCGGTCTTCAACGCGACGAGTTCTTCCTGCGCCTGATCGAGGCTGCCCAGCACCGCGCGCGCGTGACGGACGATGGCTTCGCCGTACAGCGTGGCGCGCATGCCGCGCGGTTCACGCTCGAATAGCGTCACGCCGAGCGTTTCTTCCAGTTCGCGCAAGAGCTTCGACGCGGCTGGTTGCGTCATATGAAGCACGGCCGCCGCGCGATGAATGTTGCCTTCCTCCACGAGGGCGACGACGAGCATCAACTGCCGCGTCTTGAGCCGGCTGCGGATGTACCAAGGGGTCGAATTCAGCAACATTTTTAGGGGTTTCTACGAATGCCGTTTCGGGTATCGGTGGCGTCGAACAATTCATTAGTAGATTATCACGCGCCCTCATAGACTTCGCGGCAATCGCGTTATGAACCAGGACGAAACACATGTCGGCATCGAAGCCCAAGCTGCGCTCCCAAGAATGGTTCGGCACCGCCGACAAGAACGGCTTCATGTACCGAAGCTGGATGAAGAATCAAGGGATTCCCGATCACGAGTTCGACGGCAGGCCGGTCATCGGCATCTGCAATACATGGTCCGAGCTCACGCCGTGCAATGCCCACTTCCGCAAGATCGCCGAACACGTGAAGCGCGGCGTGTACGAGGCGGGCGGCTTTCCCGTGGAATTCCCCGTGTTTTCCAATGGCGAATCGAATCTTCGCCCGACCGCGATGCTTACGCGCAATCTCGCGGCGATGGACGTGGAAGAAGCCATTCGCGGCAATCCGATCGATGCGGTCGTGCTGCTGACCGGCTGCGACAAGACCACGCCCGCGCTCTTGATGGGCGCGGCGAGTTGCGACGTGCCGGCTATCGTCGTCACGGGCGGGCCGATGTTGAACGGCAAGCTCAACGGCAAGGACATCGGCTCGGGCACGGCCGTATGGCAACTGCATGAATCGCTGAAGGCAGGCGAGATCGACCTGCATCAGTTCCTTTCGGCGGAAGGCGGCATGTCGCGTTCGGCGGGCACCTGCAACACGATGGGCACCGCTTCCACGATGGCCTGCATGGCCGAGGCGCTCGGCACCTCGCTTCCGCACAACGCGGCGATCCCGGCCGTCGATGCGCGCCGCTACGTGCTCGCGCACATGTCGGGCATTCGCATCGTGGAGATGGCGCTCGAAGGCCTCACGTTGTCGAAGATTCTGACCCGCGAAGCATTCGAGAACGCGATCCGCACGAACGCAGCTATCGGCGGCTCGACGAACGCGGTCATTCACCTGAAGGCGATTGCAGGCCGTATCGGCGTGCCGCTCGAACTGGAAGACTGGACGCGCATCGGTCGCGACACGCCGACCATCGTCGACTTGATGCCCTCGGGCCGCTTCCTGATGGAAGAGTTCTATTACGCGGGCGGGTTGCCCGCCGTACTGAGACGCCTCGGCGAAGCGAACCTGTTGCCGCATCCTGACGCATTGACGGTGAACGGCAAATCGCTTTGGGAGAACGTGAAGAACGCGCCCAATACGAACGATGAAGTGATCCGCGAACTGAGCAACCCGCTGATCGCGGACGGCGGCATTCGCGTGTTGCGCGGCAACCTCGCACCGCGCGGCGCGGTGCTCAAACCGTCGGCAGCGACGCCCGAGCTGCTCAAGCATCGGGGACGCGCGGTCGTGTTCGAGAACCTCGAACACTATAAAGAGCGCATCGTCGACGAATCGCTCGATGTCGACAAGGACTGCGTGCTCGTGATGAAGAACTGCGGGCCGAAGGGTTACCCCGGCATGGCCGAAGTCGGCAACATGGGCTTGCCGCCTAAGCTGTTGCGTCAGGGCGTGAAGGACATGGTCCGTATTTCCGATGCACGCATGAGCGGCACCGCATACGGCACCGTGGTGCTGCACGTCGCGCCGGAAGCGGCGGCGGGTGGTCCGCTAGCCGCCGTGCGCGACGGCGACTGGATCGAGCTCGACTGCGATGCGGGCACGCTGCATCTCGACATCAGCGACGAAGAGCTGGCGAGCCGCATGAGCGGTCACGTGCCGCCGCGCGTGCATGGCGATGGCGGTTATCAGCGCCTCTACGTCGATCACGTTCTTCAGGCAGACGAAGGTTGCGACCTGGACTTCCTCGTCGGCAAGCGCGGAGCAGCGGTGCCACGCCACTCGCATTGACCACGAGGATACGCATGACATCGGCATACAAACTCGCCGTCGCGGGGATCGGCAAGATCGCGCGCGACCAGCATCTTCCCGCCATTGCCGCGCAGCCCGGCTTCGAACTCGTCGCATGCGCGAGCCGCAACGCGAGCGTCGACGGCGTGCGCAACTACGCGGACCTCGACGCGTTGCTCGCCGCCGAGCCGTCGCTCGATGCGGTGTCGCTCTGCGCGCCGCCGCAAGTGCGCTTTGCGCAGGCACGCGCCGCGCTCGAAGCGGGCAAGCATGTAATGCTCGAGAAGCCGCCGGGCGCGAGCGTGAGCGAAGTCGAGGCATTGCGCGACATCGCGCAAACGCATGGCCGCACGCTCTTCGCAAGCTGGCATTCGCGCGCCGCGAGCGCGGTCGAACCGGCGCGTGCGTGGCTTGCATCGAAAGAAGCGGGCGCGGTGCGCGCGGTCGAAATACGCTGGAAAGAAGACGTGCGACGCTGGCATCCGGGCCAGCAATGGATCTGGGAACCGGGCGGCCTCGGCGTGTTCGATCCGGGCATCAACGCGCTTTCCATCGTCACGCGCATCCTTCCGCGCGAGATCGCATTGCGCGCGGCGACGCTCACCATTCCGCACGATACCGCAACGCCCATCGCCGCCGAGCTCGATTGCATCGATACGAACGGTGCGCCGGTGCGCGCGTCGTTCGACTGGCGTCATGGCCCGGTCGAGGAGTGGGACATCGACGTCGATACGGACGGCGGCCGCCTGTCGATCCGCGAGGGCGGCAAGCGCCTGTCGATCGCGGGCGAAGCCGTTTCGCTCGGACCGGAGCGCGAGTATCCGGCGCTGTATGAGCGATTCCGCGAACTGATCGAGCGGGGCGAGAGCGATGTGGACGTGCGTCCGCTCAGGCTCGTCGCGGACGCATTTTTGTTAGGCAAACACGTAGAAACCGAGCCATTCGGCCGCTAAATCAAACGACATTCACCAACAAAAGCCAGACCAAGGAGACACGTCATGAACCAACAAATTCGCCGCCTGACCTTGCGCGCCATCATGGCCGCGATGTGCGTCGCGCCTTTCGCGCTTCACGGCGCGGCGCAAGCCGACGAGCCGCTCAAGATCGGCTTCCTCGTGAAGATGCCGGAGCAGGCATGGTTCATCAACGAGCAGAAGGCATCGACCGCACTCGGACAGAAAGAGAACTTCACGTCGGTGAACATCGGCACGCCGGATGGCGAGAAAGTGCTCGCCGCCATCGACAACCTCGGCGCGCAAGGCGCGCAGGGCTTCGTGATCTGCGCGCCTGACGTGCGCCTGGGACCGGCCATCGCCGCGCGCGCGAAGCGCTACAACATGAAGTTCGTTTCGGTCGATGACCAACTCGTCGATTCGTCGGGCAAGCCGCTTTCGAACGTGCCGCACCTTGGCATGTCGGCGTTCAAGATCGGCAATCAGGTCGGCGACGCCATTGCCGGCGAAATGAAGCGCCGCGGCTGGAAGCCGGAAGAAGTCGGAGCGCTGCGTATTACGGACTACGAACTTCCGACGGCGAAGCTGCGCACCGATGGCGCCACGCAGTCGCTCGTCGCGAACGGCTTCAAGAAGGAAAACATCTTCGACGCGCCGCAGAAAACCACGGACGATGAAGGCGGCTTCAACGCGGCATCGCCGGTGCTCGCGCAGCATCCGAACATCAAGAAGTGGGTGATCTTCGCGCTGAACGAAGAGTCCGTGCTGGGCGGCGTGCGCGCCACGGAACAGCTGCATATTCCTTCGGCGGATGTGATCGGCGTGGGCATCAACGGCGCGGGCGAAGCGTTCGCCGAGTTCCAGAAGAAGGAACAGACGGGCTTCTTCGGCACCATCGCGGTGAGCTCCACGAACCACGGCAAGCAAAGCGCGCAGAATCTCGTCGACTGGATTCGCAGCGGCAAGCAGCCGCCCGCCGACACGCAAACCACGGGCAAGCTGATGACGCGTGAGAACTGGAAGTCCGTGCGTACCGAACTCGGCATCTAAGCACGCATGGATACGACGACGGACGACGTAACCCTCGCCCCGGCGCACGGCGAGCGCGGCGCATACCTGGAACTCGACGGCATTACCGTGAGTTTCCCGGGCGTGCGCGCGCTCGACGGCGTGTCGCTGTCGGTGCGCGCGGGCGAAGTGCACGGCTTGATGGGCGAGAACGGCGCGGGCAAATCCACCTTGCTCAAGGTGCTTTCGGGCGTCAACAAGCCGCAAGCGGGAACGCTGAAGCTCAATGGCGCGGAACACCGCTTCACGACGACGCGCGAGGCGATCGCCGCGGGCATCGCGATCATCTATCAGGAACTGCACCTCGTGCCGGAACTGACGGTGGCCGAGAACCTGATGCTCGGGCAATTGCCGAACCGTGCGGGCGTGCTCGACGAACGCGCGCTCGTCAAGCGCGCGATGGCCGAACTGGAACGTCTCGGCGAACGGATCGATCCACGCACGCCGGTGAAGAACCTCTCCATCGGCCAGCGGCAGATGATCGAGATCGGCAAGGCGTTGATGCGCGACGCGCGCGTGATCGCGTTCGACGAGCCGACGAGCTCGCTCTCCGCGCGCGAGACGAAGCAACTGTTCCGCATCATCGACGCGCTGCGCGCCGACGGACGCGCGATCATCTACGTCACGCATCGCATGGACGAAGTCTATGAACTGTGCGACCGCGTGACCGTGTTCCGCGACGGCCGGCGCATCGAGACTTTCGAATCCGTCGCGGGCCTTTCGCGCGACAGGCTGATCGCGTGCATGGTCGGCCGCTCGATCGCGGACGTCTATGGTTATCGCTCGCGCGAAGCCGGCGACGTGATGATCGAGGCAAAGGGGCTGCTCGGGCCGGGCCTCTCAGAGCCCGTGTCGTTCAGCGCGCGGCGCGGCGAGATTCTCGGCTTCTTCGGTCTCGTGGGCGCAGGGCGTTCCGAACTGATGAAACTGCTTTACGGCGCGACGAAAGCGAGCGAAGGCCATGTCGAACTGAAGGGCAAGCGCGTCGCGTTTTCGAGTCCGCGCGATGCCGTGCGCGCGGGCATCGCGCTGTGCCCCGAAGACCGCAAGCAGGAAGGCATCGTCGCTATCGCGTCCGTCGCGGACAACCTCAACATCAGCGCGCGCCGTCATTTCAGCCCCGCGCGTTTTCTGCTGGATGCGCGCCGCGAGCGCGCGCTCGCGCAGGAATACATCGCGAAGCTCGCAATCAAGACGCGCAGCGGCGAAACCGCTATCGGCACGCTGTCGGGCGGTAATCAGCAGAAGGTGATTCTCTCGCGCTGGCTCGCGGAACGCATCGACGTGTTCCTGATGGACGAGCCCACGCGCGGCATCGATGTCGGCGCGCGTGCGGAGATCTATAACCTTCTGTATGAGCTCGCCGAAGCGGGACGCACGGTGATTCTCGTATCGAGCGATCTGGCCGAAGTGATCGGCGTGTCGGATCGCATCATCGTGATGAAAGAAGGACGCATTGCCGGCGCGCTGCCGAAGTCGCAGGCGACACCGGACGAACTGATCAAGCTCGCATTGCCCCGCTGACTGCTGACCCCAGCGGCGGCCCCGGAAAGACGAAACGAATTAGAGCCAAGCCATGCAAACTCCAGGCACTTCCTCCACGAGCGATGCTCAAGCGCCCATTGCGCCCTCGCAGGCGCGCATGTGGGACCTCATCAACAAGTCGGGCATCGTCGTGGTGTTCCTGGTGCTGTTCGCGGTGCTCTCCGTCACGGTGCCGGGCTTTCTCACGCCCCGCAATATTCAGGGGCTGCTGCTCTCGGTGACGCTGATCGGTTCCATCGCGGTCACGATGATGTTCGTGCTCGCGCTCGGCGAAGTCGATCTCTCGGTGGCATCCATCGTCGCGTTCGCGGGTGTGATGGCATCGACCGTCATCACCGCGACGCATAGCGTCATGCTCGGCGTCGCGGCGGGCATTCTCGCGGGCGGCGCGGTGGGACTCGTGAACGGCGTGCTGATCGCGCGCTTCAAAATCAATTCGCTGATCGCGACGCTCGCGATGATGGAAGCGGTGCGCGGTCTCGCGTTTCTCACGTCCAACGGCGACGCCGTGATGATCTCCGAAGAGCGGTTCTTCGATCTCGGCGGCGGTTCGTTCCTCGGCATCTCGTATCCGATCTGGAGCAACATCATCGGCTTCGTCGTGTTCGGCTTCCTGCTGAAGAAGACGGTGTTCGGCAAGAACGTGCTGGCCGTCGGCGGCAATAGCGAGGCGGCCGTGCTCGCGGGCCTGCCGGTCACGCGCATCAAGATCACCGTGTTCGTGCTGCAAGGGCTCGTGACCGGCTTCGCGGGCGTCATGCTCGCCTCGCGCATGAGTCTCGGCGACCCGAAGACGTCGGTCGGGCTCGAACTCGGCGTGATTTCGGCGTGCGTGCTGGGCGGCGTGTCGCTGACGGGCGGCGTGGCGACCATCTCGGGCGTGCTCGTCGGCGTGCTCATCATGGGCGCGGTGCAGGACGCAATGAGCCTGCTCAACGTCCCGACGTTCTATCAATACCTCATCCGTGGCGGCATTCTGCTGCTCGCCGTGCTGTTCGACCAGTTCAGGCGCAGCAAGCGCGCGGTCTGAACGATACGGGCTGCGGGCGTCGAAAAGCCGCAAAGAATGACAAAAACGCCTCGAAACTAGGCAGACGCCCGTCACCGTGTAAACTAACGGGTTTTTGCCTGCGGTGTTATCGTGCAAGCCCCCACGCGCACGGCGATCAGCGGGCCGGCGCTCGTGCGCCTGCTCGCGCGTTTCGCCGATCTCGATGTTCACGCACCCGGTTCCTCGCTGTCGGACCGTCTGAGCCAGTGGCTCGGCTGGACCGAGGCGATCGCGTTGTCCACCGCACTTAGCGGCGATCCGCCGGCCATTCCCGGCGCGCGATCCGCATCGGACGGCGAAGAACAAGCCTGCGCGCGCGTGCGTGCGTCGCTAACGAGCGCCATCGTCGGGGACAAGGGCAACGCTCCGGGCGTTCACCGGCGACGCGCGCCGGTGCAGGCGCCGCCTCCTGATCTGGCCGTGGAGTACGCCGTCTACCGACAACGGTATCTGTCGCTGCAACAGGCGATGGAAGCCGAGATCGGCGCGCTGCGCGCTCGCGTGCGCGCGACGCTCGCGGCGAAGTCGACGCGCATGGCGCGTCTTGCCGTCGTCGATGCCGTGATGGAACAGGCGCTCGCCGCGCGCGAACGCGCGTTGCTGGCGCAAGCGCCGGCGCTCCTCGGCAAGCATTTTCAGCGCATGCGCAGCGCGCATCAGGCGTCTTCGGACGACGCATCCGCATGGCTCGGCGTCTTCGAACGGGACATGCAAAGCGTCCTGCGCGCCGAACTGCACGTTCGTTTCCAACCGGTCGATGGTTTGCTCGCGGCATGTCAAACCGCTCACTGAACGCTATGCCCCGTTACCTTCTGAATGTAGCTGTCTTTCTCGTGGGCCTCCTGGCCGTCTGCGGTATAGCCATTGGTTATATCGGCTCGAATGCGCTCGCGCTCGTCGTCACGCTCGTGATCGGCGCGTGCTATCTCGTGGGCGCGTCGGAGTTGCAGCGCTATGAGCGAACGACGCGCGAGCTGGCCACCGCAGTCGGCGCATTGAACGCGACGCCGCCGAGCCTTGCATCGTGGCTCGAACACGTGCCTGCGAGTCTGCGCAATGCGGTGCGTTCGCGCGTCGAAGGCGAACGCACTGTGTTGCCCGGTCCCGCGCTCGCGCCGTATCTCGCGGGCTTGCTCGTCTTGCTCGGCATGTTGGGCACGCTGCTCGGCATGGTCGCGACGCTGCGTGGCACAGGCGCCGCGCTCGAAAGCTCGACCGATCTCGCGGCTATCCGCGCATCGCTCGCCGCGCCGGTGACGGGCCTCGGCTTCGCGTTCGGCACGTCGATAGCCGGCGTCGCGACCTCCGCGATGCTCGGGCTGCTTTCCACGCTATGCCGTCGCGAACGCCTGCACGTCACGCAACTGCTCGACATGAAGACCGCGACGACGCTGCGGCCCTTCACGCAGACGCATCAGCGCGAAGAGACGTTCCGATTGCTTCAACGTCAGACCGAGATCATGCCGAAGCTCGTCGATCGTCTTCACGCGATGATGAGCGCCATCGAACAGCAGAGCGTCGCCGCGAACGAGCGGCAGTTGGCGAATCAGGCCGCGTTTCATGCGAATACGGAGACGGCGTACCGGCGTCTTGCGACCTCGGTGGAACTGTCGTTGAAGCAAAGCGTGGCCGACAGCGCGCGCGCGGCGAGCGCCGCATTGCAGCCCGTGATGCAGGCGACGATGGACGGCATCGCACGCGAAACGAAGGCGTTGCACGGCAGTATCGAAGAAGCTGTCGGGCGACAACTCGATGGCTTGTCGAACGGCTTCGAGACGTCCGCGCAGAAGATCGCCGGTATCTGGGATCGCTCGCTGCAGGGGCATCAGGCGTCCAACGAGGCGCTCGTCGACAAGATGAATGCGTCGCTGGAACGCTTCGCGCAAGGCTTCGAACAACGATCTTCGACGCTGGTCGCGGACGTGTCGTCGCGCATGAAGCAGACAGCGGACGGACTCGACGCAACGCTTCTCAAACACGAAGAGGCGAGCGCGGCGCTCGTCGCGCAGACGGGTGCTTCGCTGGATCGTTTCGCGCGAGCAGTGGACGAGCGCTCGCAGAATCTGGCCGCCGGCATGGCGACGCACATCAATGGCGTGACGACCGAATTGCATGCTTGCGTCGAGAAGATTGCCGCCGCATTGAAGGAGTCGGTCGTGAAGCACGAGCAGACGAGCGCGGCGCTCGCCACGCAGACAGGCGTTTCGCTCGATGGCTTCGCGAGCCGTTTCGAGGCACGCGCGAGCGACTTGCTCCAAGGAATTTCCTCGCGCCTCGACAGCACATCGGCTGGCATGTCGGACGCCTGGCGCAGCGCGCTCGCCGCGCAACAGCAGGCGGGCGAACAACTCGCCGCGCAGCATCGAGGCGCATTGAACGAGGCAACCGAACGCTTCGAAGTGCATTCCGCATCGCTACTGAAGTCAGTCGATGAAGCCCATGCGAAGCTCGCCGCAGCGCTCGCATCGAACAACGATGCTCGCCTGAACGCGTGGACCGAAGCCCTCGGCGCGGTATCCGCGACCTTGCGCGACGAATGGCAGCAGACGAGCACGTTCGTCGAGCGCCGTCAGCAGGAGATCTGCGACACGCTCGCGCGCACGGCGAGCGAGATGTCGGACGCGTCGCGCTCGCATGCGAACGGTCTCATCGCGGAAATCGAAAAGCTCATGCAGGCTGCATCGCAAGCGCCCAAGGCCGCGGCCGAAGTCGTCGCGGAAATGCGGCAGATGCTCTCCGATTCGATGGTGCGCGACACCGCCATGCTGGAGGAGCGCAGCCGCCTGCTCGCCACGCTGCAAACGCTGCTCGATGCGGTGAATCTCGCGTCCACCGAGCAACGCACGGCCGTCGATGCGCTCATCTCCACGTCGGCGGATCTGCTCTCGCGCGCAGGCACGCAATTCAGCGACAAGATCGAAAGCGAAGGCGCGAAGATCAGCGCGGTGGCCGCGCAAGTCACCGGCAGCGCTGTCGAAGTGGCGAGCCTCGGCGAAGCGTTGGGCGCGGCCGTCGAGTCCTTCGGCGCGGCGAACGAGACGCTCGTCACGCATTTGCAGCGCGTAGAAACGGCGCTCGACAAGACGCTCTCGCGCAGCGACGAGCAGCTTGCGTATTACGTCGCGCAGGCGCGCGAAGTCATCGACCTGAGCGTGATGTCGCAGAAGCAGATCGTCGAAGACTTGCAACGCATTGCCGGACAGCGTGAGTTGGACGGAGCGCGCGCATGAACGAAGAACTCGACGGCGGCATCGAAAGCGCCGCGCCCATCTGGGCGGCTTTCGCGGACTTGATGTCGGTGCTTCTCGGCGCGTTTGTGCTGATACTCGTCGCGGTCATCGGCGTGCAGTTGCAGCTTTCGACCAAGCTCGAACAGGCCGTGAAAGAACGGCAACAGGAAGCCCAGCGGCGCAAGACGCTGGAACAGGCGCTCGCCGGACCGCTCGCTTCCGGGCGCGTCACGCTCGTGAACGGGCGCATCGGGATCAGCGGCAACGTGTTGTTCGCGCTCAACTCGGATCAACTGCAACCGCAGGGACGTGATGTGCTCAAGAGCCTCGCCGGGCCGCTGTCCGCGTATCTCGGCACGCACGATCAGGTTCTGATGGTGAGTGGTTTCGCCGATGACCAGCAGGTTCGCGAAGGCAATCGCCGGTTCGCGGATAACTGGGAGCTGTCGGCCAAGCGCGCGTTGACCGTGACGCGCGCCTTGATCGATGCAGGCGTCGCGCCGTCATCGGTATTCGCGGCGGCCTTCGGTTCCGAGCAGCCCGTCAGTTCGAATGCCGACGACGAAGGCCGCGCGAAGAATCGCCGCGTCGAGATATCCGCTGTGCCGCGTCCGACGAACTCGCTGGTGAAGCCTCGTGGATGACGGCGTGAATGCCCGCGCGATGCTCGACGCATGGCGCGCGCGCGGCGAGCATCGCGTCAATCCCGTGCGTTATCGCTTCATCGAGGCGCTGGCGCGGCGCGCCATGACGCATGAAGGCGAGGCGAGACGCATCATCGACGCGCGCCTGTCACCGCTCCTGAACGACTACGCGGATACGGTCGCGCAAGCAGCCGCCCGACAAGCCGTTGCAGCGCATGCGCCGAAAGGACCCCTTGCCGTGCTGCTCGACGACATGGCGCGTCACGCGGCCACGCATCCTTCGCACGAAGAACTGCTGGAGTATTTGCGGGGCGTCTGGTCGAAAGTCAGCGCCGAGCGGCAGTTGCGGGAGTCGCAGCAGAAGGTGCCGAAGAACGCGGGTCCGCTCAATTCGAGCAGCCTCGTGCATCGTTCGCTTGCTTTGATGCGCGAGGCTTCGCCGGAATACTTGCAGCATTTCCTCGCGTACGTCGACACGCTTTCGTGGATGGAAGAGATGACAGGCGCGAACGCGCCTGCCGGAAAGGAAGCGCCGCGCGCGAGAAAGCCCGCGCGCGGCCGCAGCGCGCCCTAGTCGAGCCAGCCCTTGATGGTGCTCGCCATCACGTTCGTGGAGATGCCGTAGCGGTCGTGAAGGGTAGGCAAGGCGCCCGCATCGAGGAACGCATCGGGCAGCGCGATCTGTCTGAATGCAGGCGTCACGCCGGCGCTCAGCAGTGCGCACGCCACCGCTTCGCCCAGACCGCCGATCACCGTGTGATTTTCCGCGACCACGACAAGCCGGCCCGAGCGCCGCGCTTCACGAATGATCGTGTCGGTGTCGAGCGGCTTGATCGTCGGCACATGAAGCACGGCCACGTCGACGTTATCCGCTTCCAGCGCCTTCGCGGTTTCGAGCGCGCGCATCGTCAGCAGTCCGGATGAAATGACGAGTACGTCGGAACCGTCGCGCAGCATCTTCGCTTTGCCGAGTTCGAAGCGATAGCCGTATTCGTCGAGCACGGCGGGCACGTTGCCGCGCAAGAGGCGCGCATAGACCGGCCCTTTGTGCGCCGCGATGGCCGGCACCATCTGCTCGATGTCGAGCGCGTCGCACGGGTCGATCACGGTCATGTTCGGCATGGCGCGCATCAACGCGAGGTCTTCGGCTGCCTGATGGCTCGGGCCGTAGCCCGTCGTGAGACCCGGCAGCGCGGCGACGATCTTCACGTCGAGGTTGTCTTCGGCGATCGTCTGGTGAATGAAGTCATACGCGCGGCGAGTCGCAAACACGGCATACGTCGTGACGAACGGCTGCGCGCCTTCATGTGCGAAGCCGGCGGCCGCGCCCATCAACAACTGTTCGGCCATGCCCATCTGGTAGTAGCGCTCCGGAAATTCCTTGCCGAAGATATGCAGGTCGGTGTACTTGCCGAGATCGGCCGTCATGCCGATCACGTTCGACTTCGTGCGCGCCAGTTCGGCGAGCGCATGACCGAACGGCGCGGAACGCGTGACTTGTCCCTCGCTCGCGATCGAGGCGATCATCGCGGATGTCTTCAAACGCGGCTTCTTTTCGATAGTGCTCATGCTGTTCTCCTTGCTTACCGGCTCGATTCGAGTGCTTCCAGCGCGAGTTGCCACTCGTGCGCATCGACTCGGATGAAGTGATTCTTCTCGCGCTGTTCGAGGAACGGCACGCCGCAGCCCATCTTCGTATCGCATACGATGATGCGCGGCTTCGCTTCCTTCAGATTGCGCGCGTTGTCGAAGGCTTCCTTTACGGCGTCGATATCATTGCCGTTCACGCGCTGCACGTACAAGCCGAACGCTTCGAGCTTCGGCACGAGCGGCTCGAAGGCCATGATCTGCGTCGACGGACCATCGGCTTGCTGATTGTTCACGTCGATCATCGCGATCAGGTTGTCGAGCTTCCAGTGCGCGGCGGACATCAAGCCTTCCCAGATCGCGCCTTCGTCGAGCTCGCCATCGGAGAAGAGCGTATAGACGAAAGACTTCGAGTTCTTGCGCTTGAGTCCGAGACAGCGGCCCACGGCAATGGTGAGACCCTGGCCGAGCGAGCCGCCCGACATTTCCATGCCCGGCGTATAGCTCGCCATGCCGGACATCGGCAGACGGCTGTCGTCGCTGCCATAAGTTTCGAGTTCTTCTTGCGGCAGAATGCCGGCTTCGAAGAGCGCCGCATACAGCGCAATCGCGTAGTGGCCGTTCGAAAGCAGGAAGCGGTCGCGCTCTTCCCATTCGGGATCTTCGGGGCGGTAGTTCATCGCGCCGAAGTAACTCACGGCCAATACATCGGCGACATCCAATGCCTGACCGATGTAGCCCTGGCCCTGCACTTCGCCCATCAAAAGGGCGTTGCGGCGGATGCGATAGGCGCGCTCGGCGAGCGTCACCTCCTCGATAACGGGACTGCTCATGTTCGTCTCCTTGAGATGATAGGTAGTAATGCTTAGCGATTGACCGTCTTCGCGGGCACGAGGAAAACCAGCGCCGCACCCACGACCACCGCAGCCGAGATAAAGATCAGGCCCGCCGTGGACTTGCCCGTGAGATCGTTGAGCCAGCCGACGATGGCGGGCGAGAAGAAGCCCGCGAGATTGGCGAAGCAGTTGACCGCCGCGATGCCGGCCGCCGCCGACATTCCGCCGAGCACGGCAGTGGGCAGCGACCAGAACTGCGACGACGAAGCGAGAATGCCCGCAGCGGCGACGCTCACGCAGACGATCGACGCGCCAACGCTGCCAAGCATCGGCAAGGTCGCAAACCCGGCGGCGGAAACAAGCATGGGGATCGCGAGATGCAGACGGCGTTCGCGATGCTTGTCGGCGCTCGCCCCGATCAGCGGCAGCGCGATGATGGCGCACAGATACGGAATCGCGGTGAAGATGCCGACCCACAGCGGGTCCGCCACGCCGGCCCGACGCACGATAGTCGGCAGCCAGAACGTGAGGCCGTACTGACCGAGCACGACGCAGAAATAGATCGCGGCCATGAGCCACAGACGCCGGTCGCCGATGAACGAGCGGATCGACACGTGCTCGAGCTTCTGCGCGTTGTCCTTCTCGACATTGCGAGCGAGGAGCGTCTTTTCGGCATCGGTGAGCCACTTCGCGCTGGCAATGCCATTGTCGAGATAGAACAGAATCACGACGCCGAGCACGAGCGACGGCAACGCTTCGAGGATGAAGAGCCACTTCCATCCCGCGAGTCCGTGAGCGCCTTGCAGCGCATGCATGATGTAGCCGGAGAGCGGCCCGCCGATGATGCCCGCGAGCGGGATCGCCATGAAGAACAACGACAGAGCTTTGGCGCGGCGCGCGGCGGGGAACCAGTAAGTCAGATAAAGAATGACGCCCGGTGCAAAGCCTGCCTCGGCCACGCCGAGCAGGAAGCGCAGGATATAGAACATGGTCGGCGACTTCACGAACACGAAGCTCGCGGAGATGACGGCCCACGTCAGCATGATGCGAGCGAGCCAGTTGCGCGCGCCCACCTTGTGCAGTATCACGTTGCTCGGCACTTCGAAAAGGAAATAGCCGAGAAAGAAAATGCCTGCGCCGATGCCATAGATGGTTTCGGAAAAGCGCAAATCATTAAGCATTTGCAGCTTCGCAAAGCCGACGTTGACGCGATCCAGATAAGCGCCGAGATAGCACAGCATCAGAAAGGGAATGAGGCGGCGTCCGACCTTCGCATACGTCTTTGCTTCGAAGGTGGCGGTGTCGGCCGACGACGAGATATCTGCCGCGAGCGGCGGCGCGGTAAAGCGAGGTTTCATGTTTGTCTCCTGCCATGACTCGTTACGCCCCGGTTAGTCCGGGTGCGCTGAATGCGCCTGCGCGTGAGGCGGGCGCACGCGACATCAATGAATCAGCATGCCTCCGTTGACGTCCAGCGTGACGCCCGTGAGATAGCTCGACAGATCGCTGGCGAGGAAGAGGCACGCATTCGCGATGTCGGCTGCATCGCCCAGACGGCCGAGCGGAATGCCTTTGATGATGTCCGCGCGCATCTCGGGCGTGAGCTTGTCGCCGGTGATGTCCGTCTGAATGAGGCCCGGCGTGATGGAATTCACGCGGATGCGATCGGCGCCGAACTCGCGCGCCATGGCACGCGCGAGGCCGAGAACGCCGGCCTTCGCTGCGCTGTAATGCGGGCCGCCGAAGATGCCGCCGCCGCGCTGCGCCGATACCGACGACATGCACACGATGCTGCCGCTCTGCTGCTTCTTCATCTGCCCGATGACCGCTTGCGACATGTAGAGCGTGCCGCGCAGATTGACGTCGATCACGGCGTCGAAATTCGCCGCGCTGATTTCGAGCGTCTTGATGGGTTGCGTGATGCCGGCGTTATTGATGAGCGCGTCGATGCGGCCGTACTTTTCGATGGTGGCGTTGGCGGCGGCGACGCATGCGTCCTTGTCCGTGACGTCGCATGCGAGGCCCAGGTGTTCCTCGCCGATATCGCGCGCGGCGCTTTGCGCGTCCGCTTCGCGCAGGTCCAGAATGACGACGCGCGCGCCTTGCGCGGCGAGCGCCTTTGCCGTCGCCTTGCCGATGCCACGCGCCGAAGCCGCGCCAGTCACGATCACTACACGATTGTCGAGCAACATTGCTGTCTCCATGGTTTGTTCGGTGTGGAGGCAGTTTCGTCGCGTTCGACGCAGCGATCAACGCGGTTCGGTTCAACTAATGCTGAGAAATTTTCAGGTATCGCCGGCTCGGGTTATCCCTTCGGCACGCGCCCCATGAGGTAGAACTCGTCGTTGGGCCGCATCGACGTGACATTCGCCATGCGG
This sequence comes from Caballeronia sp. GAWG1-5s-s, assembly GCF_023631445.1. Lineage (NCBI taxonomy): Bacteria > Pseudomonadati > Pseudomonadota > Betaproteobacteria > Burkholderiales > Burkholderiaceae > Caballeronia > Caballeronia sp. GAWG1-5s-s. Next base: position 213,289 of record NZ_JALQDC010000028.1, on the reverse strand, counting down.
TTCGACAAGCCGAAGAACGCAGTAATGGCCGCGATGTCCCACACGTCTTCGTCGCTGAAGCCGTGTGCATGAAGCGCGGCGAAATCGGCATCGTCCACGGCGCCGGCTTCGCGGCAGACCTTCAGCGCGAAGTCGAGCATCGCCTTCTGACGCGGCGTGATGTCGGCCTTGCGATGATTCACCGCGATCTGGTCAGCCAGCAGCGCGTTCTTTTCATAGATGCGCAAAATTGCGCCGTGCGCGACGACGCAGTAGAGGCATTCGTTGACGCCGCTCGTGGCCACCACGATCATTTCGCGCTCGCCTTTCGTGAGGCCGCCTTCTTTGAGCATCAACGCGTCGTGGTAGGCAAAGAACGCGCGGAACTCGTCGGGCCGGTGCGCGAGCGCAAGAAAAACATTGGGAACGAAGCCCGCCTTGTCCTGCACTTCGCGTATGCGCTCGCGAATGTCGTCGGGCCACGCGTCAGGGTTGGGAACGGGAAAACGGCTGATGGGCATAGTTGGCATGACGTCTCCGTTGGAGCCTCGAGCGGGCTCGTCGAAGAAGTATGCCGCAGCAGACGTAAGGGCGGTCTATTGACCTTGAGCGCCGCCGTTCGTCGTGGATGGCGCGCCGGGCTGGTTCGTCGTGCTGCCGCTGCCGCTCTTCAGGATCGGCTGCATTCCGCCTGCGGAACCTTGTCCGGGCGAACGCATGCCGTCGCCTGCGCCGCCGGTGCCGCCACCCGGCGTGGGCGGGCGCATGGCCGACGCGGGGCCCTGGTCAGCGCCGCTGCGGCCTGCGGCCGACGTGTTCACCGAAGGTCCGGCGCCCGGGCTTCCGCTGCCGCTCCCGGCAGCCAGCACGGTGCCCGACACAGAGAGAGCCATTGCCGCGATCAATGCCCGCGCTTTCATGAGTCATGTCTCCTGCGAACGCATTAGATGCGATCCGCTCGCGCTGCTTTACGACGCCAGCGCGAGCGGACCTTTTGCACCACTCGACGCGATCACGGCTGGCGTTGGCCGCCCTGATGCATCGGCTGCTTCTGCTGATTCTGCTGCTGTTGGCCTTGCGCCTTCCCTTGGTCGTTACGCGGATTGGTCGGGTTCGAATTTCCGAGCTTGGACGATGGCATTGCTTCACTCCTTTGCAACGTGGTTAGGGACTGACGATCACGCATACCGCGTTCCAGCCTAGTACTCGCGCTTCATGCCGCCATCGGTATGTTGATCGTCGTGGCCGAGGCCATAACGTTCGATCAGACGATGAGCCCGCTCGACGCCCGCGCGCAAGGCTTCCTCGCGCGTCGCCCAGCTGGAGCCGGTCGGTTCGACATCCGGCAAGTCGGCAGGCGCGCCATCGCGCAGGGCTGCGATCTGCGGCACCCAGTCGCCCGTATCGTTCTGCTGAATGGTCACCGTAACGTCGTAGCCTTTGAAAGAAAAACTCTCGCTCGTCATGTGTCCTCCGTGCTGATTGACTTGAATGGCAACTCAGCAGATCACGTGCCGTCGCAACGTGGTTTGCTTCTTGCTGGACCTCTCACGCTAAGGAAAGATAGACCAAGAATATGAAAGCAACGATCGTCTCGCACGAAGTGCCGCCGCAAGCTTCGTCGGCTGAGATTCACCGGTTTCGTTTCAAGCTCGACGACGGAACAGCGCCGCCGCTGACTGAATCCATCTCGCTCAGGACGGCGCGCGTGATCGTCGACAACCTTCCGGACGGCAACGCGTTCATCAAGATGCTGCAGGCCATCGTGAAGACGCAGCCGGACCGTTACGATGCGCTCGTCGGCACCGAGTATCCCGATCATTTCAACAATAACGGAACCGACAAGCGCCGCACGACCGACCGCACAGACGAAGGCCCGCGCGCTTGAATGTCACGGCGTCGGTTTGACGGCGCGCTGACGCGCGAGAAATTTGTCCAGTTGAGCGGCGAAATGTTTGCCGTCGCGCGGGCTATAAGGTGAGGGTCCGCCTGTCGCGACGCCGGTGCTGCGCAATTGGTCCATCATCGAGCGCATGGTCAGGCGTTCTTCGATATTGTCCGGACTGAACCATTCGCCGCGCGGGTCGAGGGCATGCGCGCCTTTGGCGAGCACCGCTGCTGCAAGCGGTATATCGGCGGTAATCACGAGATCGCCGGCTTCGGCCATCTCGACGATGCGCGCGTCGGCGACATCGAAACCCGAAGGCACCTGAACAGCCTTGATATAGGGCGAGGGCGGGGTGCGAAGGAACTGGTTGGCCACCAGCGTCACATTGATCGCTGCGCGCGGCCCCGCGCGAAACAGCATGTCTTTCACGACAGCGGGACAAGCGTCGGCATCGACGAGAATCTGCATGATGCGGTCGGGCAAATGGGCGAGCGCACATTATGCTGCATGCGCCCGCGCCGCTGCTTACGCTTCTGAATCCGGCTTGCTGCGCGGATGATCGCTGCTCGCAGCGGGATCGACATCGGGGTCGATATGATCGTTTTCCGGCGTATAAGGCCCCTGTTCGGGATGGTCCTTGCCTTTCGGAACGAGCGTCGGGTCCATGCTGCCATGTCCGCGCTGTTCGATCGTGCCGTCCGGCTTTTCCTTGACTTCGCCTTCGCCGATGGCCTCGCGGCGCTTGTCCGCGCGCTCGACCGGATCGGAGGGTTCAGGGTTCATCGCGTTGTCCTCGCAAGAGTGAGAAACGACGCTCGCGCGCCGTTTTCATAGCGTCTAAAGCGTCACTTGTCCGCGCTGCCGAGCTCGCCGTGCTTGTGCGAGTGCGTCGCGGCGTGCACGAGTTCATAATGCGCGCCCTTGCCGCTTCTCGTCGGCGGGAAGTGCTCGCCTTCCACGCACGTCACCTCGAATGCGGAGCCGCCGTCGCCTTCCTTCACGACGCGATAGATTCCCGAGGTCTGTACTTTGTCACCGGGTTTGTGTTGCTCGGCCATGCGTGCCTCCTTCTGGTTGCGATGCCGTGCTAGCAAGCAATCAGCGTTCCGGGCGGCGAGTCACGGTGAGCGACGACAGCAGCTTGAGGAGGCTTTCCACATTGACCGGCTTCACGAAGTGATAGTCGAAGCCCGCCGATTGCGCGCGCAAGCGGTCGTCGGTCTGTCCATAGCCTGTGATGGCGATCAGAAGCGGCGCGCTCTCGCCTTTGCGCCGCAGGCGTCGCGCGAGTTCGTAGCCGTCGATATCGGGCAGGCCGATGTCGAGCAACGCCACGTCCGCCTGAAACGGCGTGGCGGACAGCGCCTCTCCCGATGAATACGCCACGCGCGCAACGTGTCCTTCGGATTCGCATAGCATCGCGAGAGAATCGGCGGCATCGCGGTTATCGTCTACGACAAGAATGCGCAGCGCGGCATGCGTTTCCAGCGCGCTGCTTTCGGACAGCGCGAGCGCCGAGTGACGCTCATGATGATGCAGACGCGGCAAGCGCACGTTGACGGTGGTGCCGAGCCCCGGCCCGGGGCTTTGAACCGTGATGGTCCCGTCATGCATTTCCACGAGCTTCTTGACGAGCGACAGCCCGATGCCGAGGCCGCCATTGGAGCGGTCCAGTGTGCGTTCGCCTTGCGAGAAAAGCTCGAATACCTTCGGCAACAGGTCGCCCGAAATTCCGGTGCCCGTATCGGCGATCACGATGGATACCCAGTCCTGATCGGCGTCCACCCTCACCGAGATATCGCCGCCTTCCGGCGTGTACTTGCTCGCGTTGTTGAGCACATTGACGAGTATTTGCGAGAGCCGCGTGACGTCGCCGCATACCCACGTGGTTGCATCGGGGACATCGACCTGTATGTGCTGCCCGCGCGATTCGACCATGTTCGCGATCGCTTCGACCGCATGATAAACGGCGGTCCCGACCAGCACCGGCTCGCGCTGCAACGCGATGCGGCCCTGCGTGATGCGCGACACTTCGAGCAGATCATCGACGATGCGCGTCATGTGCTCGACTTGCCTGTTCATGAGTTCGACGAGGTCGTTCGTCTGCGACGACAAGTCCTCGTCCTTTTGCAACAGGGCGATGGCGGTGCGCAGCGGCGCGAGCGGATTGCGCAACTCATGCGCGAGCATGGCCAGAAATTCGTCCTTGCGGCGGCCCGATTCACGCAGGACCAGCTCCATCTGCTTGCGGTCGGTGATGTCGATCAGGCTGCCTATGATTCGCAGCGGCTTGCCGTCCTTGCTGCGCTGAAGCAGCGCGCTGCCTTGCATCCACTGTTCGCCGTGCAGGTTCTGCACGCGAAACTCGAATTGCTCGTGAGGATCGTCGCCGGATGCGAGGCGTCGGACATAGCGGTCGAGAGCGGGGGCATCGTCGGGATGAATGCGTGCGAGCGCCGCTTCGTAGGTGAGCGTCTCTGCCTGATCCGGCCGATGCTCGACGCTCGTTTCGAACAGCATGGTCCAGTTCGCCAGTTCCAGCGAGACGATGTGAATCTTCGCCGCCTGCATCGCAACCGTGAGGCGCAGGCTGCGCGCTTCGATCGCCGCTTGCGCTTCGTATTGCGCCGTGACATCCGTTGTCGTGCCGAACCATTCCTGCAGCTTGCCGTGCTCGTCGTACAGCGGGGCGGCGTGTGCCTGCACCATGCGATACGCGCCATCGCGGCGATACATGCGGAAGGTGAGCGTGCGCGGGCCGCCCTCGTGCAACGCTTCCAGCCATGCGCGATGCGTGCGCTCGCGGTCGTCCGGATGAATGAAATCGAGCCAGCCCCAACGCGACAGCCGGTCGCGCCGCTCGCCGGTGAACATCTCCCATTCGCCGCCCGAAGGCCGGATCTCGCCGTTCGCATCGGCGGACCATACGAGCGCCCCGGTCGATTCCACGAGCGCGCGATAACGGCGCTCGCTGAGGCTCAGACGCTCCATGTCGGCGCGTTGCTGACTGATGTCGAAGCTCACGCCGTGCACGCGCGTCAACACGCCTTGCGCGTCGAACTCCGGATTGCCGCGCATGCGCAGCCAGCGTCGCGAGGCAGGGTCGCCATTGCGGTGGCAGTCCAGCATGAAGTCGAATTCGAACGGGCCGCCATAACGCAAAGCATCGGCGAGCTTGCGTTGAAACGGCTCGCGATAATCCGGGGCCACGCGGTCCCATATCTCCGAGAGCATCACCGAATCGGTGCCGGGCGGAAACGCATAGAGGTCGGCGAGCTGCGCCGTCATGCGCACGACGCGCTCCTTCATGTCCCATTCCCATGCGCCCATGCGCGCGCCCGCGAAGGCCGCTTGCAGACGCCGCTCGCTTGCCTCGTACAGTTCCCAGGCGTGACGGCACTCGTGAATGTCGATCGCGACGCCTACCGTATCCCCGATCTTGCCGTCCTCGTTGCGGCGTGCCTGCAAGTGAAGCGTATGCCAGCGAAACGCGCCGTCCGAGCGCAGAAGACGCACATCGACATTGCGAAGCAGCACGCCGTCGCGCATTTGCCTGAGTGCGTCGAGAACCGTGCGTTCGTCATCCGGATGAATGAAGGCTTTCCAGTGCCGTCCGGCCAAATCATCGGACGATAAGCCGAGATAGCGGGACGCCCACGGATTCGCATACTGGATGGTCCCGTCGCGCGCCGCGCGCCACACGAACGACGGCAGGAAGTGAGCAGGATCGTGCATGAGCGTCCTTGCTTCGGTTGAACGGCGACGTGTCTTATCGCCGGACGCAGCGCAGGGTCGGTGGTGGCGTTGCCTTCAACATTGTACGAATGCCAATGTGCTGAGGCAGGCGCAGAGCGCTGCGCTGCATCTGCGCGCTGCGAATTACTTAGCCATCCTCGCCGACGTCGTTCGGTTCGGGCAACGGCTTGCCCGCGCCTGTCGGCGGCGCCGGCTCGTTCGTCAGGTTCCGCTTCTGCTCGTCGCTCAGGCGGCGGTCCGCGGCGGTGGCGTCGTTGGGCGTTTGCTTCGGCGGAGTCGAACGTTCGGTCTCTTGTGTCATGGTGCGTTTTCCTCGGTCTTCAAATGGTGAGTGCATCCCCGACGGGTTGCATCGAACGTGCCCGCTATCGTTTATTGACTCATGCGGGTATGGCCGATGCTTCGTCGGACATTTGCCTCCCATCCCGACATCCATTCCAATGAAGAAGATTTCCCAAAGCGTTGCCGCGCTCTGCGCCGCTGCGGTGCCGTTTATATCGAACGCGGCGACCATCACATCTTCGCCGTATGGCGCGACGCAGCAAGGCCAGCCTGTCGTTCAGTACACGCTGTCGAATGCGCGCGGCGTGTCGATGAGCTGCATCACCTATGGCGGCATCGTGACGCGAATCGACGTTCCGGACCGACGCGGGCGGCGCGCGGACATCGTGCTCGGCTTCGCATCGCTCGCCGACTATGAGCGATACAACGGCGACATCCACTTCGGCAGTCTGATCGGCCGCTATGCAAACCGCATCGCGCAAGGGCGCTTCACGCTCGACGGACACACGTATCAGTTGCCGATCAACGATCCACCGAACACCCTGCACAGCGGTCCGCATAGCTTCGATGAGAAGGTCTGGACGGTCGTGCGCACGTTCCAGAACGCAAGCGGCGCGGGCGTGCAACTGCGTTACGTGAGCCCGGACAATGAGAACGGTTTTCCCGGCACGCTCACGGTCGACGTGACCTACACGCTCACCGACGACAACGAAGTGCGTATCGACTATCGCGCCAAAACAGATAAGCCGACGGTCGTGAATCTCACGAACCATAGCTATTTCAATCTGGCGGGCGAGGACAGCGGCAGCGTCGAGAATCAACTCATCATGATCGCGGCCGCGAGCTATACGCCGACGCGCGCGGATTCGATTCCAACGGGCGAAGTGGCGTCCGTGGAAGGCACGCCGCTCGATCTGCGCGCGTTGACGCCGATCGGCGCGCGTCTGCGTTCGGCTTTCCCGCAACTGCGCTACGCACGCGGCTATGACAACAACTTCAAGCTGAACAAGAGCAGCCCGCATGAAGGCGAGCCCTCGTTCGCTGCGCGCGCGTATGACCCGGTGAGCGGGCGCGTGCTCGATCTCTATACGACGCAGCCGGGCTTGCAGTTTTACACCGCCAACGGGCTGGACGGCAGCGCTGTAGGGGTATCGGGCAATGCGTATCGTCAGACGGACGCGTTCGCGCTCGAGGCCGAACACTTTCCCGATTCGCCCAACCATCCGTCGTTCCCGTCCACCGAACTCAGGCCCGGCGACGAGTATCACGAAGTGACCGTGTGGAAATTCGGCGTGCGCTAGACGCGCTTTTACTTCGACCGCGCCGCCGGTTGCCACGACAGTGCCGTGCATGCGATGCTTCGCCCTGCTGCAGCTTCTGATTAAAACAAGCGGCACGAGCGAGACCAGTCCGGTTCATCACCCTTCGAAGGAGTGAGCATGATCGTACTGTCGCGATATCGCACGACGCTTGACGCGTCGCAGCACCATTCGTTGAACGCGCGCCGCCTGTTCGGCGCATGGGCCTTGCTCGGCGCGGCGAGCGTCGCTTATGCCGATGCCCAGAGCAGCTATGTCGTGCCGCCACCGCCTAGCGAACTCTATGGCGAACTCTTTATCGCAGTGCAAACGCAGAAGATTTATCCGGACCAGAAGACGTTCGTCGATGCGACGCCCAAGATCGACCCGGCGCAGATCAATCAGCTCTACGCGCAACAGCGTATGGTTCCCGGCTTCAGTCTTTCCGCATTCGTCGCGCAGTATTTCACGCCGCCGACCGATCAGGTCATCACGCCGCCGCCTAACCAGACCTTGCGCGAGCATATCGATTGGCTCTGGCCGCAACTCACGCGCAACTCCGCGACCGTGCCGCCATACAGCACGCTGATTCCGATGCCGAAGCCGTACGTCGTGCCGGGCGGACGCTTTCGCGAAGGCTACTACTGGGACACCTATTTCACGATGCTGGGCCTTCAGGAAGCAGGCCGCGAAGATCTCGTCGATAACATGCTCGACAACTTCGCGTATCTGATCGATACCATCGGCCATATCCCGAACGGCAATCGCACGTACTATGTGAGCCGTTCGCAGCCGCCGTTCTTCTCGTACATGGTGGAGCTTGCCGCGCATAAGGAAGGCGGACGCGTGTACCAGAAGTATTTGCCGCAACTGCGCCGCGAATATCACTACTGGATGAAGGGCGCGCATTCGCTGCAACCAGGCGAGGCCGTGCGCAATGTCGTGATGCTGCCCGATCGTACGGTGCTCAATCGCTATTGGGACGAACGCGACACGCCGCGCGACGAGTCGTATCTGGAAGACGTTCAGACTGCCCGGCTCGTGACGAACCGTCCCGCGAACGAGGTGTATCGCGATCTGCGCGCGGCAGCGGAAAGCGGCTGGGATTTCAGTTCGCGATGGTTCGGCGACAATCAGACGCTTGCCACCATCCGCACGACGTCCATCATTCCGGTGGATCTGAACAGCCTGATGTTCCATCTGGAAACGACCATCGCGCGCGGTTGCGGCGAGGCGCGCGACTTCGGTTGTGTCGCGGAGTTCGTCGGCAAGGCAGCGAAGCGTGCCATCGGTATCAACCGGTATCTGTGGAATAACAACGGCTATTACGGCGACTACGACTGGCAGCTCTGCCAGCCGCGCAACAACCCGTCGGCGGCGATGCTTTACCCGTTGTTCGCCGGAGCGGCGTGGCCCGAGCGCGCGCACGCCACGGCGCGCACGGTCGAAACGTTATTGCTGAAGCCGGGCGGCCTGACGACCACGACCTTCAATACGACTCAACAGTGGGATGCCCCGAACGGCTGGGCGCCGCTGCACTGGATAGCGGTCGAGAGCTTGCGACGCTATGGCCGCAGCGATCTCGCGCAGCAAATCGGCACGCGCTTTCTTTCCGACGTGAACCATGTCTATGCGACACAGCAGAAGCTCGTCGAGAAATATGTCGTGGAAGGGGCGGGGACAGGCGGTGGCGGAGGCGGCGAATATCCGCTTCAGGACGGCTTCGGATGGACCAATGGCGTGACCTTGCGCCTGCTGGATCTTTACGCGCCGGGTCAATGAACGCTTGAGCATGCGATGGCGGCGCGAGCACGCCGCCATCGGCTCACCGTGTTTTACGCGATGCCTTCGACCACGCGGAAGTCGCGTTCGCATGCATCGCCGAGCACTCTCAGCGCTTCCTGATACTTCTCGCCGTTGAACGTGGCGAGCGCCTGATCGAGCGAGTCGAATTCGACGAGCACCGTGCGTTCCGCAATGCCCGCGCCGTGCACCGTCGACGCCACGCCGCGAACCAGCAGGCGGCCGCCGCCTTCCTGAATCGCGACCGTTGCGAGCTTCGAATACTCAGCAACCTGATCGGGCTTCGCAATCTTGCGGTATGCGCTGACCCAATAGCCTTTTGCCATCTGCAATCTCCTGATTTTCGTTGAGCGCCAAGCGCCATGAGGCGAATGCAACGCGTCTGCAACCCGTCTGCAACGCATGCATTCTTGCGTAGGCGAGCATAGCAAAGATTCGCTCATGCCTTGTGCTGGCGTCGCGATCCTTTTATCTGCGCACATCCGCCAGGACTTACTCCGCTGCGTACTTGCGGTCGAGTTCGTCGAAGAGAGGCTTCTTCACGAGCCGTTGACGCTCGGAGAACGGCGCGACCACAGCCGGATCTTCGTCCAGCTTGCCTTGCTGCTTCAGCGCGGTCAGCGCGGTCTGCATGCCGCGCACGGCGCTCTGCAACGCGGCGTTCGCATACAGGACGAGACTGAAGCCGAGGTTCTGCAAGTCGTCGCGGCTCGTGACAGGCGTCTTGCCGCCGATCACGATATTGATGAGCTGCGGCGCGGCGACGAGCCGGGTCAAGGATGCGATCTGCTCCTGCGTTTCGATCGCTTCGATAAAGAGAATATCGGCGCCGGCCTCGACGAACTGGTTCGCGCGTTCGATCGCGGCATCGAAGCCATGCACCGCGCAGGCGTCCGTGCGCGCGATGATCTGCAGATTTTCGTCCTCGCGCGCATCCACGGCGGCGCGAATCTTGCCGAGCATCTCGCTCGTCGAGATCACGCTCTTGCCCGCGAAATGGCCGCATTTCTTGGGCATGACCTGATCTTCCAGTTGAATGGCATCCGCGCCGGCGCGCTCCAGCGTGCGTACCGTATGGCGCACGTTGAGCGCGTTGCCGAAGCCCGTGTCCGCATCGACGACGAGCGGCAAGTCCACCGCATCGCGAATCCGATTCGTATGCTCCGCAATCTCCGCGAGTCCCATAAATGCGAGGTCCGGCATGCCGAGGGACATGTTGGTGACGCCCGCGCCCGTGATGTAGATCGCCTCGAAGCCGAGGTCCGCGATAAGGCTCGCGCTCATCGCGTTGAATGCGCCGGGCAGAAGCAGACCACGGCGGGCATTCACGAGTTCGCGAAAGGCGGCGCGGCGGCGGGAAGTAGAGGTTGTCATGGCTGAAGAATCCCGGAAGTAGACGTCAGGCGTTGAGGCGAGCATGGATAGCCGCCTCATCACTCGCCATGTTAAAGCGTGCAGCGCGTCGGCGCTTGCGGGAAATGGCATCATGTGGGCTCACGCAGAAAGGAGCCGCGCATGAACGAAACGCTGCCGGATATGCCCTTGCCCGATGGCGTGCGCGCGCGCATGGTCGATAACGGCAACGGCCTGTCGATGTATATGCTGGAAGCGGGGTATGAGACGCCGGAGGCGCCGTGCATCGTGCTGCTGCACGGCTTTCCCGAACTGGCCTATAGCTGGCGCAAGGTCATGAAGCCGATTGCGGATGCCGGCTATCACGTCATCGCGCCTGACCAGCGAGGCTATGGCAGAACCGGCGGGGCGGACACGCGCTTCGACGCCGATCTCGCCGATTACGCGATGCCGAACCTCGTCCTCGATACTCTGGGCCTCGTTTTCGCGCTGGGGCATCGGTCCGTTGCGGCTGTCGTGGGACACGATTTCGGCTCGCCCGTGGCGGCCTGGTGCGCGCTGACGAGGCCCGACGTATTCCGCTCTGTCGTCATGATGAGCGCGCCGTTTGCAGGACCGCCTCGCTTCGCGTTCGACGAACCGGCCTCGCCCACGATGACCGATGCTATGAACGAACTGGCCTCGCTCGATCCGCCGCGCAAGCACTATCAACGCTACTTCACGGAGCCGCAGGCCAACGACGATATGCGGCACGCGCCGCAAGGACTCGCCGATTTCCTGCGCGCGTATTGGCATGTCAAGAGCGCGGACTGGTCCGGCAACCGGCCGCATCCGCTCGTCGCGCCCGTCGTCGAAGAACTCGCTATGCTGCCCGCTTATTACGTGATGGACGCGGACAAGACCATGCCGCAAACCGTCGCGCAAGCCATGCCGTCCGCGGAAGAAGTCGCATCGTGCGCGTGGCTCGACGACGCCGAACTGCATGTTTATGCGAGCGAATTCGCGCGAACGGGATTTCAGGGCGGATTGAACTGGTATCGCGCGAGCAACGACGCAGCGCAGAGCGCGCGCTTGCGCCTGTGGGCAGGGCGCACGACCGACGTGCCCGCGTGTTTCATCGCGGGAAGCAGCGACTGGGGCTGCTATCAGCGACCGGGCGATTACGAAGCCATGCGCCAGTACGCCTGCACGAATTTCCGCGCGGCGCATTTCATCGAAGGCGCGGGGCACTGGGTGCAGCAGGAGCAGGCGCGAACCGTGGTGAGCCGCATTCTCCGCTTCCTGCGGCAGGATGCCCCGCCGCCCTTCTGAAGATGCGCGTCGCCGTGCGGCTTTACGCGCTCGATACCTGCAACGTGCGCTCTTCTTTCGCGCGCAGCCCATAGGCCGTAAGCAGGCGATACAGCGTGACGCGCGAGATGCCGAGCTCGTCGGCGGCTTCGCCGAGCCGTCCGCGATGCCGCAAGAGCGCCACCTCGATGGCCTGCCGCTCGGCCGCTTCGCGCGCCTGCGCAAGCGTGGTCGGCGCGGCTTCCACATAGTCGCCGAGTTCGAGATCGCTCGCGAGAATCTGCCGCCCTTCGCTCATGACGATGGCGCGCCTCACGCGATTGATGAGCTCGCGCACGTTGCCGGGCCAGGCGTAGTTGTGAAGCGCGGCAATGGCGCAGGGCGAGAATCCGCGCAGGCGGCGGCTCGCATCGCGCCGAAAGCGTTCGAGCATATGGTTGGCGAGCAGCTCGATGTCCTTGCCGCGCACGCGCAACGGCGGTTCGTCGATCTGCAAGACGCATAGACGGTGATACAGGTCCGCGCGGAAGCGTCCTTCGAGCATCGCGGTTTGCATGTCGACGTGCGTGGCCGAAATGATGCGCACGTCCACCGCCGTCGACGTCTGCCCGCCAAGGCGCTCGATCTTGCGTTCCTGAAGGAAGCGCAGCAGGCTCGCCTGACTTTCGAGCGGCAGGTCGCCGATTTCATCCAGAAAGAGCGTGCCGCCGTCCGCCGCTTCGACGCGGCCGATCTTGCGCTGGTTCGCGCCGGTGAACGCGCCGCGTTCGTAGCCGAAGAGCTCGGACTGCAAGAGATGCGGCGGAATCGCACCGCAGTTAATGGCAACGAACGGCTGGTCGCGCCGCGCCGAACGCGCGTGAATGGCAAGCGCCGTCAGTTCCTTGCCGGTGCCCGATTCGCCCGAGATGAAGACCGGCGCATCCGTCATGGCAACCTTGCGGATGGAGCGATACAAGCCCTGCATCGCTTCGCAGGTGCCGACCATGCCGACTTCCTGGCCATCCGTCTTGTACGCATCGTTCGAGGCGGCGTCGTGCAGCGAGACCATGCCGTATGCATGGCCCACCGCATCGACGATGCGGTCCGATGCCGACGGCATCGTCACATAGTCGAAGCAGTAATCGCGAATCAGGCGGGAAATATCGGGATTTTCCGTATGATCCGGATCGACGGTCGCGACCCAGCCGATGCGCTGGCTCGACAGTAATCCGACGAGCGCGGCCGTGTCCTCGGCATAGCCACGGCTCGTCAGATCGATGATGCCTGCCGCGGCGCGCTTGTCGTGCTTGGCGGCTTTAGGCGGCTTGGCAGGCGTCACGTATTCGATGGCCCAGCCACGCGCATGAAGTCGTTCGGTCAGATCGTCCGACGCTGCCCGTCCTGCGAAGTAAAGTGTTCTCGATTCCCCGTACATAGCTTTCTCTCAGCATTTATTTGTATGTAGGCACAGTATGCCTTCGACACTACCGAGGGAAAAAGCCGCGCAAACGATAACCTGATGTTGATTATTTGAATGGCTTCGCGTGAAACGATTAAGAAAGCTTGAGCATATTTTGCAAGGTGAACGTCAGTCTCTTCTGCGAACCATCGTGCGATTGCGATGTGAGGCGCGCCGCACAAAGGCTGGCGGCGCTTCGCGAACCGGGCGCTTTTACTGATTGACTTCCGATATGTATGCGCAATCACGCGGCTAGACTTTCATCGCCCGCTCGATCTGGCCGTTCACCCACGACCGGTCGAACGCGCCCTCGCAGATGGAACGCAACGCCTGCGCTTCCTTGATCCCTTGCGCACGAGCGCCTTCGAGCACGTCTTGCGCGTCGGCTTGGGCGATGGCGAGCACGCCGTCTTCATTGCCGACGACGATATCGCCCGGATGCACCACCATGCCGCCGACGGTGACAGACACATTGATCTCGCCGGGGCCGTTCTTGTACGGCCCGCGATGCGTGACGCCGCGCGCGTACACCGGAAAGTCGCGGGCGCGCAGCGAAGCGACATCGCGTATCGCGCCGTCGATCACGAGACCTCTCACGCCGATACTTTCCGCGTAGCTCGCCATGATGTCGCCCATGAGCGCCTGATGCAGGTCGCCTCCGCCATCGATCACGAGCACGTCGCCGGGGCGGCAGAAATCGAAAGCGGCATGAATCGCGAGGTTGTCGCCGGGACGCGTGCGCACGGTCACCGCCGTACCCGCCATGACGCGCGGCCGATGGTAAGGCGCGAGGCCCACTGTCCCCGACGCGCGCGCCATGTTGTCCGACAGGAGCGATACGGCAAGCGACGCGAGCGCGTCGAGCAACTCGGCGCTCGCTTGCGGCGCGGACGGATTGTGCCGCCATCCGGGACGATTCATCATGCGACTCCTTGAATGGATGTGTGCTGTTCGAGCCGGGCGGCGAGGCGCGGATACACGGCGCGCGCATTGCCTTCGAAGATGCGTTGTCTGTCGTCGTCGCTGAGCCAGCGAATGCCGTCGATATAGCGGCGCGTATCGTCGAAGTGATGGCCCGTCTCGGGATCGATGCCTTGCACCGCGCCGATGGTTTCGGAAGCGAAGAGAATGTTCTTCGCGGGTATCACGCGCGCGAGCAGTTCGGCGCCGGGCTGGTGATAGACGCAGGTATCGAAGAACACGTTGTTGAGCAGGTAGTCGGACAGAAGCGGGCGCTTCATGTCCTGCGCGAGCCCGCGATAGCGTCCCCAGTGATACGGCACCGCGCCGCCGCCGTGCGGAATGATGAGCTTGAGCGTGGGGAAATCGGCGAACAAGTCTGCGGTGAGTAGCTGCATGAAGACGGACGTATCGCCGTTGATGTAGTGCGCGCCCGTTGCATGGAAGTTCGGGTTGCACGACGAAGACACGTGAATCATCGCGGGCACGTCCAGTTCCACGAGCGCTTCGTAGAGCGGATACCAATAACGGTCCGTCATCGGCGGACCGGACCAGTGACCGCCCGACGGGTCCGGATTGAGATTGCAGCCGATAAAGCCCAGCTCTTCGACACAGCGCCGCAATTCGGGAATGCAGTTCCTCGGATCGACGCCCGGTGCTTGCGGCAACTGACACACGCCGACGAAATGCTGCGGAAACAACGACACGACGCGATGAATCAGGTCATTGCATTCGCTCGACCATGCCGCGTTGGCCTCTGCATCGCCCAGGTGATGGCCCATGCCGGCGGCGCGCGGAGAGAAGATCGTCAAGTCGATGCCGCGCTCCTGTTGCACTCTGAGCTGCGCATTGCCGATGGTCTCGCGGATCTGATCGTCGCTGATACGCGGGCGGGGCGGCACCGGCGTGCCGTCGGCGAGCGCCTGTATCTGGCGCGTTCGCCACGCCTCGTGTTCCGGCGGCGAAGTGGTGTAGTGACCGTGACAGTCGATAATCATGGATGGCTCGTGTAAGTGTCGTGGAATCGAAACGAATGCTCAGGCGCTGCGGCGCGCGTCGTCGGTGCGTTCTTCTAGCGCTGCATCGTCGGACGGACGCACGCGCATGACGAGCGCGATGATCGTCGCGACGACCAGGAACGCGGCGATGGTCACGAGCGCGAGCTTGAAGTTGCCCGTCGCGTTGCGCACGAGCCCGATGCTCCACGGTCCCACGAGCCCGCCGAACTGCGCGATGGTGTTGATGAGCGCAATCGTCGCGGCGCCGGCCGCGCCGGTGCGAAACGAGGCAGCGAGGCTCCAGAAGAGCGGATTGCCCGCATAGATGAAAAGACCGGTCACGCACAGCAGCACATAGGCGATGACGGGCGAGGGCGCGTAGGCGCTCGCGGCGATCGCCACCGCGCTCATGCCATAGACGAAGGCGAGGTGCTTCTTGCGAATCACCCGTGCGGTCCGAGCTGCGGCTGATGATGAAGGTGCCGAGCACGCCTAAGAGCGGCGGCGCCGCCGAGAGAAAGCCCACTTCGATGTTCGTGAGATGGCCGAGTCCCTTGACGATCTGCGGCAGCCACAGAAAGAGCCCGTAGATGCCGACGAGCGCGCACCCGAAGAGGCATGCAAGACTCCACACGCGGATATCGCCGGCTACGCGCCACATCGACACATGCGCGTCGCCGCCGCGCTGCTTGCGTTCCGCCTGAAGCGTGCTTTCGAGCCATTGCTTCTCTTCGGCCGTGAGCCAGTTGGCATCGGCAGGGCGCTCCTGCATCGCCTTCAGCGTGACGAAACCGAGCAGGATGGCGGGCACGCCTTCGCAGATGAACATCCATTGCCAGCCCGCGAGGCCGAGCAGGCCGTTGGCATAGGTCATGAGCGCCGTCGAGATGGGACCGCCCAATACCGCCGAGAAAGAGCCCGCGATGATATAGCCGCCCACCGCGCGCGCCCGGTAGCGCTCGGGAAACCACTTCGTCAGATAGACGGCCACGCCCGGCAGAAAGCCCGCTTCCATGACGCCGAGCAGAAAGCGCACGGTATAGAAGCTCGTGTCGTTGAAGACGAAGGCCGTCGCCGCCGCGACCGCGCCCCACGTGATGAGAATGCGCGCGATCCATCTTCGCGCGCCGACGCGATGCAAGAGCAGATTGCTCGGCACTTCGAGGAGCATGTAGCCCACGAAGAACACGCTGCCCGCGAAGCCGAATACGGCGGGGCTGAAGTTGAGCGCGTGATTCATGTCGAGCGCTGCGAAGCCGATGTTGATGCGATCGAGATAGTTGAAGAACATCATCGCGAAGAGCAAGGGCATGAGGCGGCGGTACACCTTGTGCATCGTCGCGGATGCGGTCGCGGACTCGATCTCGGAAGCAGGCGCGCGTGTCATCGTCGTCTCCATGCGCCGGCTTCTTGGCCGACGTCGTTCGATGGCTGTTTGATAACTGTTCGATGATCCGAAGCGAGTGCTTCTGCGCTTCGGCCACGAACGGTCATCATAGGGACGCGACAGGTCCGCCGTCCAAGACGGAATCCGCATGCTTCCATAGGCTTTTGCTTATAGCGGCCGCAAGCGCTGCCGCGTTGGGTCAGCGTGGCGTGTCGGCAAGAGGAAGGCACGCAAGAAACGCCTGCACATGCGGCGAGGCGTCAGTGCTTCGAAAGGTCGCCGTGAGCGACGTGACCTGCGCCGCGCCCGGTCCCGCGAGATGCCGATAGACGACGTCGGAGCGGCCGTGCAGCGCCACCGATTCGCCTACATACGTGACGCCGAGTCCCGCGGCGACGAGCGCAATGGCGGTCTGTATTTCGTAGGCCTCATGCGCGACGTTGGGCGTGGCGCCCGCATCGCGATACAGCGAAGCGATGAAGCGCGGAAAATGCGCGGCGGGATGCTTCGGATAAACGATGAGCGGCGTCTGCGCGAGCTCGTCGATGCGAACCGTGTCGCGTTTCGCGAGCGGATGATCGGACGCGAGCACAGCCATCACGCGTTCCTGCAACAGCGTGCGCGTCGCGCAGCCGGGCCGGTCCGGCGCCTGTCTGCCGATGCCGATATGGATGCGCGCATCGCGGAAGGCATCGGCTTGTTCTTCGGTCAACATTTCGAAGAGCTTCAGCTCGACTTTCGGATACGCTGCGTGAAATGCCTTGAGCGCCGGCGGCAGCACGCTATACATGGCCGAACGGGTAAAGCCGATTGCAAGCCAGCCGAGCGTGCCGGCGTCGATCGCGCGCACGCCGAGCGTCGCCTGCTCGCAGCGTTCGAGAATCTGCCGTGCTTCCGTATAGAAATAGCTGCCCGCTTCCGTGAGACGCAAGGGCCGGCTGCCGCGGTCCACCAACTGGCTGCCGAGACGTTCTTCGAGCGAACGGATCTGTTGTGATAGCGCGGGCTGCGCAATGTGGAGGCGTTCTGCCGCCCGGCTGAAGTTGAGCTCTTCAGCGAGCACGATAAAGCACTGCAATCCCCGGAGGTTCATTCATGCGCTCCTGGCCGCCGGCACGTTCGCGTTCGGAGCCGACCGGGGGCGTCCGCCCGATCGGCGGAACATGATAACGAAGCGCACCGGCTCCGCGCAAAGCGGAGCCGTCTGTACTATTTGCCGCTGCCCGCAGCTGCGCCTGCGCGAGCGGCGGCGCCAGTGTTCGCGGCCGCATTCGACGGATTCTGGCCGTTGACGCCGTTCGCCGTGTTGCCGTAAGTGCTTCCGGTGGAGGTCGAATTGGAATTCGAATACGCGGGCGCCGATTTCGCCGGTTTCGGCTGAAGCGTCTGATTGATGACGCCGATCTGTCCGAGCTTGTGGGCAGCGGAATTGTCTGCCTGCGAAGCGGTGGCAAAAACGAGGCCGCCAGCGCCGATCGCGAACGCGACGACGGAGGTAAGGGTTGTCTTCATGATGTCTCCCTGCGGGAACGCGTGGTCCCGAACGACTATTGTGCGCGGCGGATCGGTCGGCGGGCAGGAGGGTTTTCGCCTACGGCTCGCATGCGGTCTTTCTCTGCCGCATTAGGGATGCGGCGATATTACGCAGCATGGAAGCGGCCGGCGAGCGGCGAAACAGCAGCGCCAATCGGTAAGATGTACTACGTAGTGTTGAATGACGTTCTCGTCCGTACCGCATGGAGAATCGCAGCATGTTTCCCGAATACCGTGACCTGATATCCCGCCTCAAGACCGAAGACGCGCACTTTGCGAAGCTCTTCGACCGGCACAATGCGCTCGATCATGAAATCCGCAACATGGAGACCGGCGTCACGCCGGCCGATCCCTTTGCAGTCGAAGCCTTGAAGAAAGAGAAGCTGCTGCTGAAAGACAAGCTGTACGTCGTATTGCGTAAGGCCGCCGAAGCGGCTTGACGAGACGGCTTCTCGCACGCGCCGCCGCATACGCTGCGGCATTAGGGAGAAAAGGACTTTGAAAAACGCAAGACCAACCGGGGCGCCCGCAGGCCCGACTTCTCGACGCGAACCCCACGAACAGGACGGCGACGTGAGCGTTGCCGAAGCGTCCGAGGCTATTCTCAAGCAGGAAACGCAGGACGCAGTGGATGCGGCCAATGAACTCATCACGAGCGGCATGGCGGACGTGCTCGCGTATGCCGCCTCGAACAGCGAAAGCACCGAAACGCGCATCGACACGCTCAAAGCCATCATAGGCGGCCTGTCTCCGGACGAGGCGGCCACCTTGCGCGCGTATCTGTTCGAGGCTACATCGCTCGTGGGAGCGCCGGCATCGCGCAGGCAGCGTCAGGACGAAGAACTGTCGGCGGGCTGGCGTCACGGGGAATATCCGTACAAGCATCTGATGTCGCGTCAGGCGTACGAGAAGCAGAAGTACCGGCTTCAGGTCGAATTACTGAAGCTGCAGGCGTGGGTGAAAGAGACGGGTCAACGCGTCGTGATCCTGTTCGAAGGGCGCGATGCGGCCGGCAAGGGCGGCGCCATCAAACGTTTCATGGAGCATCTGAATCCGCGCGGCGCGCGCGTCGTGGCGCTGGAGAAGCCTTCGGAACGCGAACGAGGGCAATGGTATTTCCAGCGCTATGTCGAACACCTTCCGACTGCCGGCGAGATCGTGCTGTTCGACCGTTCGTGGTACAACCGCGCAGGCGTCGAGCGCGTGATGGGCTTCTGCACGAATCAGGAGTACGACGCCTTCATGCAGCAGGTGCCGGCATTCGAGCGGCACCTCACGCAAAGCGGCGTGCATATCATCAAGTTCTGGTTCTCCGTGAGCCGCGCGGAACAACGCCGCCGTTTCAAGGAGCGCGAAGTGCATCCGCTCAAGCAATGGAAGCTCAGTCCCGTGGACCTCGCTTCGCTCGACAAGTGGGACGACTACACCGCCGCGAAGGAAGCCATGTTCGCGCATACCGACACAGCCGATACGCCGTGGACCGTCGTGCGCTCTGATTGCAAGAAGCGCGCGCGCCTCAACGCCATGCGCTATGTGCTGCATCGGCTGCCGTATGCGAATCGCGATATCAGGACCATCGGTCCGGTCGATCCGCTGATCGTCGGGCGGGCGTTCTAGGCCGCAGCCTCGATCAGTTGATGCGCGAGCAGACTCGCATGAGGCGTCAGCGCATCGAAAGCGCGCGCGCAGAGCAGCAGGCGGCGCGTGGCCCAAGGCTCCGATAGCGGCACGATCGCGAGACCGGGCCGCCGCAACGCCTGCGCCGATACATCCGAAAGAATCGCGATGCCGATGTCCGCTTCGACCAGCATGCCGACGTTGTCGAGGCTGCGCATGTGAATGCGGTAGTCCAGTTGCTTGCCGAGCCGCGACGCGCGTTCGGCAAGATGCATCTCCAGCGCGGCATCCGCGAGTCCGACGTACGCTTCGCTCACGATATCCGCAAATGCCGCGGCGGATTGCTGCGCCACGCGATGCGAGCAGTGCGCGACCACAACGAGTTGATCCTGCGCGATCACATGCGTCTGCAAGCTGGCGAGGTCGGTGATATCGGCCACGATGCCCAGGTCCGCGCGGCCTTCGGCGAGTGCCTGCACGATATCGACGCTCGGCCGTTCATCGAGGTCGATGGAGAGATCGGGATGCGCCGCGAGAAAGCGCGCGAGTTGCATGGGCAGGAAGGCGGCGAGGGCAGCCGTATTCGACAGCAGTTTGATGCGGCCTTTGAGACCGGTTGCGTAATGACGCAGCTCGCCCCGCATCTGTTCGACCTGAGCCAGAATCACGCGGGCATGCCGCACGAACGCTTCGCCCGCGGCGGTCGCCTGCACGCCCCGGCGATTGCGTTCGAGAAGCGGCGCGCCGAGCGCCGCTTCCATGCCGGCAATGCGTTCACTCGCCGATGCCAGCGCAAGATGCATGGCCTGCGCGCCGGCCGTGATGCTGCCGCGCTCCAGCACGGTCAGAAAAAGCCGCATGTCGGTAAGGTCGAAGCGCATGCCGTGCCTTCGGTCGCGCCGAAGCCTCGCATTGGAATTGCCAGATCGTAAGCGCGCAGGCCGCCCGCTACGATCTGCCGCATGGAACCTCTTATCGTTGTGACAGGCGCGGGTTTCCTCGCGGGCGCGATGAATGCGCTGGCGGGCGGCGGCTCGTTCGTGAGCCTGCCCGCGCTCATTGCAGCGGGCTTGCCCCCGGTTCAGGCGAACGCTTCGTCGACCGTGGCGCTCTTTCCCGGCGGCGTGGTCAGCGCGTGGGCGTACCGCGACGGCTTGAGCCCGGTCGGCCCGGTGTCGCTTCGCGCGATGCTTGTCATCACCGTGATCGGCGGGCTGATCGGCGCGGCCTTGCTGCTCCGCACGTCGTCATCCACGTTCTCGTTCTTGTTGCCGTGGCTCATGCTATGCGCGAGTCTCGCGCTCGCATTCGGCCGCACGCTTGGCGAAGCGTTGCGGCGAAGGTGGCGCATCGGCGCGCCATCGGTTCTCGCGATTCAGTTGGCGCTCGGCATCTATGGCGGCTATTTTGGCGGCGCGGTCGGCATCATGATGATGGCCGTCTGGGGCTTGCTCGACGCGCGCGATCTCAAGAGCCTGAACGCGCCGCGCACGTTGCTCGTCAGCGCAGCGAACTCGGTCGCGGTGGTGACGTTCGCACTGGCGCACGCGGTGCGCTGGCCGGAGACCGTTGCGATGCTCGTCGCGGCCATCGCGGGCGGATACAGCGGCGCGCAGCTGGGGCGTCGCGCGCCGCCTGGCGCCATTCGGGCCGTGACGCTGCTGCTGAGCGCAGGCATCACCATCGCCTTCTTCGTGCGAACGTATGGGCCGATGCTGTCGCATCGATGAAACATCATGATCGCCGCTCTGTTAGAAACGATTGGCGTGCTGTCCGTGCTCGCGAGCGTGGCCGCGAAGATCGCGTGGGCGCGCGACCGTGCCGATCAAACGCCGCAGACAGATCAGCCGGGCGCGCCGCTCATTGAAGCGGACTTGCATAAGGCGGCAAGCCAAGCGCCTTCGCCGCCGATTCATACGCGCGGACGAAGCGGGGGTCGTCGGCCGCTTCGCGCGCCATCCACGCGCCGAGCTCTTCGCTGCAAGCGGCCTGCGCGATGGAGTCGAAACACGCCGACTTCTCGGACATCATGCTCGCTGCCCAATAAAAGCCGAAGAGCGTTCGCTTCTCTGCGGGAGCCATACGGATTGCGTCGGGATCGGCGCCGGAAAACCAGTGCGCGAGTTTCATCTTGAGCGTGGCATCGGTCTCGTGAGCGTCATAGGAGAACAGATAACCGCCGCCTGATTGAGCCGTATGAAAGTCGTCCATCACGACCGCGCTAACGAAACGGGCCGCGCGCGCATTCAGGGCAAACGATTGCGCGTGTGCGCTAGCGAACACACACCAGAGCATGATGAGCAACGCATGAACGGTGTACCGTGGCCAGACACGGCGCTTTTCTAGGCTGCTTCGCGGATTCACGCCAATGAAGATCCAGGAATGTCGCTGCTTTTTCTCGCAGCTTTGAATGTGATGCGTGAATTCTACTGACTTATTGCCCTTGCCGCGATGCTGTTGAAGCGGCGTCATCGCCAAGAGAAAGAAGCTACAGAGCAAAGCTACAGTGCAAAAATAACAAACGGCCCCGAAGGGCCGTTGTGCGCCGAGGCAGCCTGCTATAACTGATTTACAGCGGCTGGATCGTCGAAGCTTGCTTGCCCTTCGGGCCTTGCTTGACTTCGAAGCTCACCTTCTGGTTTTCCTGAAGCGACTTGAAACCCTTGGACTGGATTTCGGAGAAATGTGCAAACAGGTCCTCACCGCCGTCATCCGGCGTAATGAAACCAAAACCCTTTGCATCGTTGAACCACTTGACGGTACCTGTTGCCATTTTTCCAACCCTAAGAGACGAATTTCGTTGAAGATGCGCCCGTGATGTCGAGCGAATACATTTTTACCATGACTCGTGTTTTTGGTCCAATACGCGTTTCTGCTAAGCATGTGGACTTACGCACGTCACAATAAACAAAATTACTTGGCCTCTCTCAGACGTCGGTTTAATTTGCCGCTTTTAGTTCGAGAAGCATGAGATGTGTCCATTACGCCGTACAGCGGCAGCGTCGCGAGCACGTTCACGGCATTGCGCTCAGAATGACTGACATACCGCTATCTTTCACGGAGAAGCTAATGTCGGCATCAAGCAGCGATTCACCCGTGTGGTTCATCACAGGGTGCTCGACGGGCTTCGGCCGCGAGCTTGCCACGGCCGTTATCGATCGCGGATGGCGGGCGGTGGTCGCCGCGCGCGATCCGAAGAGCGTCGAGGATCTGATCGAACGCGCGCAGGGCCGCGCGCTTCCCGTGCAACTGGACGTGACCCGCGCGGACCACATTGCGGCCGCCGTCGCTGCGGCGCATGAATCGTTCGGCCATATCGACGTGCTCGTGAACAACGCCGGCTTCGGTTATCTCGCTGCGGTGGAAGAAGGCGAGGACGACGAAGTGCGCGCCATGTTCGAAGCGAACTTCTTCGGCGCGGCGGCGATGATCCGCGCGGTCCTGCCACGCATGCGCGTGCGCCGCGCGGGGCATATCGTCAACATCACGTCGGTGGGCGGTCTCGTCGGCAATCCGGGCAGCGGCTATTACGCCGCGACGAAGTTCGCGCTGGAGGGGCTCGGCGAGGCGCTGGCACGCGAAACGGAAGGGCTCGGCATCAAGGTCACGGCAGTGGAACCGGGACCGTTCCGCACGGACTGGGCGGGGCGCTCGTTGCGTCAGACGCGCAAGCCGATCGACGATTACGCCGATGTCGCAGGCCGTCGTCGCGCGGGCATCGCGCAGACGAGCGGCAAGCAGCCGGGCGACCCGGTCCGCGCCGCGCAAGTCATCATCGAAGCGGTGCAATCCGCCGAGCCGCCCGCGCATCTGGTGCTCGGCAATGCCGGCATGGAGCTCGTGCGCACCAAACTCACGCGGCTCGCGCGTGACCTCGACGCTTGGCAGGCGCGCAGCGCGTGGAGCGACAACCCAGTGGAATGACATTGCGACATGGACCGGGCGCAGCAACTGGCATCGCGGCTCGTCGCGCAGTATGCGCAGGCGCTGGGCATCGCGACGCCCGGCGTCCGGTTCGTGGAGACGTCGTGCGGGCCGTGCTATGACGCCTTGTTTGATCGCATCGAAATCGATTCACGCACGCTCGGGTTGCCCGAGCCCGCGCTTCGCCTCGTTCTCGCGCACGAAGTCGCGCACGCGACGCAACGCGCCGCGTTGCTCGCGGACTTCGTGGCGACCCTGTTCGGCGTGAGCTTGATCTTCGCGGTGCCATGCGTCCTGTTCGCGGCGTTGCCGGACGGTGAGCTTTGGCGCGTGTCCGTTCCCGGTGCAGGCTTCGCGCTGATCGTGTTAGCGTCACGCAAAGCAAGGCGCGCACGTGCCGACGCGCGCGCGGCGAGATTGGAACGAGATGCGGATGCCAAGGCCACGCGCCTTTGCGGCTCGCAAGCGACGCTCGACGCGCTGAATGTGATGGTCACCCGCGGCTATATCGACGCCACTCGGCTTCACGCCCTGCAGCATCAGCTTCCACTCTCACGGCCTGAATAGAGGCCGAGAAAATGGCTCGGTTCTTGCGTGCGTTCATTGCCTGACGCCTCGGCCTCAAGCGCGACGCGAACCCACGCCTTCCGGATGACCGATCATGTATGTCCTGTTTGTAGAAGATGACGCCCGTCTTTGCGATGCATTCAGAGACCTCGCCGTGTCTCTCGGACACGTCGCGCATGTGGCCTACGACGGTCATCAGGCGATGCTGCTCGCGGCGGAAAACCGCTACGACACCATCTTCATCGACATCGGCTTGCCGGATGTGGACGGCCGCGACCTGTGCCGGCGATTGCGCGCGGCGGGACCGAGCCAGCTTGCGTGCGTCGTGGCGGTCACCGGCGACGATCGCCACAGGAACGAACTGCACGAGCATTTCGACGGCTATTTCCTGAAGCCTTTCACCGCCGACGGTTTTCGCGCGGTGCTCGACGCCTGCTGAACGCGCGAACACACTGACGTTCAGACGTCCAGATCGTCGGCCTTCTTGCGCTCGCGGCGTTCTTCGTTCGCGCGGCGCGCGCGCAGGCGTTGCCGCGACAACTCGGCAATGACTTCGCCCGTCGATGCGCCCGCCGGAATCTCGTTGCGTATGACCTTGGGAACCATGGGCAAGCCCATGCGTTGCCTGCGCAGCGCGCGGGCGATGGCGGTGCGGCATGTTTGTCCGTGACAGTCCCATTCGTCGCGGATTCTTTCGCAATAGGGGCACTTTTCCATGCGTGCAGTTTACTGCGAAACGCGGGAAGCTCGCCCGCGCTGCCTCGCGCGACCTCAAACGCGTGAACGTTCGGTGATGCGCAGCCGTTCTCTGCGAAGCGGCCGCCGCTCCCGCTGATGACGATCGAGGCTGCGCCTCAGGACTTTCTTCACGAGCGACTTGAGGAAGTGAATCGATCGGTCCGTGCGCACGTTGAGGTCGAAAGGCTTGAGTTCGACCACTGTGCGTCCGTTGCGTTCGGCAAGCCTTGCGCGCGTGCTTCGATGATCGGCCGCCATGGCGGACAGGATTTCCGACGCCTCGCGAAACGATGCGCGATCGACTCGCGCGCAGACGTGGCAGGCGCGCTGGAAGACCTTGTCGAACACGGCGAGCCAGAAATCGTCCATCTCGCCGCCGTCGCAGCGCGCGAGCGCCTCGACGCCGTTCACCTGCAGATCGCGCATATCGTGCAGCGTGGCTTTCTGCGTGATGCTGCCGAACCGTCTGCGATAGCCGATCAGCGGCTCTGCAATGCGGTAAATGCGATTCGCGAGCAGGTACAAGGACGGCATGAGCGCCATGTCTTCGTAATGGCGGCCGACGGGAAACTGAGTGGTCTTGAACAGGTCCGTGCGATACACGCGCGCCCAGACGAACGTGTGGAAGGTATCGGCGAAATGCAGTCGCGCATCGCGATCCACCGCATGATCGCCGCCTTCCGTGTCGCTCACCAGGACGAGTTCGTCCAGCTGGCGCCCCTCGTCGTCGATGATGCTCACGTTGTACTCGACCATGTCGTACTTACCTTCCGCGAGGCGCGGAATGATGGCCTCGGTGAATCCTTTGAGGTAGATGTCGTCGCCGTCCAGGAATCCGACGTAGGGCGTCTTCACCGCGGCGAGACCCAGATTGCGGGCGGCGCTGACGCCGGCGTTCTGCTGCCGGATGAGCTCGATATGCGCGCCGCCGTCGCGCTCGATCATCAGTTGGACTGCGGAGTTGGTCTCGTCATGAGACCCGTCGTCGACGACGATGATGCGCATCGCGTCGATGTGTGGCTGGCTCAGTAGCGACTCGAGCGCTTCTTCGATGTACCCCTCGACGTTATAGGCTGCAACCACGATGGTGAGCAGCGGACTTGTGTCTGACCCAGGGTCACGCTCGAAAGACATAGGGACGCTCCGTCTAAATCGGGTTGAAGGAAGCGCCGCCGAAAGGGCGACGCCGTGGCGCGAAACGTCGCGCTCCCCGGACGAATCTTGTGGTCGGTCGCATCGCAGACATTGGCGTGGCATGCCGCTGACAAGCGGCACGTTGCTGGTTGCGATGTCTAGTTATACATGTTGGCGGGCCCGGCCGCATGTCGAGGCAGTGGTCGACCGGGTGGATGCCTTTGCATCGAAGCGCATGCCCCGATGTGATGCACATCATGTCAACCGCGCCACGCAATAGAGCACCTTCGCTGCGGTGGGTTCCCCGAATGAGCCCGAGATCACGCCGATGCGTCGATTCACTGGCTCCTAGCATCCTAGCCGTTCTAAAAGAAGGATGCGCGGTCGTCGTTTAAATACTAGGTTGCCTCCCGCAGGTCAAGTTCGCGCCGGGTATGGCTCGAGGACGAGGGAGCAAGGACAGTGCCAAGGCGGGGGGGCAGAAGACGGAGGCGCGGGGACGCTCTAAACACTGGCCTGCGAAGGCGTTAAACAAGCGACGTGAGCCGCTTGCTTACAGTGGTTCGAAGTCACGCGTTCGTCACACGCGAAACATGCTGACTGCGTGTGCCAGCCGCTCGGCGTGCTCGCGCAGCTCGGCGGTCGAATGTTCCGCTTCGCCGACGAGCGACGCGTTCTGCTGCGTCGCCTCGCCGATCTGCATCACGGCCGTGTTCACCTGCTCGATACCGCTAGCCTGCTCGCGCGAGGCGACACCGATCTCGCCGACGATCGCATTCACGCGCGCCACCTGATCGACGATGCCGCGCATGGTGCCGCTCGCTTCCTCCGCAATCCTGAAGCCGTGCGAAACCTTGGTCGCGGACTCCGAGATCAACGCTTCGATTTCCTTGACCGCGCCCGCACTGCGTTGAGCCAGCGCGCGCACTTCCGATGCGACGACCGCGAAGCCCTTGCCGTGTTCGCCCGCACGCGCCGCCTCGACGGCTGCGTTGAGCGCAAGAATGTTCGTCTGGAATGCGATGCTTTCGATCGTCGCGGTGATGTCGGCGATGCGTCGCGAGGATGCATCGATCTCGCTCATCGTCTCGACGACGCGCGCCACGGCCTCGCCGCCCGCGCGTGCCGCGTCGGATGCGGATGCCACCAGCGTGCCCGCCTGCTCGGTGTTCGCTGCGTTCTGCTGAACGGTCGATGTGATCTGTTCCATGCTCGCCGCGGTCTCCTCGACGCTCGATGCCTGCGTCGCGATGCGCGATGCGATGTCGCTGCTGCCGGACGCGATGCGCGCGGTGCCGTCCGTCATATCGGCGGATGCGCTGCGCACTTGCGCGACGATGCCCGCGAGCCCTTGCGATACGCCGTCGATCGCGCGCATCAGACGCCCGATGTCGTCCTGGCGCGCCGTGTCGATGCGCACGGTGAGATCGCCCGCGGCGATGCGTTCGGAAGCGCGCGTCACTTCGTCGATAGGCGCGCCAACGAGCCTGGAGACGGCATAGAGCAGCGCGGCGACGAGCGCGGCGATCACGACGAGGCCCAGCAACAGGAAGCGATTGCGGCTTGCGCGAATGCCGGAGAGCAATTCATCGCGATAAGCGATGCCGCCGATCATCCAGTTCCATTCCGGCACCGTCGTGAAGACGATCTCCTTGGCGCCGCCGTGAACATGCGCGTCGGCGCCGGGGATGTCGGCGGCATCGAACGCGAGCTGGCCTTCGCGGGTTTCGAGCATGTGCGCGAACGGTGCGACGCGCTCATCCGCGACTTGTCCTTCGTTGCCGGGATGCACGAGCAGCTTGCCGCGGTTCGGCCCGTTCGACGCATCGACGACGAAGTGATAGCCGCTCTCGCCAACCGTCAACTTGCGGATGTCGTTCTGGAGCGCGGTCATTTCTGCCGTCACGTCGACGCCCACGAAAAGCGCGCCGATCACGCGGCCTGTCGCATCCTTCACGGGCTTGTATTCGGTGATGTATTGCTTGCCGAAGAGCGTAGCCATGCCGATATAGCTTTTCCCGGCCAGCACCGGGCCGTAAGCGGGGCCCTTGCGGTCGAGCATCGTGCCCACGGCGCGCGATCCGTCCTGCTTCTTGAGCGACGTGGTCACGCGGACGAAGTCGTCTCCCGTGCGGGCGAAGATCGTCGCGATTGCGCCGCTTTCATCCAGAAATGCATCAGGCAGGGAGAAGTCGCCGTTCAAGGGCTTGTCGCCCGCGCTCAGGAGCGGCGTCGCTGTGCCGGCGACCTCGACCGTATGCGTGTCGTCGAGCGTGAATTCGTTAGGCAGACGATGCGAAAAGATGGTCATGAAGCGCGTGACTTCCGCGCTCACTGCCGCGTCGTACAGGCGGATCATCGTCACGATCGAGCGATTGTCGCTTTCCACGCGGGCGAGCGCGTGGGCGTCGACTTGCTCGCCCGCGGAACGCGTGACGGCAAGCGTGAAACAGGCGACGACGATAGCGGCGAGCGTGCACGCGAGGACGGCGAACTGGGTCCCGGCGTTCATGCGGGCGAGACGTTGGAAGAGCATAGGTGCCTAGATCTTGGGAAGGTGTCCGGTGTTTATCGGCAAAAACTGGACGTTTCTTTAGCGAATCGGGTTTTTTCTTCCATCGCCGTCCGCGCTCTTCCGCCGGCATCTTGCATGCGGCATGCGGCGCGCAAAACACCAGTGAGCCGCGTCCGCGAGAAAAACGATTAACAGAGACTTGTCGTAGCGGCCCCACGTCCGACCGCGTACGGGACTGGTTAGGGTAAGTCCCGGGGTAGGCGTTACCCGTGCGATCGCTATATCCTTCGAAAAACGTTTTCCAAGAAAGCGCAGCGCGGCAGTCTCGCCGACGCATGCAAACGGCGCCCGTCGCCTTCACGAACTGACACGCGGCACGACGAGCGCCGCCGCGTACCGGAGACATTCATGCAAACAGCCGTCGTCGGCGTCGCACGCACTGCCAGCAGGTATCGGTGGATCGTGTGCGCATTGCTCTTCTTCGCGACCGTGATCAACTACATGGACCGGCAGATCCTGGGTCTGCTCGCGCCTCTGCTTCAGCATGACATCGGCTGGACGCAGATACAGTACGGACGCATCGTCATCGCGTTCTCGGCGTTCTACGCGGTCGGGCTGTTGTGCTTCGGGCGTATCGTCGACTGGCTGGGCACTCGCCTGTCGTACGCGCTGGCGATGTTCGTCTGGAGTCTGGCCGCGATGCTGCATGCGGCGGTCGGTTCGGTGATGGGATTCGCGATGGTTCGCGCGCTGCTCGGCATCGGCGAGGGCGGCAACTTCCCGGCAGCGATCAAGACGACGGCCGAATGGTTTCCGCGCCACGAGCGCGCGCTCGCCACTGGCATTTTTAATTCAGGCGCGAATATCGGCGCGGTGTTCGCGCCCGCCATCATTCCGGCGCTCGCGGTGGCGATGGGCTGGCGCGCGGCATTCGTGATCGTCGGCGCCATCGGCCTCGTATGGCTCGTGGTCTGGTTCTTCATGTATCGCCAGCCGGATAGCCGCACGCACGACGACGACCTTTCGCACGAAAAGGACGAAGCGGAAGCGGCGGACGCAGGCCATGCGAAGGCGGGCGCGCCCGGCTTCAAGGTGCTGATCCGCAAGCGCGAAACGTGGGCGTTCCTCATCGGCAAGTTCCTGACGGACCCGGTGTGGTGGTTCTACCTGTTCTGGCTGCCGAAGTGGCTCAACGAATCGCGCGGCATGGACATGCAGCACATCGGCCTGCCGCTCGTCATCATCTATGCGATCACCACGGTGGGCAGTATCGGCGGCGGCTGGATCTCATCGGCGCTGCTGCGCGCGGGCTGGAGCGTGAATGCAGCACGCAAAACCGCCATGTTGATTTGTGCATGCTGTGTACTGCCGATTGCATTCGTTTCGCAGGTGCACGATCTGTGGCTCGCGGTGGCGATCGTCGGACTCGCGGCGGCGGCGCATCAGGGATGGTCGGCGAATCTCTTCACGACGGCTTCGGACTTGTTCCCGCGTCGCGCGGTGGGGGCCGTGGTCGGTATCGGCGGCATGGCAGGGTCGATCGGCGGCGTGTTGTTCTCGGAAGTGATCGGTCAGGTATTGCAGCGCACCGGTCAGTACTGGGCGCTCTTTGCGATCGGCGCGCTGGCTTACCTCGTCGCGTTCGCCGTCATGCATGTACTGACGCCGAAGATGGCGCCCGCCAGACTCGACGCCTGAGCGCATCGTGCGACGCATCGTGAACGACATCGCCACGATGCGTCGCGTGTCACTCGGTCGTCGTGGCCGCGGCCGGAGCCGTCGATTCGCGCACGATCAAGCGCGGCTCGAACATGGAGTTGCCGGGGTCCGGATGGCCGGCGAGCGCGTCGATCAGCTTCTGCATCGCGAGTTCGCCCATCTTCTCGCTCTGGATATCGACGGTGGTAAGTCCGGGCGCGGCGTATGCGCCGTACGGCACGTTATCGATGCCCGTGACCGAGACGTCCTGAGGCACGCGAATGCCGAGCGTCGCGGCTTCCTTCATGAAGCCGAGCGCGATCAGGTCGTTGTAGCAGATGACCGCTTGGGGGCGTTTCGGCCCGAGCATGACGCGCGAGCAGGCGTGTTCGCCGGCAAGCGAGGTCGGAGCGTGGGCGTCGTGGACATCGAGTTCGAGTCCTGCCTCTTGAAGACACTCGCGCACGCCGCGAATCCGTTCATCGTTGATGCGCGCCTGGCCGAAGCCGAGGTATGCAATATGCCGATGCCCGAGATTGAGCAGATGCCGCGCGAGCATATGCGAGGCGAGGCGGTTGTCGATGCCGACGCTCGGAATGGGCAAGGCCTCGGCATTGCGCAGGAGCACGACCGGCTTGTCGAGATCGAGCATCCAGCGCGCGTCTTCGTCGGAGAGGCGCGAGCTGACGATCAGGCCGTCCACGCGCTGCGACAACGCCTCGATGAGCGGACGCTCGCGCGCCTGGCTTTCGTCGATATCGACGAGCAGCAGCGTGTAGTCGTGTCTCAGCGCAATGCGATTCGCGCCTTTGACGACGTTCGTGAAATGCGGATTGCTGATGTCGAGGATGGTGAGACCGATGGTGCGCGTGCGGCCGGTGATCATCGAGCGCGCGAGCGGGTTGGACCGGTAGCCGAGCGAGTCGATCGCGGCTCTGAGCCGCGCTTCCACGGGCGCGGAGAAGCGCTGCGCGCCGTTCATGTATTTGGATACCGTCGCGACCGACACGCCCGCTGCGGCGGCAACATCGCGAATGGTCGGAGAGGTCTTCTTCATGTGGGTAACGTTTTCGTGCGTTTTCCAAGTTTCCGGATTGTCGCAGAAAACTCGAACGTAGAATGGTGTTTTGAATACCGCATGCAACACGCCGGCTGAGCGCGGACGGGCGCTTGCCCGGCGCAACGGGGCCGAAAAACGTTTTACCGCATTGCATTCAATCTTAGTAGAGGAGTTTCGATGAACAACACCAACGCAACGGGGAAACCCTTCAGGCGTCTGCTGCTGACCGGTGCTGCCGGCAATCTCGGCCGTCAGATGCGGGGCGCGCTTGCACAGTGGGCCGACGTCGTGCGCGCATCCGATATCGCCCCGCTCGACGATGCCGCAGCGCATGAAGAAGTCAGCTCGGTCGATCTCGCGGACCGCGACGCGGTCATGCGCCTCGTGGAAGGCGTGGATGCGATCGTGCATCTCGGCGGCATATCGGTCGAAGCGCCTTTCGACGACCTGATCGAGGCGAACATTCGCGGCACGTATAACATCTATGAAGCCGCGCGCCGTCATGGCGTAAAGCGCGTCGTATTCGCAAGCTCGAATCACGCGATCGGCTTCCATCCGGTGACGGAAGTGCTCGACGCCGACGCGCCGCAGCGCCCCGACAGCCTCTATGGCGTGACGAAGTGCTTCGGCGAGTCGCTGTCGCGTTATTACTTCGACCGCTTCGGCATCGAGACGGTGTGCCTGCGCATCGGCTCTTCGTTCGAGGAACCCAAGAATCCGCGCATGCTGGTCACGTACCTCAGTTATCGGGATTTCATCGAACTGGTGCGTTGTTCGCTATTCACCAATCGCGTCGGACACACCATCGTGTATGGCGCATCCAACAATCCGCTGAAGTGGTGGGACAACACGAAGGCGGCTTTCCTCGGGTTCAATCCGCAAGACAGTTCGGCCGAGTTCAATGACCGCTTCCCGGTCACCGCGCCGACAGCCGAGCGTGACGATCCCGCGCAGCAGTTTCAGGGCGGCGCGTTCGTTCTCGGCGAGCCGATGGAGCGCAGCCAATGAGCGCTGCGCCGCGCGTCGAGCGGCTGGAGGCGGCTGGGCGCGCGACGGTCGGGGAGTGTCCGGTCTGGCATGCAAAAGACAGCGCGTTGTATTTTGTAGACATCCCGGACCGGCGCATCGTGCGGCTGCACGTCGACAGCGGGCGGCGCGCCGACTGGACGCTTCCCGAGCAGATCGCGTGTTTTGCATTCAATGCCGCGGGCGCGATCGTCGCCGGCATGGAAAGCGGGCTGCACGCGGTGGCGCTGGAGCATGCAGGCGAAGCTCGGGTTGCGCGCCTTGCCGCGCCCCGTTTCGCCGCGCCTGGCATGCGTTTCAACGATGGGCGTTGCGACCGGCAAGGGCGTTTCTGGGCGGGCACGATGGTGCAGGACATGTCGCTCGCCAGTCCGGCGGGCGCGCTCTATCGCTATGGCGCTGACGGCGTGTTGTCCGAGCCGGTCGTCGATGGTCTCGTCACGCAGAACGGCCTCGCGTTCTCGCCGGACGGCGCCACGATGTACCTGTCCGACTCCCACCCGACGCGGCGCCTGATCTGGGCATTCGAGTACGACGTCGCCACCGGCACGCCGCGCAATCGCCGGGTGTTCGCCGATCTGCATCACCACGCGGGGCGTCCCGACGGCGCCGCTCTCGACGCAGACGGCTGTTACTGGACGTGCGCCAACGATGCGGGCCGCCTGCTGCGCTTCACGCCAGAGGGCAAGCTGGACCGTTCGATCGCATTGCCCGCGGTCAAGCCGGCGATGTGCGCATTCGGCGGCGGCGATCTCGGGACCCTCTACGTCACGTCGATTCGCCCATCCGTCAACGCGACCGACGACGACGGTTGCCTCTTCGCTTTGCGCCCCGGTGTGCAAGGATTACCGGAACCGGAGTACGCCGGTATGTTACCGGTCGCATAAATGCCATGAAAACGCGGCAATCGACCCCCGCGAAGCGTGTGGTCGCTTACCGCAGCACAGGCTAAACACCAGTTCTGTACTTCCTCCGTAAAGAGTAGGCTGGCAAGTCGTAACCTAAATCAACGACCATCCGCTTGCCCATTCGGAGGAGAACTTGATGGACCTTGAAACTCGCACCATGAAGCACGTGATGGTACGGCTCGTTCCGTTCCTGATCGTGTGTTACTTCGTTGCCTATCTGGATCGCGTCAACGTCGGCTTCGCTGCATTGCAGATGAACAAGGCGCTCGGCTTCTCGGCGAGCGCCTTCGGCTTCGGCGCGGGCATCTTCTTCATCGCTTACTTCTTTTTCGAAGTCCCGTCCAATCTCTTGCTCGAACGCTTCGGCGCGCGGCGGTGGATCGCCCGCATCATGTTCACATGGGGCATTCTGGCGGCGGCGATGGCGTATATCCCGCACATCGCGCAAGCGACCGGCTTGTCCAATGCGTACGTGTTTTATGGCTTGCGCATTCTGCTGGGCGTCGCCGAGGCTGGCTTCTTCCCCGGCATCATCTTCTTGCTCACGCTGTGGTTCCCGGCGAAGTATCGCGGACGCGTGGTGGGATACTTCATGGCTGCGATTCCGCTCTCCACGGTGATCGGCGGACCGATTTCCGGGGCGCTTCTGCAACTGGACGGTCTCCATGGCATGGCGGGCTGGCAGTGGCTCTATCTGATCGAGGCCTTGCCCGCGCTGCTGCTCGCGTTCGTCGTGTACTTCTATTTGACGGACAAGCCTGCGGATGCGCACTGGCTCGCCGACGACGAGCGTCAGTGGCTCGTGGACCGGCAGGCGCACGAGCGCGCGCATCGCGAGGCAGTGCATTCGTTCAGCGTCAAAGAGGCGCTCTTCAACCGTCGCGTGCTGGCCATTGCGTTGATCTATTTCGGCGCCAATGCAACCAACTATGGTTTGAGCTTCTTCCTGCCGCAAATCGTCAAGGCATTCGGTTTGAGCAACGTACAGACCGGCTTCGTGACATCGCTGCCGTATGCAGTCGGCGTCATCAGCATGGTGCTGTGGGGACGTCATTCGGACCGCAAGCTCGAAAGACGCTGGCACGTCGCGATCGCGCTCCTGGTCGCCGCAGGAGGCATTGCAGCGTCGGCCGGACTCGATAACCCGGTGCTGAAGATGATTGCGTTGTCGATCGCGGGCTTCGGCATCTTCGGCTGCCTGCCGGTCATCTGGACCTTGCCTGCCGCGTTTCTTTCCGGCGCGGCGGCTGCGGGCGGCATCGCGGCCATCAATTCACTCGGCAATCTGGCGGGCTTTTTCGGTCCGTATGTGATGGGCTGGATCAAGGACAGCACGGGCGGCTTCGGCGCGGGCCTGCTGTGTCTGTCGGGAGCGGGGCTGATCGGTGTGGCGGCGGTGTTGCTGCTGCATCACGATACGGCGCTCGAAACCATATCGGGCCCGCAGGACATGGAAGAAGGGGAGCCGGTGAGGTCCTGATTCAATACCGTTTCTAATCTGCGTAGTTCCGAGTGCCCGCCACCGCGCGGGCACTTTTCCTTGTGCGAATGACTCACTCCTTTGCGTGGACGACAAGGTCGCGGCCAGCAGCGCATTGCAACCTGCGCTAATGTCATTGTCTTGGCCTCACACGCGATGACGCCATCTTTCGAAACTCATTCGACTGCAAGGAGAATGTCTCAATGGACTATGTGAAACTCGGTACAACCGGTCTGGAAGTATCGCGCCTGTGCCTTGGCTGCATGACGTTCGGTATCCCCGAACGCGGCACGCATCCCTGGACGCTGGATGAAGAGAAAAGCCGTCCCATCATCCAGCAAGCGCTCGATGCAGGCATTAATTTCTTCGACACTGCGAATACCTATTCGGACGGGACGTCGGAAGAAATCGTCGGACGCGCGTTGCGCGAAATGACGACGCGCGATGACATCGTGATTGCGACCAAGGTATTCAATCGCATGCGGCCGGGCCCCAATGGCGCGGGGCTGTCGCGCAAGGCGATCATGAACGAGATCGACAACAGCTTGCGACGGCTCGGGACCGATTACGTGGATCTCTATCAGATCCATCGCTGGGACTACACGACGCCGATCGAAGAGACGCTCGAAGCATTGCACGATGTCGTGAAGGCGGGCAAGGCGCGCTATATCGGCGCATCGTCCATGTATGCGTGGCAGTTCAGCAAAGCACTCTATACGTCGCGTGCCAATGGCTGGACTGAGTTCAAGACCATGCAGAATCATTTGAACCTTCTCTATCGCGAGGAGGAACGCGAGATGTTGCCGCTATGCGCGGATCAGGGCATCGGTGTGCTGCCGTGGAGTCCGCTTGCACGAGGACGTCTCACGCGCGATTGGGATGCGACCTCAGAGCGTCAGCAAACGGATACGTTCGGCAGCACGCTTTATCAAACGCATGATGCAGATCGCGCGGTGGTCGAGGCAGTGGCAGCCGTCGCTAAGGCACGCAATGTTCCGCGCGCTCAGGTCGCGCTGGCCTGGGTAGCGCAGAAAGCGCCGGTGACCGCGCCGATCATCGGCGCCTCGAAGCCTCATCATGTGAGCGATGCGGTCGCAGCGTTGTCGCTGAACTTGACGCCCGAAGAGATCGCGCAATTGGAAGCACCGTATGTGCCGCACGCGGTGGCGGGCTTCAAGTGATGCGTTGATCGCGGCTCAGGCGATGCGCGGCCAGCGTCAGACGGTCTGCTTGTCTCGTCTGCCCGCAGTACTCAACCGCGAGCGCACGAAGCCGATGTGCTCGCGAAGCACATAGAGCGCATCCGTATAGGCGAGCGGCAACTTCAGCGTATCGAGTGAAGCTTCGATGTCGTCCAGTTCCACAAGCAGCGCGCGCCGTTCGTCATCGCTCGAAAGATGCATCGCGCCGCGTTCCACTGCGATGAGTGCGCCGTAATAGCGATAGATGCGCGATCGCACGCGCCACCGATACAACGCCGGCACGATCCGAAGCGCTGGAAAAATCAACACGGCCACGGGCAGCAGCAACACGAGCGCGCGATCGGCCACGTTCGCCAGCCAGAACGGCAGCGCGCGATAGAGGAAGCTCTTGCCGGAGCGGTAATAGCGGCTCGCGTCCTCACTGATCGGAAACTCGTGCGCGACCGGGCTCGGAAACTGACCCGCGCGCTGCAATAGTCCCGCCTTGCCGTGCACTTCCTGCGCCGCTTCGATCAACAAGTCGGACAGCGCCGGATGCAGGCTCGTGCGAGCCACCAGTTCGACGGTTGGGCTGATCAGATGCACGGCTTGCGGCGGAATGCGCCGGCCGAGATCGAGGACGCCGGGCGGCAATTCGATCTGGTTGAGATAGGGAAAGAGGCGGGTATAGGCGTCCGCTTCGTTGAAGTCCATCAACGAGATGCCGGGCACTTTGAAGAGGCGCAGCATCAACGTGCGCGTCGCGGAATCGCCGCTCAGAAACACTGCGTCGGCCTCTTTGCTGACGAGCTGCGTGGCAGCCTGAAGTCCATCGGTCGATAGCAATTGCGTGCTGCCACCGGGCGTGATGCCGTTCGCTTCGAGCAATTTCAGCGACAACGTCCGCGTGCCGCTGCCTTCGCGTCCGATAGCCACACGCTTGCCTTCGAGTTGCGAGAGCAGCGTCAGGCCCTTGCCGCGATAGAACACGACCAAGGGCACGTAAGCCACGCTTCCGAGCGACATCAGCGACGACGCTTGTTCCGGCGTGGCGATGCCCCCTTGCACGAGTCCGAGATCGACGTGAGCCTTCGGATCGAGCAGGCGTTCGACGTTCTGCACCGAGCCGTCGGACGGCAGCACCTTCAGCGCGACGCCGTTACGTGCCAACAGCTTCGCGTACTCCCCGGCGATCTGATACAGCGAACTATCGGGCGGCCCCGCCGTGATGGTGATGGATCGCGGTGGCGCGGGATTGACGAGCCACACGACTAGCGCAATGGCGAGAGCGGATGCGAGGACCAGCGGCCCGACTGACCAGGTGAGGTCGTGGAGGACTCGCCTCGCATGATCGCGCGCGAAGTGCGAGCGTGGCATGCGAGGCCGCGTCATCGGCGGACCGCCTTTGCATTTTGCATACCGCGGAAGCCTTCACGCATGTCGAGTCCGTTCGAAAGCTGCGTTGACTCGCAGTGTACCGCCAGGCGCGCCCGCGACGGCAGTGGCTTGCTTGCGATTGCATTTTGCGTTCAGGCCCAGTGCGCCGGAATCCACACGGTCCCGACCCAGTGGCCCGGAACCCAGACGGCGGGACGCGGCGCGGGCGCGGCATACACCGCGACCGGCTGGGGCGGCGGCGGGGGCGCAGCGACAACGACCGTCGCGGGCGAAGGAGGCGGAGCGACCACCACCGTGGACGAGGGCGGCGGCACCGCGACGACCGTCGTGCCGCCGGTGACGGTGCCGCCTGACACGACCGTCGCGCTGTGCGTGCCCGTGGTGGCGGTGACGGTGCTCGACGTGACAACGACGCCCTGCGCGACGCTCGTCGCGCTGCCCGCATGAGTGACCGTGCCGCCGTTCGATGTGTCGATCGTGCCCGAGCGGTTGCATGTGTAGCCGGCGCAAGTCGTCGATGCGCTGTGCGTGGATGTGTTCCCGTTCGGTCCCGTTATCGCGCCCGAAGACGAGTACTGGCCCGGCGCGCTACGCGTCACCGTATCCGCGGTCGTTGCGGTTTTGCCGTTCGGGCCGGTCACGTTGCCGGTATGCGAGCATGAACCGCCCGCGCACGTGGTGTCGCCAGCGTGTTGCATGGACCGTCCATAGGGGCCGTAGGCCGTGCCCGAGTTCGAGAACTGGCCGGGGGCCGTGCGCGTCACCGTGCCGGAATTCGTCGCGACGTTGCCCCACGGGTTCATGACGCCGCCCGCATGGGAACAGCTTCCACCGCCGCACGCGCCCACGTGCGCCCCGCTATAGGCGCCGCGGCCGGTATATGCCGTGCCGCCGCGCGCCCAGCCCGCGAACGCCGAACCGCTCGAGAGCGCGAGCGCTGTCGTCGCGACGGCGATCAGCAGCCGGCGCAAGCCCGCCTTCGAAGAGAGTGAGCCAGCGAGATTGAATTTTTCGTTCACGGTAGTTCTCCTCGATGAGTCGGCCACTTGACGTTGCGTGTGGCGACGTGGTGACTATAGGAAAACGCCCGGGCAATGTCCCGCGCAAACTTGTTTCATGCGATGTCATCCGTTGCTACGGTCAATGCGGAGGCCGTTTGCATGCTGGCGCAGGGTGGCTTACGGCAAGTCCTGCGACAACCCGTTTAATGCGCGCGGCTATCGCACGAGGAACGCATACAGAATGCAGCGTAGGGGGTTCTCTCGCAGATGCGGGCGTTGACGTGACGCTCCCGATGACATCAGCGCCTGGCGAATTTATCTGCAGGAGAGTAGGTCGGCATCTGCGCACATATGCGCGGGGGAGTGTCAGCGCGTCGTCCTAACTGTTTATGGCGCCGCGTACGAGGGACAACGCAGGAGACACCAGTTCGACGCGCGGCCGTTCGAAATGGTGCTTCTCGTGGCGTGGCGGCGGCATGCGCCCAGCGTTCATGGATGTCGGTTAGCACATACGGCAACCCTCAACATGCTCGGCGCATCAACCGCAGGTTTCGTCAATCTTTGCCGTAGGACGGCGGCTGCGGATTGTGGGCCGGATTCGTATCCAGTTTGGTAACGTCGATGATGGCGTCGCTGAATTCTGCTTTGAGCCGCAAGAGATCGGCCTCCAGCGAATCGGCTAGCGCTTTGTCGTATATCTCGTCGCCATGCACGTAGAGTGTAAAGGCTTCGAGATACTTCGCTTTTTTAGCGGGATTCTCGATCGTTTCGCGCGTCCATCGATAGAGCGGATAGTGCTGCGTGCCTTCGCGTTCGGCTTCTGCGACGTAATCGGCGAAGGCGTCGAATTGGCACTTCAACACCGCGTCGTGCTTATTCAGCAGCGCATTCAGCGCCGACAGCGCAGCGTCTTCTGGTTCTTTGCGCACCAGTTGCGCGTAGTACGGGCTGAGGCGAATGCGCACCTGGTACTGCCACGTTTCGTCGTTCATGGGCTTCTCCTGTCGCGCGTCAAGCAGACTATACGCCTGCATAGCGTTCCGGTTCGCCGACGAGCGGCCGAACGTGGCTGTCGTCGCTCTACGGTGAGTTGCATGCGGTATGCAAGCGTCCGGCATGCGGCATTCAAAAGACTTCACGCAAAATCACCCGCCCTTGGCGCGCCCGGCTTGCATGGCAACGCCGTTCCATAGATGCATCGCGGCGTAGGCACGCCACGGGCGCCAGCGATCGGTGAAGGCTCTTTGTTGAACCGATGTCGTGAGCGACGGCTCGTGCCGCGCGATCGCCTGCATGAGCACGAGGTCGGCATCGGGCCACGCGTCGGGATCGCGTAGCGCCCGCATGGCAACATAGCCGACCGTCCACGGTCCGATGCCGGGCATCGCGAGCAGATCGCGTTTCAGTTGCTCGCGATCGATTCCCGGCGTGTCGATGGGTAGTGCGCCCGTCGCCACGGCTTGCGCAAACCGCTGCACGGTCTCGACGCGTTTGCCCGGCATGCCGATCTGGCCGAGCTCGGCGGCCGCGAGTTCCGCCGGCGTCGGGAACCGCCAGGCCGTGCCTTCATGCGCATGACCGTCGATACGCCGCCCGGCGCGCTGAACAATCCGCGCCATGATCGTCGATGCGCCTTTCACGCTCACCTGCTGGCCGACGATGGTTCGTACGACGAGCTCGAAGCCCGACCAGGCGCCCGGAACACGCAAGCCGGGCGCGGCTTCGACGAGCGGCGCGAGCAGCGGATCGCGCGCGAGCGACCGACCGATAGCGCGCGGATCAGCGGCGACGTCGAACATGCGCGACAGCGGCTCCGCGAGTTCGTCGGCGTGCCGATGAACATCGCCCTGGACCGTTACCACCAGACGATGCTTACGCTCATGCGGCCTCACCTCGACGATTCCATCGTCGCCGCGCCATTCGATCGCGCGACGATACACGCCGCCCTCGACCGTCTCCACGCCTGCCGATGCTCGTCCGCCGATGAAGGCGCACAAGCGAGTCCAGTCGAAAGGCCGGATGATAGGTAGTTCGATGACAGTGGCAGCGGCGCTTTGGGTCGATTGCATGCTGAATGCCGAATGAAGAATGCCGGAGATGGGGCTATGGGCGTTGTCGAGGTGGACAGGGGTCCCGAGTACGGCGGAATCGAACGAGCACCATCGGAGCGTCCCTGTGCGCTTCGCACGGATGCGCATGAGCGGCATGCACGAGACATTGAATGCGCTCGATTAGCGCTGCGCCTCGTCGAGAAAACGCACCTTCGGCCTGCGGGCGGTCTTCGGCGGATCTGGACTCGACGCCGCAGCGAAGCATCTATCTCCACTTGGCATTCATCATGCGTCTTTTTCGCGGCGCTTCGCCGGAACAGCAGGCTTGACTGTCGTGAGCGTGCGTTCAGCAAGCACCGCATCGCGCTTGCCTAACAGATGGCGACGCAGAATCGCGGCCATGCGGGGGCCGTCGCGCGTTTCCAGCGCAGCAATCATCTCCTCGTGCTCGCGAATGGCGCTGTCCCACTTCGGCGTCTGAAAGTTGGAGCGAAATCGCAGCGCCTGCAAACGACGATTGATCGACACGTAGGTTTGCCGCAGCGCAGTGTTTCGCGCGGCCTCGTTGATCTTGTCGTGAATGGCCCGGTTCCGTGCGTAATAGCCGGAGAGATCGTTTTGCGCGCGACATTGAACCATCTCTTCATGCAGCGCCTTGATGTCCGCAATCTCGGCAGGCGTGATGCGTTCGCAAGCCAGTTCGCCGGAGAACGCTTCGAGCCCGCTCATTAGTTCGAACATCTCTCGAATTTCGAGGTCGCTCATCTGCGCTACAGAGGCGCCTCGGTTGGGCGCTATCTCGATCAGCCCTTCGGCCGCCAGTACCTTGAGTGCTTCACGCAGCGGTGTGCGCGAGATGCCCAGCGTCTCGCAGAGCTTGCGCTCGTTGAGCTTGACGCCCGGCGCAAGCGAGCCCTCGACGATGAAACTGCGCAGGTTGTCCACGACGGTGTCGTGGAGCCGTAGCCGTTCTAGCTTGGGCAGCAAAGCGGATGGCAAGCGGGCTTCCGGTAGATCCAGGTTTTGCATTCAATACCTCGAAATTCGTTTCGGCAATTCTAGCTCACCAATTGCCCGAAAAACCGCTAACGGGTTATCCCTAGGCCATTTGGCCTAATAAATCCTTTGCCGGCGCGAGTCACTGCGTTAGAGTATTTTGCATGCAAAATTCAATTTCTTGAGGATGCGCACTGATGCTGACGCTCGACTTCCATCCCGCTGGCCGTCACTTTTTGCAGATTCCAGGGCCTAGTCCCGTACCCGATCGCATTCTGCGTGCAATGAGCTACCCGACCATCGACCATCGCGGTCCGGAGTTCGGCGCGCTCGGCCTGAAGGTGCTGGACGGCATCAAGCGGATCTTCAAAACGACGCAACCGGTGGTGATCTATCCGGCGTCGGGAACGGGCGCGTGGGAAGCGGCGCTCTCCAATACGCTGAGTCCGGGCGATGCCGTCCTTATGTACGAGACCGGCCACTTCGCAAGCCTATGGAAGAAGATGGCCGAGAAGCTCGGCCTCGAACCTGAGTTTCTTGGGTTGCCGGGCATCGAAGGCTGGCGTCGCGGCGTGCAGCCCGACATGATCGAGAAGCGTCTGCGCGAAGACATGCAGCATGCGATCAAGGCCGTCTGCGTCGTCCACAACGAGACGTCGACCGGCGTGACCTCCGACATCGCCGCAGTGCGCCGCGCGATGGATGCCGCCGGCCATCCCGCGTTGCTACTCGTGGACACCATCTCGGGCCTTGCATCCGCCGATTACCGCCATGACGAGTGGGGCGTCGACGTTACGGTGTCGGGCTCGCAGAAGGGCCTGATGCTTCCGCCGGGCATCAGCTTCAACGCGGTCTCGCAGAAGGCGCTGGAAGCATCGAACGAGGCGAAGCTGCCGCGCGCGTTCTGGGACTGGAAAGAGATCATCGAGATGAACAAGCAGGGCTATTGGCCCTACACGCCGAACACGAACCTGCTTTACGGCCTCCTGGAAGCGCTCGACATGATTCTCGGGGAAGGACTCGACAATGTGTTCGCGCGTCATCAGCGGCTTGCCGCGGCGTGCCGTTCGGCGGTCACGGCGTGGGGACTCGAAATTCAATGTGCCGATCCCGCCGTCTACTCGCCGGTGCTCACGGGCGTGATGATGCCGGAAGGCGTCGATGCCGACTCTGTGCGCAAGCTCATCTATGAACATTTCGACATGTCGCTGGGCACGGGCCTCGGCAAGCTGAAGGGTCGCATGTTTCGCATCGGGCATCTGGGCGACTGCAACGATCTCACGCTGATGGCCGCGCTCACGGGCTGCGAAATGGGACTGAAGCTCGCGGGCGTGCCACTGAAAGACAGCGGCGTGGCCGCAGCGATGAACCATCTGACGAGCCATATTGCAAAGCCCGAACTGAAGGTGGCCGCGTGAGCGCCCGGTTCGACGCTGAAGCTGCTGCCCGGCTTTTCATGCAAGCGAAGGCACACCGCGCGAAGCTCGACACCTTGCCCGAAGGCGCGCGACCTTCCACCGCGGACGAAGCCTACGCTGTGCAAGAGGCGACGTTGCGCGCGCTCGGAGCAAGCGCCGGGGATGCCGGTCATGCGGGGGTGATCGGCGGCTGGAAGGTCGGTGCGAAGTCGGCAGACGGTCCCATTCAGGGTGCGCTCCTGCCGGCCGACGGCGTGCATCGCTCGGGCGCGCGCCTTTCGATGCAGGCATTCGGCAAGGCCG
Organism: Caballeronia sp. GAWG1-5s-s; assembly: GCF_023631445.1. Taxonomy (NCBI): domain Bacteria; kingdom Pseudomonadati; phylum Pseudomonadota; class Betaproteobacteria; order Burkholderiales; family Burkholderiaceae; genus Caballeronia; species Caballeronia sp. GAWG1-5s-s. Next base: position 170,306 of record NZ_JALQDC010000028.1, on the reverse strand, counting down.
CGCTGGAACTCGAAGTGGCGTTCACGTTCAAGCGGCGCTTCGAAGCGGGTAGTGGTCCCTATGACGACGCGCAAGTGCTGGCGGCTATCGATTGCATTCATTCGGCAATCGAAGTCGTCGCGAGCCGCTTCGCCGCATGGCCCGATGTCGACAAGCTCTGGCAACTCGCGGATTTGCAGAACCACGGCGCGTTGGTGCTCGGCGAAGGCGTGCCCTATGACGAGTCGTTCCCCTTCGTATCGCCGACGATGACCTTTACGTACGACGGCCGGCCGCTCTTCGACGCGACCCCTGCGAATCCCGCAGGCGACCCACGGCGGTTGCTGGCCTGGACCATCAATCATGCGGTGTCCCGCGGCCTCGCGGTCGAGAATGGCGTAGCGATCACGGCCGGTTCTTATAGCGGCATGGCGTTCCCCGACGGACCAGGCACAGCGATCGGCGCAATCGACGGTCTTCCTCCGGTTCAACTGCATTTCGAATGAAGCATTAGGCATTAGGCATTAGGCATTAGGCATTCCGCATTCGAAAGTCAACGGCCCTTCAGCGATAGCGACGATGCTCAACTCAACCACCGACCGTCTAGTCAAGCCGATACATCTTGTGCCCGCGTCTGCGCGAGCGCGGGTTGGCTCGGCGCCTACGCCTTTGCAGGCCCGCTTGCAGCGCGAGTTGAAGGGAGATGTGCTGTTCGACCGCGCCTCGCGCGGGCGCTATGCGACCGATGCATCGATCTACCAGATCATGCCGCTCGGCGTCGCGGTTCCGCGAGATCAGGAAGATCTTCGCGTAGCGCTCGACATCGCGCGTGCACAGGGCGCGAGCGTCCTCGCACGCGGCGCGGGTACCAGCCAATGCGGACAAACCGTCGGCGAGGCGCTCGTCATCGACACGACGAAGTGGCTGAACAATATCGTCCATTTCGACAAAGACGCACGCACGGTGACGGTGGAGCCGGGCGTCGTGCTCGATCATCTGAATGCCTGGCTCAAACCGCATGGCCTGTGGTTTCCGGTCGACGTATCGACGAGCGCGCAATGCACGATAGGCGGCATGGCCGGCAACAACTCATGCGGCTCGCGCTCGATGGAATACGGCATCATGGTGCACAACGTCGACGCGATCGACGCGATCCTCGCTGACGGACATGAAGCGCGTTTCGGCAGGCTATCCGCGATGCAATTCGATGCACGCATGCGCGATCTAGTGGATGGCGTGCGCAGCATCGCTATGCGCGAACGCGATGAACTGCGCGAGCGCGTTCCCAAGGTACTGAGACGCGTGGCCGGCTACAACCTCGATCTGTTCGATTGCCAGAGCCCGCTGCCTTTCAGCGACGGTGAGCCGAACCTCGCCAACTTGCTGGTCGGTTCCGAGGGCACGCTTGCATTCAGTCGGCAATTGACGCTCAAGCTTTCGCCGATTCCCGCGCATAAGACGCTCGGCGTCGTCAACTTCCCGAGCTTCTACGATGCGATGGACATGACGCAGCACATCGTGAAGCTCGGGCCAGTTGCAGTCGAACTCGTCGATCGCACGATGATCGATCTCGCGATGTCCAACCCGTCGTTCCGTCCGGTCGTCGAGAAGGCGCTGGTCGGCAATCCCGAGGCAGTGCTACTCGTGGAATTTGCAGGCGCCGATCGCGACACGCAGTTGATGAAGCTCGCGCAGTTGGTCGAGTTAATGGGCGATCTGGGCTTGCCCGGATCGGTCGTGCAGATGCCTGAAGCCGGCCCGCAAAAGGCGCTATGGGAAGTGCGCAAGGCGGGGCTCAACATCATGATGAGCATGAAGGGCGATGGCAAGCCGGTGTCCTTTATCGAGGATTGCGCGGTCCCGCTCGAACATCTCGCGCAATACACCGGCCGTCTGACTGAGGTGTTCAGAAAGCACGGCACGGAGGGCACATGGTATGCACATGCAAGCGTCGGTACGTTGCATGTGCGGCCCATTCTCGATATGCGGCGCGACGGCGCGCTGAAGATGCGCGCGATAGCGAAAGAGGCCGCAGCGATGGTGCGCGAATACAAGGGCGCTTATTCAGGCGAACATGGCGATGGCCTCTGCCGTGGTGAATGGGTCGCGTGGCAATACGGGCCGCGCATCAATGAAGCGTTTCGCGACATCAAGCGGCTTTTCGATCCGGATAACCGCATGAGCCCGGACCGCATCGTCGCGCCGCCGAAGATGGACGATGCCACGCTATTCAGGTTTCCGCCGTCGTATCGCGAGCGAGAGACTACGCCGCAGCTCGACTGGTCTGCATGGAACGTGACGCGCGATCCGGCAACGGGCATCGAAGGCATTGCCGGCTCGGGTGGCGACCTCACGGGCGGCCTCGCGAAAGCCGTCGAGATGTGCAATAACAACGGCCATTGCCGCAAGTTTGATGCGGGGACGATGTGCCCGAGTTACCGCATCACGAAGGACGAGCAGCATGTCACGCGAGGTCGCGCCAATACGCTTCGTCTTGCGCTCTCCGGTCAACTCGGCGAGGCCGAAGAAGGGCTCGCGAGTCAGGAAGTCAAAGAGGCGCTCGACCTCTGCGTTTCCTGCAAGGGATGCAAGCGGGACTGTCCGACAGGCGTCGATATGGCGCGCATGAAGATCGAAGCGCGTGCGGCATGGACGGCGCGTCACGGTCTGCGCCTGCGCGAAAGACTCATTGCTTACCTTCCGCGCTACGCGCCTTTTGCGAGCCGCATGCCGTGGCTCGGCAACGCCCTCGAAAGGAACATGCCAAGCACTGCGCGCTGGCTGAAGCTCAAGCTAGGACTCGCGCCACAACGCGCGTTTCCCCGAATCAAGAAGCCATTTCTCGACGCAGCGGCGAGCAAACGGGTCGCATCGGCGACCAAGGAAGTGCTGCTCTTCGTCGATACGTTCAACAACTACATGGAGCCGGAGAATGCTCGCGCCGCGCAGCGGGTGCTGCAAGCGGCTGGCTATACGGTGCATCTGAACACGAAAGCAGGCGAGCGACCGATTTGCTGCGGGCGGACTTTCCTTGCCGCGGGACTCGTCGATGAGGCGAAAGCCGAAGCGCGCCGGACGCTCGATACGCTGCTGCCATACGTAGAACGGGGCGTGGCCATCGTCGGGCTGGAGCCGTCTTGCATATTGTCCTTGCGCGACGAGTTTCTCGGTTACGGATACGGCGATGCGGCTAGTAAGGTATCCGAAGCATCGTTCCTGTTCGAAGAGTTCCTCGTTCGGGAACGTGCCGCCGGACGCTTCGAGCTTGCGCTGAAGGCGCTCGACAAGCCCAGGGCGCTGCTGCACGGTCATTGCCATCAGAAGGCATTCGACGCCGTGCGCCCAGTCGAAGCCGTGCTTGCGTGGATCCCGCAGCTGAACGTCACGACTATCGAGTCGTCATGCTGTGGCATGGCCGGTAGCTTCGGCTACGAGGCGGAACACTACGAAGCATCGCAAGCCATGGCGGAATTGTCGCTCTTGCCGGCGGTGCGGCAGGCACGCGACGCGCAAGACGCCATCGTCGTGGCCGACGGTACGAGTTGCAGACATCAGATCAGCGATGGCGCACAGACCGAAGCGTGGCATGTGGCCCGTGTTCTCGAGCGTGCCCTCGCATGAATCATAGCGAGCGAAGTAGAGCGTAGAGACAAGCGATTCATTCATCGACACCATGACAGCGGACACTTCATCGATCCGCGAACAGGAGACGAAGCCATGAAACCATCGTACAAACCGCACAGTCGCCGTTCACGCCGACGAGCGCCATAAGCACGCGCCAGTCTTTCGTCCTAAGCAACAAGACGCTGTTCCGTAAGTCGTGACAGGCGCCGTCGTGCGCCCGGCTCACGCACGCGACCACTCAAGGAGACGATGATGTTCCGTCGAGCCACCACGCGCGTTCTATTGCTGCTATGCGCGATGTATTTCATCACTTATATCGACCGCGTGAACGTCAGTACCGCTGCCAGTCAGTTCGGCGCGGAACTTGGTCTTTCGCATACACAGATCGGATTCGTGTTCTCCGCTTTCGCGTATCCCTATCTGGTGTTTCAAATCATCGGTGGATGGGTGGGCGACCGCTTCGGGCCGCGCCGAACGCTCACAGTCTGCGCCATTATCTGGGCGGGGGCGACGGTGCTGACAGGCATGGCTGGCGGCTTCCTTTCGCTGATCGTCGCTCGCGTTCTTCTCGGCCTGGGCGAAGGCGCTACCTTTCCGACCGCAACGCGCGCGATGTCCAACTGGATGCCGGCCGATCAGCGCGGTTTTGCACAAGGTATTACGCATGCAGCATCCCGCATCGGGAATGCAGTCGCGCCACCGCTGATCGTATGGCTGATGCTCGCGACGAGCTGGCGCGGCGCGTTCATCATCACCGGCATCATCAGCTTTCTGTGGGCGCTCGCATGGGTGTTCTACTTCCGCGACAACCCGCGCGATCATCCCCGCATCACCGACAGCGAATGCCAGACGCTTGCCACTTACTCAGGCGTGAAGGAACGCAAGGCCGTGCCGTGGCGCACGTTGCTCGGTCGCATGGCGCCCGTGACCGCCGTTTATTTCTGCTATGGCTGGGTCCTCTGGCTGTTCCTCGGCTGGATCCCTCAGTACTTCCTGCACAACTATCACATGCAGCTCGGCAAGTCCGCGCTATTCGCGTCGGGCGTGTTCTTCGCGGGCGTGCTGGGTGACTGGCTCGGCGGCTCTCTGACGGATCGCATCCTGCGCAAGAGCGGGAACGTGAGACTAGCACGCAACATGATGGTCGGCGTATGCATGCTGCTGACGCTGCTATCGCTTGCTCCGATCATGCTGGTGTCGAATCTCTCCATAACGCTCGTAGCGCTGTGCCTGTCGGCGGGATTCTTCTTCAACGAAATGACGATCGGCCCGATGTGGTCAGTGCCGATGGATATCGCGCCGAAGCATTCGGGCACGGCCGCTGGCATTATGAATTCGGGATCGGCGCTGGCGGCCATCGTCAGCCCGGTCGTCGGCGGATGGATCATCGATCGCACCGGCAACTGGAACCTCCCGTTCACGGTCTCGATGATCCTGATGGCGGCCGGCATCATTCTCTCGTTCGCCATGCGCCCCGACCGCACGCTGGAAGTAGAAGATGAAAAGAACGAGACAGCGCATGCGAGGAAGTTCGTGTGACTTGCCGGGTGGGCCGTTCCGACGGTGAGTCGGCGGCCCAAAGTGCATGCAACATTCAATCAGGAGGCAAAGTGGCGGAAGCATCCATCGTGACGACGCGCGACGGCGATATCGCGACGGTCATCATCGACCGGCCCGAGAAGCTCAACGCAATGACCAAGCACTTGTGGCAATCGCTGGGTGAAACCATCGAGGCGCTGTCCCGAGACGATGCGCTGCGCTGCATTGTCCTGCGCGGCGCGGGTGAAAAGGCATTCTCACCGGGCAACGATATCGCTGAATTCCGCACCGACCGGTCCAACGTGGAGCAGGCGCGGGCTTATGGCGCGATCATGCATCGAACGCTCGGGGCGTTGAGGAACTGTCGTCACCCGCTGATTGCGATGATTCACGGCATATGCGTCGGAGGCGGTCTCGAGATCGCGGCGATGTGCGATCTGCGCATCTGCGGCGAGTCGAGCCGCTTCGGAGTGCCCATCAAGAACCTGGGCCTGGTGATGGCTCATGCGGAAATGGAGGGGCTTGTTCAGTTGGCGGGGCCCGCGGTCGCGCTGGAGATCTTGCTCGAAGGACGAATTTTCGGCGCGAGCGAGGCTCTCGCGAAAAGACTGGTGACACGCATCGTTCCGGATGGCGACGTGACATCGCATACGTATGAAACGGCGCGCCGCATTGCCGATGGCGCGCCGCTCGTCGCGCGCTGGCATAAACGATTCGTCCGTCGCGTGATGGATCCGACACCGCTCAGCGACGACGACCGTGACGAAGGGTTCGCCTGTTTCGGCACCGACGATTTCCGCACGGGATACGAGGCGTTCTTGAGCAAAACCAAACCTGAATTCAAGGGGCGTTGAGATGGCATACGAAATACCAAACGACGCGTCTAAGCGGACGACGGAATCGGCAGGGACGGGGAAGGGACCGTTAGCGGGCATGCGGGTGATCGAGCTCGCGCACATCATGTCAGGCCCGATCTGCGGGATGATGCTCGCCGACATGGGCGCGGAAGTCATCAAGGTGGAAAAGATCCCGAACGGCGACGATTGTCGGCGGTTCGCGCCGATTCTCGCGAGCGGCGAATCGGCATCGTTCATGATCGTGAACCGGAACAAGCGAGGCATCGCGCTCAACCTGAAGACCGAGGGCGGCAAGGAGGTGCTCAAGACGATGCTCGCGACCGCCGACGTCGTCACTGAAAACTATCGGCGCGGCACGATGGAAAAACTCGGCATGGGCTATGAAGCGCTACGCGCCGTCAACCCGGGTCTCATCTACTGCGCGATCTCGGGTTATGGTCGCAGTGGGCCGATGGCGGACAAAGGAGGCTTCGATCTCATCGCGCAAGGCATGAGTGGCCTGATGAGCATGACCGGCGAGCCGGGGCAGGCGCCAATCAAGGCGGGATCCCCTGTCACTGACATCAACGCTGGCATTCTCGCCGCGCTCGGCATCAGCGCGGCCTATGCGCGAAAACAGGTCACCGGCCTGGGGCAAATGGTCGATACGTCGCTCTTCGAAGCCGGGTTGCAGCAGATGTACTGGGCCTTCGCCAACTACTTCGCGGACGGGACGGTGCTGCCGAAGGCAGGCTCGGCCAACCCGACGAGCGCGCCTTATCAGGCTTTCCGCACACGCGACGGATGGGTGAACATCGGCGCGGCCAACCAGAGCAACTACGAGCGATTGGTCGGAGTACTGAACATTGGCGGATTGGATCAAGACGAGCGTTTTCAGACCAACGCCGGACGGCTCAAGCATCGGGAAGCACTCGTCGAAATTCTCACTGCACGCCTCGTCGAGCGGACCACGGACGAGTGGCTCGCCGCATTCGACGCAATCGGCTTGCCGAGCGGACCGGTGCTCAGCGTTCCCGAGGCGTCGTCACATGAGCAAGCCTTGGCGCGGGGCATGATTGTCGAGACGGAGCATCCGCTTGCGGGCCGTATGCGAGGCATCGGCTTGCCGATCCACTTCTCCGATTCTTCTACTCAGTCGTCGCGTCCCGCACCGCTCCTTGGTCAGCATACGTCCGAACTGCTCCATGAGTATGGTTTCGACGACGAGCGTATCCAGGCGCTGAAAGATGAAGGAGCCATTCTGGAGACCGAAGTCGCGGCGTGAGTCTTTGGCCGCTTCGCGTTCCGCATGGGGCACTTTGTCTGCGGCACTTTGCATGCGGCATTTTGCGTGCCGCATCCGTCCGAGCGGCGTGTCACGCGATAAGATGACTCTTCCTCACCTCACGTGCCCGCACCCATGACGCTCGCTCCACCGCCCGCAGCCCGCATCGGCGACACGCTCGCCGAGGTCGCGACGCCTTCTCTCGTGCTGGACCTAGACGCTTTCGACTCGAATCTCGCGCAGATGAACTCGTTGGCGGCACGACACGGCGTCGCGTTGCGCCCGCACGCAAAGGCGCACAAGTCCAGCGCCATTGCGCGACGTCAGACGGACGCTGGCGCGGTCGGCGTTTGCTGCCAGAAGTTGTCGGAGGCGTACCCGTTCGCAGCGGCCGGCATCCCGAGCATCCACATTAGTAACGAGTTCGTCGGGGCGGACAAGGTGTCGATGGCCGTCGAACTGGCATCGCACGTAAGGCTGTCGGTCTGCGTCGACGCATTGGCGTAAGTCACCGCGCTCGGAGACGCGGCGGCACGCGCGGGCGTCCACATCGACGTATTGGTCGAAGTCGATGCGGGCCAGCATCGATGCGGCGTAACCACCGACGATGCGCTGATGTCGCTCGCCGATGCGATCGCCGCGCAAAAGGCGCTCTGTTTCTCCGGTATTCAGGCCTACCACGGTGGCGCCCAGCATATTGTCGACTGGCAGGCCCGCAAGACCGCAGCGGGTCGTGCCGCTGAGCGCGCCGCGCATTTTGCATGCACGTTGGAGGCACGTGGCATCCAATGTACCGTCATCACCGGTGGCGGAACCGGCACTGTCGAGTTCGATGCAGCCAGTGGCGTCTATACCGAATTGCAGCCCGGGTCCTACCTGTTCATGGACGGCGACTACGGTGCGCTGACATGGAGCGACGCACAGCGCTGGAGGCAAAGTCTCTTCGTATTGTCGACGATCATGAGTGCCGCGCGGCCCGGCATCGCCGTGTGCGATGTAGGACTCAAAGGACTGGCGGTGGACTCGGGACTACCGCGCAGCGTGCAAGCGCTCGATGCGTCCGACGAGCGCATCTTCACCTACATTGCCGCGAACGACGAGCACGGCATGCTGGACGTACAGCTTGCGCGATACGACGACACGGAAGTGCTGCTAGGCAAACGCATTCTATTGCCGCCAGGCCATTGCGATCCGACGGTGAACCTCTACGATGAATTTGTGTGCCATCGCAACGGACGAGTCGTCGATGTGTGGCCGATAGATGCGCGGGGACTGTCGCGCTAACGCGTCCTTGGATGGTCGCTTGGATAGATGGCCGTGGTTAGCGCGTCGAGGTCCGTCACGATGAGGCCGACGACGAAGTAGGCGACGTCCCGCCCCGCGTCATCCGCCCGATTGTCCTCGAGCGCCTTTTTGAGTTGGCGCATGCACTCGCGCACGCGCTCCAGCTTCGACGGGTCCTGCTTCCTGTCGTTGAGGGCGTCCGCGAGTGCTGCGAACGGGGCCTGCAGCGCGCGGCGGATCTCCCGAAAATGCATTCTGTATTCATCCGGCTGCCCATTCGACAGCGCCTTCCCAAGAAACAGCGCGTCACTATGTAGTCGACGCAGAAACGGCGCGGCCTTGTCGATTGCATCCGAACGATGACTACGCAAAGGCACGATGATGTGCTCGCGCTCGGCTTCGTGAAGCGCATCGTCGAGGGCCTGCTGCGCCTGCACACTGAGAGCTTCGAGACGGGCGGCCCTGTCTTCGTCGGCTTGTCCTGAGAGTTGTAGGTCGATGAGTTGACGAAGGCTTTCCAGGGTATCGGCGACCCGTCGATGAGCGGTGAGGAGCGCGCGATTCGGCCAGATCGCCGAAACGATGAATGCCGCCGTCACGCCAATAAGAATCTCGAGTACGCGATGCAACGGCCGCTGAAAGGGCGGTCCGGAGCCCGCCGGTATCAAGACGACAATCACGAGAGTCACACAGGCGAGCCGCATGGCCGGACGCTTCGCGGTCAGAGCGGCGAGCGGTATCAGCGCGACCGCGAACACATCAAGCGGCGCAGCGCCCCGCTGAATCGCCATCACGCCGATCACACCCGCCACGCCGCCGATGCAGGCCCCGATGACTTGATCGCGTGCGGTGCCGAGGGCTTGCGTGAGACTCGGTTGAGTGACGACGACCAGAGTCGTAATCAGCGCCCAATAGCCTTCTGGAAGCGCGGCCAGGCGAGCGCCCGCATAGCTGATTGTGCACGCGACGAGCGTACGCACGAAACGGCGCGCTTCCGGTACACCGAAGGACAGCCAGGTGGGCATATTGGTATTCCGAATTCGTTATCGTTGTGTCGGAATTCTGAATGCAATCTAGCTCAGAGGCCGTCCTTTCCAGCAGCAACGATGAGTCGCAAGCCGAGCGTTGCGACCATCGTTGCCGCGATGCGGTCAATCCACCCTTTCGCGCGCAGGTACACATCACGCGGCCGACGGCTCGAGAAGCAGAGGGCGACGACCGTGTACCAGCCGAACTCAATGCAAAATACAAACGACGGCAGCACGAAGTAACACCAGAGCGGCGGATGCTGCGGCAGGAGTGCCGCGAAGATACTGCCGTACCAGATTGCGGTCTTCGGGTTGCTTAGCTGGGTAGTCAGGCCGAGCAAGAACGAGCGGCGCAGACTGCCGGTGACTTGTGCGCCGCGAGTCTGCATCGATAGCGGCTGCGAGGCGCCGCGCCATATGCGCAGCGCGATGTACACGAGATAGAGTCCGCCGGCTATCTTCAACGCGACATAGAGCCATTCGACGGCGAACAGCAGCGTGTAGAGACCCGCTAGCGCGATACCGGCGAATGCGATACCGCCCAGGCCCATGCCGAACGCCGTGGCGAGGCCGTCGGCCCGCGAAAGACTGATCGCGTTGCGCGCGACCATGACGAAGCTCGGTCCGGGAATCATCGCGCCGAGAAGAATCGCCAGCAGGATCGCGGATATGACCGCTGACGTTGTCATTGGGTGGCTCCTTCGTATGCAAAATGCCGCCGTGTTCGCGTAAGCCAGGTTAAATGTGCTCAAGCGTTGCCGCTCGCCATGCTGTTTTCGTGAACCGCCCGATTGCGGCCGGCGCCTTTCGCGCGATAAAGCGCGGCATCGGCGCTGTTGAGCAGCTTGAGCGCATCGTCGCCTTGTCGCGGATGAACCGTTGCACATCCGATGCTGATGGTGAGTACGCCCTTCAGCGACCTGCTGTTCGGAATTTCGAGGGCCTCTACGTTGGCGCGCAGGCGCTCTGCGAAGACGACGGCCGCGGGCGCGGAGGTGCCGGGAAGGACGATCACGAACTCCTCTCCACCGTAGCGCGCGACGATATCGCCGGGCCGCTGGACGGCATTCTGCATGCAATCGGCAACAGCCACCAGTGCATCGTCGCCCATCGCGTGACCGTAGGTGTCGTTATAGAACTTGAAGTGATCGACGTCGATGAAGAGCGCCGAGATCGGATAGTCGGCGCGGCGCGCGCGACGCCATTCGTCGCCGAGACGTCGATCGAGCGCGCGACGGTTGCTCAGGCCCGTCAGCGAATCCGTGCCCGCGAGCCGCTGCAGCTTCTCGAGCGCGATGGCGCGCGAACGCAGCGAAATCGCGAGCAGCCAGGAGATGGCGATAAAGCCGCCGCCGAACGTCAGTGTCAGGCCGCCGATGACCGTGCTGCGTTCCCGCCAGCCCGCAAGTACGTCGTTCTCCGCGGGTGCGACCGCGGCGATCAGGTTCGTACCCGGCACGCGTACGAAGGTGTACAGGCGGCGCACGCCATCGAGTGGAGAGGTGGAAATGTACGAGCCGGAGCTTTCCTGCTTCATCGAGGCGAACGTCGGCGATGCCGATACGTTATTCGCTCCGTCGCGAGGCAACGGCGGCTTGCGGGCGAGCATGAGACCGTCGCGTTGCACAATGAATACCGATCCGGAGCGTCCAACGTTCACGCGCGACAGCAGGGAATCGAAGTAACTAACGTTCATCGTAATGACCGCGACGCCTGCGAACGAGCCGTCGGGCGCGTTGATACGCCGGCTCAACGCGAGAGAACGTTGACCGCCGCGCAACCGGGAGCGATACGGCCCGGAGATGTATAGCCCGACGTCCGGTCGCTCGACGTGGACCTTGAAGTAGTCGCGGTCGTTGAAGAGGAGATCGGCATGTCTGGAAGGATCGCGTTCGTCGACAATGCGCCCTTGGGCATCCATCACGAAGGCGCCGCCGATGTAGCTCACGGCCGTCGCGCCGTCGAAGAGGACCAGCCGGCGCAGTTCCGGAGACAGGCCGGACACGACTGGATTTTGCATGCCACTCACGATCGTGCGCAACGACAGGTCGCTCGATTCGATATTGCGTGCAATGTCCGCGCTCAGTGTGGCGACCACGTTCGACGATGCCTGATGCGCGTTCTCCAGCGCCTGTGCACGACCTTGCCATAAAGCGGCGAACGAGAGCACGGCCATCGAAAGCGCCACTGCCGTGCCAATCGCGCCCGCGAGGAGCGGGAACTGCGAGAAGACATCGGCTATGCGCATCCATGCATGAGTATTGCGGCGAAAGAGCCGTCGCCGGACGGCCCGGCCGCTCTGGCGTACGGCCCTGATTCTACGGCGCATTCATCTCTCCGTGACGCGAGCGTGTTTCCGATCGATCCGCGACGTGCGTTCCTTGCGTTCGGGATGTTCGGGCGCAGCACTCCTACGTATGCCGGTCACGAGCGAACCTACGCGCTCGTATTCCTCGATTGTAGATGGGTGCCGGTGCGTTTCGACCTTGGTTCGGTGTTTTGCATGCACTTCGAGAAGTGAAGCTAACAGCCGCCGGCGCTTGCAGAAGTTTTGTCCGCGGGCGGTCGCCTATTTGACGAGACGCAGACGCCTTGTTATGACCGTGCCGTCGTTCCGGTCCACCAGCCACAGCGCATCGATGCGACCGTGCAATGTCGATGTCCTCCTCGTGATGTCCGTGGGCTCTTCGTCGGTCGGCTCACTGTGTTCCGTTCGGTCCGAGAGATAAGGTGGTTCCAGTGAGCAGACGACCACGATCGCGAAATCATCACTGCCGCGCGATGCGTCGAACGTCGGTACGACGGCCCGCCCCCGCACGGTAGTCTTGGTGCGCGCACCGGTTTCGAGCTGGATCGTGTCGATGGTTTGAACGAAGCCCTTCGCCTTGGCTTCGGGCGCGATCACCAGTTTGCGTCCGCTTTGTCCGTGGACTTCCCGTTTCAGGAGGATGGCGTCCGGCTGATCAGGTGCGGCAAGCGATACATCGACCGACAGCAGCTTCTTCTTGGATTCAAAACGCACGCCGTAGGCAGCAGGAATAACGAATACAAAAGTTCTGTCGGAACGCGATGCGTCGTCGATCGACGGCCGGGCGCCACTCGGGCTCTCCGGCCGGTGCCCTGCCGCCACGAAGGGCCGGGACAGAAAGCTGCGAACACGACTGGTAATGGACGGGTTCGACGTTGCCGCTTGCTGTCCGGACGAGGTCGCCGCCGACAACGCATCTCGCACATGCTCTGGATCGTCGCCGGCGAAATGAGGCGGCAGCGATTCGGCCGAAAGAATGCCGGCGGCGGTAGCGCTCGGGGCGCTCGCGGAAAGACCCGCGCTTGCAACGTTTCCTTGCGCTGCGCTGAGCGCTGCCTGCGCATGCAAAGCGATCGAGAGGCAGAGCGCCGTGCTAGCGGCGCACGCCACGGTGTTGCGGCCTGATAGTGGGAAAAACACGTACTTACCCCTGGCAAACGTCGCCGAGTCACGGAGAAGCGGCTATCTTAAAATAAAAGCAGGGGAATCGGCCGAGCCGGTTGCATTTCGCGTTTTGCATGCAACGGAGCAGGGGCGAAACGGGCGTCTATGTGCTCCACGGTGCGTTGCAAGCCTCCGCTGCGCGGGGAGTGAAGCGGGCGACCGCGGTGCGCATCTTATTGCGGACAAGGAACGGTGCGGCGCCTTCGACGGTCTGCGGGCGTCTGATATCTTGCTGTAGGCCGGTGACTAACTGCAGTCTGGCCTCGGGCGTCGAACAGCTGCATTCGCCTAGACGAAGCTAGTCATCACGCCGCTGCACTGGCGCCAGCCCCACCGCGCTCGATGAACGCGCACACTGCGGCCGACGCTTGCGCAGTCATTGCGTCACCGCCGAGATCGCGGGCGTACAACGATCTGTCCGCCGTCGCGGCTTCGATCGCAGTCATCGCGCACCGTGCCGCTTCTTATTCACGCAGACAAGCGACCGGATTGTGCCGAGCATTCGGATGCCGAGCCGTGAATGGCAGACCGCCGCAAGCGCGGCGGCGAGGTTGCTCAGGCTTGGGCACAGATGGAGCGCTGGCATATCCCATCTGCCGTCCAACTTCACGATGCCGCACCATGCGACGGTGAATGCGATCGCTTGCGCGTTGCATGCAGAATGCCACGCGATGTCCCCCGATCGCAAAGCCAATGAGAAGCCGCCAGCGCGAAGCGTAAGCACCTGTAAGCTCCGGCGCTATACTGAGCATCCCTTCACCGCAACACGCGCCGGACCGCTGCCTCGAGCAGCCATCTCGCTGGCACTCAACGGCGCTTACGTCAGAAATTGGCTGAACACGACCTAGAAAAATTAAGAATCGATCGGACGACGGGTCCGGGCGCCGTGGCGCCGCGGAGGCGGCGCAATTGGCTGCGCTACGCGGGTGTCCTGGTCCTCGTCCTCGCGATGATCGGCGTCGGTCTTCGGCTCGCTGGGCCGCAGACTGTCGAGACGACCACCGTTACATCCGTGTACCCATCGCAGAGCTATACCATTTTGAATGCAACCGGCTATGTGGTGCCGCAGCGGAAGGCGGCGGTGGCATCCAAGGCGCAAGGGCGGGTCGAATGGCTCGGCGTACTCGAGGGGACGCCGGTGAAGGAAGGGCAGGTCATTGCGCGGCTCGAGAGCGCGGATGTGGCCGCGGCGCTGGCTCAGGCGCAGGCGCAAGTGAAAGTCGCTCAGGCGAATCTGCAGTTGCAGCGCGCCGAACTCGAAAACGCATCGGCTAATCTGAAGCGTTCACTCGTACTCGCTCCACACGGCGCAATCTCCGCTTCGCAATACGACGCCGACCGCTCTCGTTTCGATAAGGCGAAAGCTTCGATCAACAGCGAACAAGCGGCCATTCAGTCTGCGCAGGCGAATGCGCGCGCGGCTCAGGTCGCCGTCGATCAGACGGTGATCCGCGCGCCGTTCGATGGCGTCGTGATCGAGAAACACGCTAACGTCGGCGACAACATCACGCCGTTCTCGTCAGCATCGGACAGCAAAGGCGCGGTCGTTACGATCGCAGACATGAAGACGCTGGAAGTCGAAGCCGATGTGGCGGAGTCGAACATCGGGCATATCGCCGTCGATCAGCCTTGCGAGATTCAACTCGACGCGCTGCCGGATACGCGTTTTGCGGGCCGCGTATCGCGCATCGTGCCGACCGTCGATCGATGGAAAGCCACCGTGCTCGTGAAGGTGCGTTTCGTTGAGCGCGATGAGCGCGTCCTTCCCGACATGAGCGCGAAAGTCGCCTTTCTCTCGAAGCCAGTCCCTGCGGCGCAGAAGAAAGCCGTCGTGGCCGTGCAGCCGGCCGCTGTCGTCACACGCGAGGGCAGAAACGTGGTGTATGTGGTCGACAACGATAAGGTGCGCGAAGTGCCAGTGGCAACAGGCGAGCGCATCGGCGACCTGTTGGCCGTGTCAGGCGTCAAGCCTGGCGATACGCTCGTGCTCGCGCCCGGCGACAAGATCAAGAACGGCGCGAGCGTCACCGTGGCGAAGAAATAGCGTGAGCACGGCGCCCCTGATTCAGATCAGCCACGTCGCGAAGTCGTACCGGCGCGGCGTGCAAACGGTACCCGTGCTGACCGACATCACCTTGTCCATCACCGAGGGTGACTTTGTCGCGCTGATGGGGCCGTCAGGTTCGGGCAAGAGCACGTTGCTCAATCTCATTGCCGGCATCGACCGGCCGGATAGCGGCGAGTTGCGCGTCGGCGGGCTCGACATTACCCGCTTGCCCGAGGCGGCGCTCGCGGAGTGGCGCGCATCGAATGTCGGCTTCATCTTCCAGTTCTATAACCTGATGCCGGTGCTCTCCGCCTTCGAGAACGTCGAGCTTCCGCTGATGCTCACGCGCCTTTCGCGTGCAGAGCGGCGCGAGCGTGTCGCGATGGTGCTCGACATGGTGAACATGAGCGAGCGCATGAGCCATTATCCGTCGGAGCTATCGGGCGGGCAGCAGCAACGCGTCGCGATCGCGCGTGCGGTCGTGACCGATCCGAAGCTGATCGTCGCTGACGAACCGACCGGTGACCTCGACCGCACGTCCGCGTCCGAAGTGCTGACCATGTTGCAGCGTCTGAACGATCGCCTCGGCAAGACGATCATCATGGTGACGCACGACGCGCATGCGGCGAACGCAGCGAGAAAGCTCGTGCATCTGGAGAAGGGTGAACTCATCGATGCCGAGGCGCGCTGACACAATGTATGCGCTCAAGCTGATTCTTCGCAATGCGACGCGCCATCGATTGCGTACCGCGTTGACTGTCCTCGGCTTGACCATTGCCGTGCTCGCGTATGGTTTGCTCTATACGGTCGTCGATGCATGGTATGCCGGTGCGGCGGCTGCTTCCAACGCGAGGCTCGTCACGCGCAATGCAATATCTCTCGTATTCCCGCTGCCGCTCGCCTATGAGAACCGCATTCGCGGCGTCGAGGGCGTCACGATGGTTGCGCGTTCGAACTGGTTCGGCGGCATCTACCGGGACCCGAAGAATTTCTTTGCGCAGTTCGCCGTATCCGACAACTACCTCGACCTTTACCCAGAGTTCGTCATAACGCCACAAGCGCGCGCCGACTACCGTCGCGATCGCAAAGGCTGTCTCATCGGACGTCAGCTTGCGACGCAATACGGCTTCAAAGTGGGCGATGTCATTCCCCTTAAGGGCACCATCTATCCGGGCACGTGGGACTTCGTTGTGCGCGGCATCATGGAAGGGCGCGACGAATCCACCATTACGCGGCAACTCGTTTTTCACTGGGAATATCTCAACGAAACGATTCGAAAGACCACGAAGCGCAACGTCGATCAGGTGGGCGTCTACGTCGTCGGCATCGACGATCCGGATAAGGGCGCGACGGTTTCGCGTAACATCGATGCGGTTTTCAAAAACTCGCTCGCGGAGACATTGACCGAAACGGAGCAGGCTTTCCAGCTTGGTTTCGTCGCGATGTCGAATCAGATTATCGCGGCGATACGCGTAGTGTCCTATGTAGTTATCCTTATTATCATGGCCGTGATGGCGAACGCCATGGCGATGAGTGCGCGCGAACGTACAGTCGAGTATGCGACGCTCAAGGCGCTCGGGTTCGGACCCGCGTTTCTGTCGGCACTGGTGTTCGGTGAATCGCTCGCGATCTGTGCCATCGGCGGCGGCATCGGCATTCTCGCCACTCCGCCCGCTGCGGTGGTCTTCCAGCATGCAACCGGCGGCGTGTTTCCTGTCTTCAAGGTGTCGCATGAAACCATCTTGTTGCAGGCCGCATGCGCATTCGTGATTGCGCTTTCTGCGGCGATCGTGCCGGCGGTGCAGGCCAGCCGCGTGCGTATCGTCGAAGGCCTGCGGGCGATTGGTTGAGGACATACGGCGATGGCTATTCCTGTCACGTATGTCGCACGCAACTTATGGGCGCGTCGTCTTACGACGCTTCTGACCGCTAGCGGCCTCGCGCTCGTCGTGTTCGTTTTTGCCACCGTGCTCATGCTCGATGCGGGCCTGAAGAAAACGCTCGTCTCGACAGGAGAGCGCGATAACGTGGTGGTGATCCGCAAGGGCGCGGAGACGGAGATACAGAGTTCCGTCGATCGCGCGCAAGCGAACGTGATGGCAATGCATCCGTCGGTCGCAATGAATGGCGATGGTCAGCCTCTGGCATCGAAAGAGACTGTCGTGCTGATCTCTCTCATCAAGCTCGGGGCGAATACGCCTGCCAACGTGGTGATACGCGGCGTTTCGCCAATGGGTCTCGAATTGCGCCCGCAGGTGAAGCTGTCGGCAGGCCGCATGTTCAGGCGTGGATCGTCGGAGATCATAGTCGGCAGCAATATCACGAAGGGCTTCGCTGGTACACGCATCGGCGATCACTTGCGCTTTGCGCAACGGGACTGGACGGTGGTCGGTCATTTCGATGCAGGCGGCAGCGGCTTCGACTCGGAGATTTGGGGCGATGTGGACCAACTCATGCAGTCCTTTCGCCGAACGAGCTACTCGTCGATGGTCGTGCGCCTCGTTCGCAGCGACGCGCTCGAACGCTTCAGGACCGATATCGACACGGACCCGCGCCTCGCGGACGAAGCCAAGCGCGAGCAAGTCTTTTATGGCGATCAGTCGAAGGCTCTGTCGACGTTCATCAACATACTCGGCTTCACTCTCTCCATCATCTTTTCAATTGCAGCGATGATTGGGGCAATGATCACGATGTATGCGTCGGTCGCCAACCGCGTGGCCGAGATTGGAACCCTGCGTGCGCTCGGCTTCAAGCGATTCGACGTGCTGCTCGCGTTCTTGCTGGAGGCGCTGTTGCTCGGCCTCGTAGGCGGCATGGCGGGCCTATGCTGCGCTTCTTTGATGCAGTTCGCCTCCTTCTCCACAACGAACTTTCAGACGTTCTCCGACCTCTCGTTCCGTTTCATGCTCACGCCTTCGGTGGTATTGCAGACTGTCGTCTTCTCGCTCGTCATGGGCATCGTGGGCGGCTTTCTGCCGGCGCTCAGGGCATCGCGAATGGATATCGTCGATGCGTTGAGAGCGCATTAAACGGGCTTAGAGGGATTACCGTTCTCGTCGGTCTCAGTCGCCTGCGTCGCGAACCGTACGAAAAGGGCAAACGTCTCACCGCCTGCGAAACGGATAAACAGCGCTCCGTCACCGTTGATGCGGTTGTCGTCCGCGAATTTGCCTGAGTTGCCCTGCATCATATGAATGTCGTGCACGCCGCGGCCAAGCGAGAAGGCGAGCGGCTCGCGTGTCGCGTAGTCGTCGAACTTGTCACCGACGGCGAGCACCACCGCTTGCTTATCGTTCTTCGCGCGCTGTATCTGTCCGTCGAGAAGGGCGGACATCGTGCTGCCGTTACCATCGGCGGCGATGGGCCTCATTTGATCCAGCGGGAAGAGATGATCGCGTAGATAGTCGAGTCCCTCACCTTGCTTGCCTGTCGCGAGCGGGGTGAAACCGTGCGGTCCCGACATCCGTTCGGATATGCCGAGCTTCGTCTCGTTCGTGTATTGGTTACTGCTGTAGGCGAGCACTTCGCTGCCTTCGACGGAACGGATATTGACCGCAACGCGATACGGAGTCTCCGCCGCGTCGACAAGAATCTCGTAATGCGGTGAATTGCCGTTAGGGTTCTCTTTCCCATCGGTAATGCGTCCGACGAGGGCGCCGTACACATACTTTGATGTTGCGGGGCGGAAGCGTTCGATCATTGCGGTCCTTGCATTGTCGGCTGAGACAGCTCTACTCAAGTCATCGCAGCTCACCAAACCGGCGTACGACGATTCATGTTCGCATGCTGCATCCGTAGACATGCGCACGAAGCCGCGCTGCCGCCTTCGGGAGAGATTCCCGGCGCGATCGGGAAAAAGTCCGGGCGCGCGCACCCTTCGTCATGCGACTCTTTCGAAGTCAGAACAGCTCACGTGTATCTTGACAAAATAATATGACGGGAGACGACGATGAGGAGCAATTCCTGCACCCTTAGGCAGGCGCGTTCGCCTACGCGCCGCGCGAGATATAAGGTGGCAATCGGCGGCGCGCTGGCGAGCATGACTGCGGGGGCATGGGCGCAAGCGGCGAGCGCGCCCGACGCGGCATCCACTGCGAACACGGAATTGCCGACCATCGTGGTCGTCGGAACTACGCCGCTGGTGGGCGTCGGCACTCCGCTGGAAAAGGTGCCTGCTAATGTCCAGACCATCAAGGGCAGTGAATTGCAAGCGCAACATTCGTCCACCACCTCGACCATAACGGACTACATGCAGAGAAACGTGACGAGCGTGGACACCAACGACGCACAAGGCAACGCTTCGCAAACCGACATTCTCTATCGCGGATTCACTGCTTCGCCTTTGCTGGGCACGCCGCAAGGCCTGTCGGTATTTCTCGACGGCGTGCGAGTGAATGAACCGTTCGGCGATGTGGTCAACTGGGACCTGATTCCGCAAGCGGCCATTCAGACGATGCAGATCATCCCGGGCTCGAACCCGACGTTCGGACTCAATACGCTCGGTGGTGCGGTGGCCGTCACGACGAAGAACGGCCGTAGTAATCCTGGGGGAAACATTGATGTAAGCGGCGGATCTTGGGGAAGAAAAGCGGCGCAGATCGAACAGGGCGGTGTCATTGGCCATCACCTCGACTATTACTTCACGGCCAACATCACGAATGACAACGGCTGGGCCGAGCACAATTCGAGCCGCTTGCGTCAGGCATTCGGGAAACTCCGTTACACCGATGGGGATACCACCGTTTCGATGTCGATAGGCGGCGCCGACAATACACTCAACGGATCGCAAACCATCCCCAGATCGTTTCTCGACAACTTTCGCCAGGCGTACACATATCCCGACACGAACGAGAACCAACTCGGCTATATCACGATCAATGCCGAGCACTATCTCTCGCCCAATGTGCAACTGAGTGGAAACGTCTATTACCGGCACTATCGCAACAAGAACACGAGCAGCAATGTCAACGACGCCTATAACCCGGTGACGGCCGGCGGCGATAACGATATCGACCTCGTACAGGCCACCAACCAGCAATCCGTCGTACTGACCGACAGTTATGGCGCGAGCCTCCAACTTACGCTGCTGAACAAGCTATTCGGCAACGACAACCAACTCGTGCTCGGGGCGGCAGGCGACTTCGCCAACACGCACTTCACGCAGGCGACGCAGCCGGCGGAATTCACGGACACTCGCGCGACGCTTGGCACAGGCCCGTTCGTTTCCGCCACGAACGCGAGGACGCGCAACGAGAACTGGGGCATCTATTTCGAGAACACCTTCTCTTTCACCGAGCAATGGTCGATGACGCTGGCGGGACGATACAACTGGTCCAAAGCGACTATCGGCGATGAGAGCGGCGTGCAACCTCTGCTCGACGGAAATCACACGTTCTCGCGTTTCAACCCTGCTATTGGCTTCAATTGGAATCCGACGCCGTGGCTTACTGCGTACGCCACCTATAACGAAGGCATGCGCTCGCCCACTGCCATCGAACTCGCTTGCGCGGACCCGAACGCACCATGCTCTCTACCGAATGACTTCATTGCAGACCCGGACCTCAAGCCGGTGATCTCGCGTACATTCGAAATCGGTGCGCGCGGCCGCATCGGCAACGCGACGAGCTGGAGCGCTGCGGCATACAGCACGACGCTGTCCGATGATATTCAGTTCGTCAGCAGTCAAGGCGCAACGAGCACGCTCGGGTATTTCCAGAACGTGGGCAAGACGCGTCGCCAGGGCTTCGAGCTCGCAGGCCGAACGCAATGGGGGCCACTGGGCGTCGGCGCGAGCTATAGCTATGTCGACGCGACCTATCGTTCGACGTGGGTCGAGCATAGTCCCAGCAACTCGAGCGCCGACGGTAACGGCAACATTACCGTACATTCGGGCGACCGCATTCCCGGCATTCCGTCTAATACCGTGAAGCTTCGTGTCGACTACTCTCCGGTCTCGCAATGGAATGTCGGTAGCAACCTGACTTACCGTAGCAATATTTTTTCGCGCGGGGACGAGAACAATCAGGATGTGAATGGCAGCGTCGCAGGCTACTTCTTGATAGACCTCGACACGACTTATAACGTGACCAAGCAGTTACAGGTCTACGCAACTGTGAAGAACCTTCTGAACAAGCGCTATGCGAGCTTTGCCATTCTCGGAGAGAACGCTTTTAATGGACCTAACCATACATTCAGTGGAACGGATACGACGAATGAACAATTCCTGGGCGTGGGCGCGCCGCGTGGCGTCTGGGTAGGGCTTCGCTACGCATGGAAGTAAGGTGTAACGCGCTTGGTCGCTGCCTAATAGTGGCGGCCGTAGTGAGCCGTGCTATTGTGAGGAGGTCCAAACGTAATCAACCCGCATGCGCAGCCATCTGATCAATGGCGCAGCCAGATCGGCGCTCGATGCGCAGATCCTGGACTTCGTGTCGAAACACGCGACCTGCTTGCCGGGGCGGCGCGCGCGCATGCGAGTCGGAATCAAGAACGAATCAGGGGCGCTCTATCGAATCATTGCAGCGGAAGGCGTGATCGAGATGATTCGTATCGACAAGTTTCTTCTGCGCATGGGGTGCACGGAGGAATTCACAGACTCATTAGATGCATTATATGGCGTTCCTCAACGTGTCGACCAGGAGAAGCCCCGTAAAGCAGCAGAATAGCAACGCCTCACGCTCTATACGACGCACCCGCAGTCCCGTTCAATGCGATGACTTCGCCTTCCGGCTTCGAAGAAACGTCCGGGCGACGCGCGACAAGCGGAACGCGTCGCGTGCTTCCGGGCGCGAGATGAAACCAGTCGACTTCCGCATAGTAGTTTGGATCGTCGACATGGACCCAGCGTGCGAGTCTCGTGCTGCTGATGTCGAGGCACCATCCCGCCGCATGCTTCTCAACGGTCACGCCGAGGCCAGGATCGCG
Source organism: Caballeronia sp. GAWG1-5s-s (assembly GCF_023631445.1). Taxonomy (NCBI): domain Bacteria; kingdom Pseudomonadati; phylum Pseudomonadota; class Betaproteobacteria; order Burkholderiales; family Burkholderiaceae; genus Caballeronia; species Caballeronia sp. GAWG1-5s-s. The sequence goes on along the minus strand of NZ_JALQDC010000028.1, from coordinate 148,288 downwards.
GCGGTCTGCAACGCCGAGATCGGGAAAATGAAAAGCCTCTGACAATACTTCACCTGTGGCGACGTCGCTTAGAACGACATGAGTCGCATCGTGTGCGCGTGGGCCGAAGCGATAGGCATAGGTCGTATCGAAGAACGCACCCAAGAGAGCATTCGAGTTGATTCGCTCGACGCCGCGAGCGGGCAACGTGATCTCGCACGAACCGCCCGCCACTTTGATCGCGCCATCGCGCAGGCAACTCAGCATCACACGGGCGCGAATGTCGTGCGCCGTTTCGTTCACGAGATGAAGATCGAGCCCGTCGAGGCCTTCGTCGGTGACCAGAACTTGCACCGGCTGAAGCACGCGAGCGAGTCCATGCAGAGGACTTTTCGGAACGCCGTGGACATCGATGATTCCCCATCCCGCACCGGGCCGCACGTCCAGAAGATTCCACACGATGCCACCGGCACAGGACGAGCCTTTGCGTCGCCATTCGGAAAAGACTGCGCCCATTACGTCGGCGACGACGGCGCGCGACAACGTTAGATACCGCTCAGGATCTTCATACCGCAAACGCGCCACGTCGACGCCGTAGACGGTGCGCAAGTAGTGCTCACGCACGTCGTCGAAGTCCCAGGCAGCGCCCGGATCGCGCGGCACGCCGGCTTTCCAACGTGGCTCATGCGGCCGCGAGGCGTTCGACGCGAGCCGCAGCGCGGCGTTATCCGGAACATTGGCAAAGGCGAGGCATTCGCTTGCGAAGCGCACTTCAGCACGGCGCGCATCGTCGAACGAGCGCTGATATGCGCCGACGCCGTAGTAGTGCGTGATGCCGCCGCGCGTGCCGAACGGCATCGACGACGTATCGCCGGGCGCGGCGCTCGGAGAGTTCACAACGTATGGCACGTCGGGACGCATTGCTGCGACGATCGAGGGCAATTGCTCAGTGAAGAGCGGTTGCTGATAGGCGTCGAACGGAAGCCCGAGCATGGCGGCTTGCTGATGCACTTCGCTTCCGCCGCATAGTACGGCAAGCGACGCAAAGCGCCGCGTGCGCGCGAGGAACTGCTCGGCTTCCTGCTGCACGGCGCGCTGAAAGCGCTCGTCAGTCGGGTAATCGAAATTGGCGAAGGCAAAGTCTTGCCAGACCAGAATGCCGTATTCGTCGGCAAGCTCGTAAAACGTGTCCGATTCATAAAGCGTGGTGCCGCTCACGCGAATGATATTCAGACCCGCGCGACGACATGCGTCGAAGATCGATGCAAGCTTCTCTCGCGATGCCTCCAGAGCAACGATATCGGCAGATGTCCAGCACGCCCCGCGCGCGAAGACCGGCACACCATTCACGACCAGTTGGAAGCCGGCTTTATCCGCACCCCGGTCCACTTCGATCGTGCGAAAGCCGATCTCGCCCAAAGAGACGACGCCTGCCGATGCGCCGATGAGCTGCACGGCATAGCGTGCAGGTTGTCCGTGAGTATGGGGCCACCATAAGCGCGCTTGTGGCACGCGTACGTGGCCCGTCAACGTGTGCGCATCCTTCCACACCAGCGTAGTCGACGCCTCGCCACATTGCAGGCGCATATCATCCGGTGCTTGCGCGTGAAAGAAGCGCACCGTTACATCGAGGACGCCATCGCCGTGTTCTACACGCGACGCTAGATCGACGCGATCAATCGATTCAGGCGACTCGCCGATCAACTCTATGGGGCGCCAGGGTCCGGCAGGTTGCACTGGCGGACACCATCCCGGCATATGGCCGAGCAGGGTCGTACGTATGTTGCGCAGCGTCGCGGGTTGCGCGAGCCTCGGACGCCACCGAGCTCGCCCGCGTTTCGCCGCAAGTGCAGGCGTAATAGACCTGAAGCAAAGGTGAAGCGTGGTCGTTCCCGTGAATTCGTAGTCGATTTCATGCGTGATGAACATCGAGTCCGACTCCAATAGCTTGCAGTCGTCTATCCAGACTTCGGCTATCGTGGCGAGTCCATTGAAGCGCACGCGTCGTTTTCCTTCGGCGTGCAGCGTCAGACGATACCAATGGTCCGAGAGCGCGAATGGTTGAGCGAGTGCTTCGTCGTCCACGCCTGCTGCGCGATGCGCGGAAGCAACCGTGCCGGGCACTTGCGCATCGAGCCACTTGATGCAGGCGTCGAGCGCCATGGGAGTCGCATATGCGCCGGCAGGCGTGCTGGCGCATTGCCACCCTGCGTCCAGGCGGCGAGGCGCGAGCGGGGAGCCATTCATATCACAACCTTCGGGGATGAATGAGAATCCTGTGCCGCGTCGAGGCGCGGCACAGGTTCTAAAGAAGAAGCAAGGCGAGCGGCTCGATGACCTTTTCGTACGCCGCTTCGAGTGAGTCGAGGCAGTCGTTGCATGAGTCCGGACGCGAACGCATACGTGCCCGCGCAAGCCGGAACTGCATGACCATCGCTTCGCTGGCAATCGCCTGTGCGTTGCTCCGAATGTCCTCTGGCACAGTGACGCCGTTCGCACTCAGCCAGGTCAGATATTTCGATAGCAATTCGAAATTCGAACCTAGCTGACGCATGACGTTGAACGTGTACAGATGGTAATAGGCGACGTCGCGTTCGAGGAGTCTCTGCAAATGCTGGGGGAATTCAGTGCGCCATTGCGTGATGGGATTCACGCCCGGCCGATCTACGAGACGCAGCTTGAGTAGTTCAAGCGAACGTTGCACCAATGCTCGACCCTGGAGCGGCGCCCTGGCGCGCTTGACGAATTCGACGTATGGAAATAACGCAAGCACATCGCTCGCGAGATTTGGCATCAATCGAAAGACGCCGTCATAGTCCTCGCCCGATAGCGCGAAATAGCCTGCGTTATGGAAATACGTGAGGCGTTTTGCTTGAGCGTCGATCGAGTCGATTGCGATGGTCGTCTTCGAGTGCGTCTGACGATAAGCGGTGGCGCGCGTATCGGGCAGATAATGCGCGTCCACTTCGGCGACCACTACATGCCCGCGTTTCGTCTGCTCGCAGACGTGTGCTTCGAGCGTATCGTAGATGGCGAGCTCTTGCGCTTGCAGGCCGTAAAGCCTGCCGATATCGTCGAGAGAGAACTTGGGAAACGTGAACTGGTCTCCCTCGAACGCTTGCGTCACCGTGAAGCCGAGCGCAGCATGCGGATCACAGCCGAAGTGATGCAGTAGCTCGATCCACAAATCGACATAGCAATTGGTTTCGAGCCAGACGCGCTCGCCGCGATGCAATGCATGGCGGCTTGCTTCGTCGTCCGCGCCAGTCAACGCTTCTGCAGGCGAGCGCGCGTTCATGCGTCTTGACCCATGTTGGCAAGGCCATTGGAGATGATCGGCGCTGCATCGCCCCAAAGCAACTCACGCACGGGCGCAGGCCACGCCTTGACATCGAGACCGTGATGGCGGAACAGGGCCAGCGTCGTGCGCTCCATGCCGAAGCCGACGCATGCCGTATGCGCGACGGCGTCGTCTGCCTGGCGAATGTTCCAGAGCTCGCCGAAGTGTTCCATGTGATAGTTGAACGACAGGCATGCGGTTGGACGATCGGGCGTCGCGACCGGAACGAGCAGTTCGAACTTCAATTGCTGCGCGCGCTGGCTATCCGCGACGATCTTGCCGCCGCGCCCGAAGAAAGGATCGTTGGCGAGATCGATTTCAAAGGGCAACTGCAAGAGATTCACGAGCAGCGAGCCGCGTTCGATCCACTTCTGGCGGAACGCCATCACCTGTTCGGGACTGCCGACGCGAATATATTCACGCATGCGGAACATCTGCATGCGGCCCGGATCGATGGACGGCTCATGACGGAAGCAGTAGGAGAATGCGTCGAACGTTGCGCCGTCCTCTGCGAGGTTTCCGCGTTTGGCAACGAGCGGATAGATCGGATAGCAGGCGGCCGGAGTAAGTACGAGGCGAGTGGGTTTTTGCTGGTCCATCCATTCGTCGGAGCGTTCTTCCTCTTCGCCGATATGAACGATCTTTTCGAGCGCTTCCAGCAGGCGATGATGCCCGCGATCACTGCCCTGGAACGAATGAATCGTACCGGCGAGATTCGGAAAGCTCTTCAGATACTCGCTGTCTTCGAAGTCGCGGCGGCGCATGGCGGGCGGAAAACGCAGCACTTCTGCGTGCTGGTCCGCGCCCAGCAACGTAATGGCCTGATTCAGGCGTTCGACGATATCTTCAAAAATCGCACTGCGGCCATAGAGTCCGTCTTCGCCAGTATCGATAAGAATGCCCGCTTCGATCAGGCGGTCCCGCAACGTGACGTCCGACTTGTCGTAGTGTGTTTGCGTCGCGTTCGATTGTGTTTGCGCGGTTGCTTCAGCCGGCACCAGCGCGGCTTGTTCCGTCGGCATGTTCATGGTTACAGGTCCCCGGTTGCGGCGCGCTGCGCGAGCAGCAGATTCGCCGTGTTCAATTCAATGCGGTCGTTGCTGATCATGAGCGGCGCGGAATGCAGGTCGCGCAAATGCCGCCCCACGCTGAAAGGCGTGTCGTTTTTATAGCCGGCCATTCCACAGATCATCAGCGTCTCTTGCACTACATGCACAGCCGATTGTGAAATCGAGAGCTTGAGCATGTTGAGGTCCGATGCAAGACCGATGGATGCGGTGAGCGGCGCATCGATGTCGTCTGCATGGCTTGCCTGACGTATCACGCGTTGACGCTGCGACGCTTCGACCGCCGCGAGCGATTCACGCAGGCGCGCCTGCATCATGCGAATGAGCGTGACGGCCTGTGCGAGCCGCGACGCCGACGGCGGCAAGGCGCCCGGCTTGCCACGCGCCTGATTGCGAAAGAATTGATGCGCGCGATTCACTGCATCCGCTGCAATGCCGATCCATACTGACGACCACAGCGTATGCGATACGGGCAGCATGCTTTCGTCGGCGATCTTCGAAAACGGTACTGGGAGAATCTGCTCTGCAGTCCCGCTTGCGACGAGGCGATGGCCTTCGCTGCATGTGCCGCGCATGCCGAGCGTGTCCCATGTGCCGCGCTGTTCGAGCGTACACGTCTCGCGCGGCGCGACAATCAATACCTGATCAGAGGGCGGGGCATCGGGATGACGGCGTGCGGTAACGAGAATGCAGTCGGCGTACTTGCCATATGAGATCGTCGGCGCGAGCTTCTCGATCGTGAACGCGCCATCGACGAGATCGACCGCGCACGCGCTCGTTCGCATGTTGCCGCCGATCGTCTCCTCGGAGGTCGCGGAGGCGAGCAGCAATTGCTCGCTCACCATGCGCGTGAGGAAATCGCGCTGCCATTGCACATTCGCGCCGTGATCGACGATACAGATCACCTGGCTCTGATGCATCGCATAGATCATGGCGGCGGACGCGCAGCCTTGCGCGATCGTTTCGCACAGGCGAGCGACGCCTGAAAGCGAGAGGCCGTCGCCACCATGAATCACGGGCACCATGGCGGAGAAAAGCCGTTCGTCACGCATCGCGGCGACGGCCTCTGCGGGAAAGCGCGCTTCTTTGTCGACGGCGCTCGCGTGTGTCGCCGCAATCGCGGCGACGCGACGCGCGGCTTCGAGCAACTCAGTCTCGCTACGGGCGCCTGCGCTGCGATCGAGTTCGGCCAATTGCGACGCTTCGGCTTCCTGCGCGGCGGCGTTCATGCTGCCGCCTGCTGACGACGAAGTTCCTCCACGGCGGCCGCGAGCGAATCCACGCTGGAAAAGAGCCGGCGCGTAAGCATGTGGTCCGGGATTTCGACGCCGAACTCATCTTCGATCGCAAGCATCACGTGAACCGTGGCAAGCGAAGAAAGACCGGCGGCATAAAGATCGTCGCTGTCGGAAAGAGTATCGATGGGCACGTCGAGGCGTGCGGATTCGGAAAGGATGCGGCGCAATTCAGTTTTCATTATGTCTGGTCCCTTGTACCTGGCCAACGGTGCGACCGGCCAGTTAGGCGCTCAAGGGCATTCCCCTCAACGAACGCCATTTACGTTATTCAAACCGGGGCGTACGGGCGGCGGTGTATTCGCTCAGTGAACGACATTCGATCCACTGAACCCTCGCACTCGCCATCGAGGTTGTTTGATCGTATTTAACGGATTCCGCGGGGTGTACGTCCGTGCGATGGCGCACGGTGCCTTCGATGAGCGATGTCTTCGTCCTTGCGAAAGCGCTGTCTGTAATCAAACAGAAAGTCAGCGGTCCAAAGGGCGTTAATCGGCAGCATGCTTTGCATACGGACGAGGGGAACGAGCACGAAACCTGCTGTAAGTCTCTCGGCGGTTCGGACGGCGGCTCGTCGGCGAGCGAATTCGAGCTCGCCACCGGCTCAGTCTTCTATCGCGAATTGCATACTGTGTGCTGCGTGCCGCATAAAGAATGCAAAGAATCGACAGAGCAGGCGCGTGACAATCAACCTCGACAAACGGAGCAAACGATGAGAACGAGCAGACTGGCAGGGCTGATCGCGTTGGCGGCCAGCATAGCGCTGGCCTCGGGCAGCGCGATGGCGCAGGCGGGCGGCAATGGCAACGGCGGCTCGGGCGGCGGCAACGCGCACGGGGCGGCGACCGCCGGGCCGACGGTGGGCGGAGACAATACGTCCGCACCGGGAAGCACGCACAAGGGCGGCTTCCATTTCAAGCACAAGAAGAAGGCGAAACCTGCGGATACGACGCCGCAGTAGCCGCCGCATCGAGCGCGGCGGGTCAGACCGCCGCGCTTTCGGCGTCGATATCGTCGGTGCCGAGACGCGAGAAGATGTCGCACACGGCACGCATCTCCGCTTCGTCACGAATGCTGACGATGACTCGCGTCACCGTGCCGAGGCTTTCAGCGTGGCCGGCCGCATCGCGATCACGAAAGTCCGGAAGAATATCGGCGGATGGCGATTCAGCGCCGATCGCGTCGTATTCGAAATACGGCGCATAACCGGCATGTTCGGCGGTGATCCACTGCGTGGGCGAACTGGCGCTGAGCGCGATCGACATCTGGATTTCCGCGAGGGGCTCCACGCAGGCCACGCGGATACGGTCGCCCGCAATGCCTTCAGCGCGCAGGTCTTCCAATGCTTCGTCCAGCTTGCGCGGGCCGCAGAACGCCCCGGTTACTTCACGCATCATTGCTCGTCTCCTTGCCGTCCCGTATTGCTGATGCATCGCCCGCCAGTTCGTACGAGGGGATGCGGACTTCCGGCCACCCGCGATCGCGCTAGTTCGCGCCTGAATGTTGAATGCAATACGCCGCGGCGGCCGAAATCCGCATCCTTCGATAGCTCGCGCGTGCGCGGAAGATGGCGAATCCAACGGATGCGGACATGGGATTCACGAGCCCCGAGAGGAAGCAAACAAAAGATGTGCGGTAGGGTCGGGAGCACATGGCGTTCACTTCATGCAGTACGTGAACTCTACGCCCCAACTTTCGGCATTTCAATGCGTAGTTTCAAACATCCATTACCGTCGTAACGATTGCACTTTGCATACAAGCGGCGCGTCGGACGGCGCATGGCTGGTGTGCAATAGTCATCGTACAAGCGGGTCTGCGCCCTATAATGGGCCATTGGCCTTTCTACGACCGGTTCACTCATGTCTCCTGCACTCGCGCCTGGCGCGCTTCGCCGTTCCCGCAATCTGACCGAGGAGGTCGTCGCCGAACTGTCCGAGCGGATTCGCAGCGGGACGCTTCAGCCCGGCGACAAGCTGCCCACTGAATCCGAGATCATGGCGCAGCTCGGCGTGAGCCGTACCGTCGTGCGCGAATCGATTTCGCGGCTGCAGGCGGCGCGGCTCGTGCAGACGCGGCATGGCATCGGTACCTTCGTGCTGGAGGCGGGCGACCACGACCGATTCCAGATCGAAGCCGCCGGCGACCTGACGATCCGCGACGTGATGGCGATCCTCGAACTGCGCATCAGTCTCGAAGCGGAGGCCGCGGGGTTGGCGGCGATGCGCCGCACCGACGAGAACCTCGCGCAGATGCGTCGCGCGCTGGATGAGTTCGAACGGCACATCGCTTCCCGCACGGAAAACGCGGTTGCAGCGGACGTCGCATTCCATCTCGAACTGGCGAAGGCAACCGGCAACCGCTACTTCCACAGCATCCTGAGCCAGCTCGGCAATACGATCATTCCGCGCACGCGAGTGAATTCGGCCGCGCTCGCGCACAATGATCCGGGCAGTTACCTCGACCGCGTGAATCGGGAGCACGAGGATATCTACGATGCCATCGAGCGTCGCGATCCGGAGGCGGCGCGCGCCGCGATGCGCATGCACCTCTCGAACAGCCGCGAGCGGCTGCGGCGCGCGCAAGAGGCGTCGGCGAAGACTTCAGACGCAGGCTGACACCGATACTCCGGCTTTCCTGTCTGTAAGGCGAGGCTCTTGCTGTGCGCGTTTTGCATGCTGCGTGCCGCATGCATGCGTCTGCATGCAAAACGCAAAGCATCGACCGAACCCTATCGAAAGGAGAAGCACGGATGCACTGGATCGACCCTGACTGTTTGCCGCAAACACGCGGCACGGTCACGCGATTTCTGCTCAATCCCCACGGCGAGCTGGACGGATTCGTTCTGGACGACTCGCGGCAAGTTCATTTCCCGCCGCATCTGTCGAAGCAATTGGCGCGCAACGTGAAGATCGGCGATGCCGTCACCGTGCGCGGCATCAAGCCGCGTGGCGCGGACATGATCGCGGCCGTCGCCGTCATGACGAAGGCGGGCCGCACTATCCTCGACGAAGGCCCGGACTCGGACGGCAAGCATCATCCGCCCGAAGTCGAAATGCGCCAGATGGAAGCGTCGGGCGAAGTGCTGCTCTCGCTCCACGGTCCGAAAGGCGAGCTGCGCGGCGCCCTGCTCGACGATGGCACGTCGCTGCGCATGCCGCCGCACGCGGCCGAGGCGCTGTCGGACTATCTGACGCCGGGCGCCCACGTGCATGCGTGGGGATATGGCGTGAAGAACCGGCTCGGCCGGACCATCGAAGTCGACGAGATCGCTCATCTCGTCGACGAAGACGCCGGGAAATAAGCGCCTGGGCGCGAGGCGTCAGCGCGCTTCGAGTTCGTCGAACTGGATCTCGCCACCCTTCATGACCAACGGTATGCGCTCGCCCTGTCCCAGCATGCAGGAAATGTCTTCGAGCGGGTTGCCGTCGATCACGATCATGTCTGCCCACGCGCCGGGCGCGATGCAGCCGAGCTTCCCGGGCAGGCCGAGCACTTCGGCGGCCGTCGTCGTGGCGGCCGCGAGCGCCGCCGCATTGCCGAGCACGTCGGATCGAATGCGAAATTCATCGCTTTGCAGCCGCTGCGAAGGTCCGAGCAAGTCCGAGCCGAACCCCATCTTCACGCCTGCCTCGCGATAGATTTCGAGCGATCGCAGACCCGCCTCGCGCACATCCTCGATCTTCGCGACGCTTTCCTCGCCGAGTCCGTACTGCGCGCCCTCTGACGCCAACGCTTCGTAGGTCACGAGCGTCGGCACCACGTAGGCGCCGTGTTCGGCCATCAGCTTCGCGGTGGGCGCATCGATCAGGTTGCCGTGCTCGATCGTGCGCACGCCCCAGCGCACGACTCGCGCGATGGCATCCGCCGTGTACGCGTGCGCCATCACATACGTATTGCGGGCGCGCGCTTCCTCGACGATGGCGCGCACTTCATCCTCCGCATAGCCGTATGCGCCGACAGGATCGGTAGGCGATGCCACGCCGCCCGACGCCATGATCTTCAGATGATCGGCGCCCATCTGCAATTCCTCGCGCGCCGCGCGGCGCACCTCGTCCACGCCGTCCGCGACGCGCGCGAGCGCGCCCACGCGCACGCAGCATCCGCACGGCGCGCTGTCGCCCATGTAGTCGGACCGGGCGCGCATATCGCCGTGGCCGCCGGTCTGGCTGAGCGCGCGTCCGGCGACGAACAAGCGCGGGCCCACGGCCAGACCGCTTTCGACCGCGAGCTTGTGCGGGTGGCCCGCGCCGCCGGCATCGCGCACGGTGGTAAAGCCGCGCCGCAACATGCCGCGCATGATCGGCACCGAGCGCAGCGTGACGAGCACATTGGGCATATGCACCTGTTGCGACAGATTTAATTGCACGGCCACGACATGCACGTGCAGGTCGATGAGCCCCGGCATGAGCGTCTTGCCCTTGAGATCGATGACGCGCGACGACGCGCTCTTCAGCGGCTTGTCCGATATCTCCTTGACGACGCCGTTCTCGACGAGGACATGATGCCCGTCGAGCACTTCGGCTCGCGCGGGATCGAGCAGGGCGGCGTTCTGGAAAAGGATGCTTTGCACGGGTGAGTCTCCGGGGAAAACTTGCATTCGGCGTTATGTATTCAACTCTACGTATTCAATACTTGGCGGCGTGCGTGACGGATGCACGTCTTCCGCCTCGCCCGCTGCGATGTCTTCGAGCGAGCGTCCTCGCGTCGGCACGCCCATCACCACGACCGCCAGCGCGCCGAGCAGCAGCACGACGGTCGTCGCGCCGAACACGCCCGCAAAGCCGGAGATGGGATACAGATAGCCGACCAGAATCGGCGAGACGATTGCGCCGATCCGGCCGATGGCCGACGCCGTGCCCGCGCCGGTCGTCCGCACGGCGGTCGGAAAGACTTCGGCCGTGTATGCATAGACGCCGGCATACGTGCCGTTCATGAAGAACGACAGGCAGATGCCCGCCAGCATGATCTCGCCGTTGGTGCTCGCGAACGCCATGCCGAGCGCGCAGGCGCCGCCGCACAGCATGTACGAGGCGATCGTCGCTTGCCGGCCGATGCGTTCGTTCAACCATGCCGCCGTGAAGTAGCCCGGCACTTGCGCGACGTACATCGCGAGCGAATAACCGAAGCTGCGCGTGATGCTCATGCCGTGCTGCACCAGCAGGCCGGGAATCCATGTGAAGAACGCGTAATAGCTGAACGTGATGGAGAGCCACATCAGCCAGGTCATGACGGTGATGCGCGCCTGCCGTCCTGCCCACAGCGCGCGGAAGTTCGCGACGAGCGCGCCGGTGGGCGCGGGCGGCGCGCCGGTCGGACCGACGGCTGCGGCGGCGGGCAGCGCGATGCCTTGCCGCGCGAAATCTGCTTCGATGTCGGCGAGCACGCGGTCGGCGTCGTCGTGACGCTTGCGGCTTTCGAGCCAGCGCGGCGACTCGGGCAGCGAGCGGCGCCACCACAAGAGCATGACCACGGGAAGCGCCGTGATGAAGAGCACGGTGCGCCAGCCCGAGGGAAACGCCGGAACGACGAAATAGCCTAGCAGCGCGGCCGCGACGAAGCCGAACGAAAAGAAGCCGGCGAGCGCGCCCGTGAAGACACCGCGATAGCGTTTCGCGACGAACTCCGCGAGATACGGCGCGATGATCGCGCTTTCCGCGCCCGTGCCCATGCCAGCGACGATGCGCGAGGCGAGGAACGTGGGCCACGAATCGGTCATCGCGCTGACGACCGACGCGACGCTGTAAAGCAGCAGTGCATACATCATCACCTTGCGCCGGCCGATCAGATCGCCGAGCGTGCCGGCGAACAGCGCGCCGAAGAAGTAGCCGATGAAGTTGCCGCTGCCGAGTACGCCCGTCTGCACGCTGGTCAGCGCCCAGTCGTGCCGCAGCACCGGGAGGACGAACGCGACCGCTGCGGCGTCCATGGCATCGAAGGCATAGCCGAAGCCGCCCATCATCAGAAGGCGCCAATGAAAGCGTCCGAAAGGAAGACGTTCGATGCGCGCGGATACATTCGACACAGGGTTCTCCAGGCAGGCGACGATCCGCTCATTCTATGGCGCGTGCATCTTCAACCATATTTATAATCGTGATCCTGTCCATTGACGAGCTGAATGGTTCATGAGCTTCCGTACGCTTGACCTGAACTTGCTGAAAGTATTCGAAGCGTTGATGACCGAAGGGGCGGTCACGCGCGCAGCCACCAAGCTGTCGCTCACGCAGCCGGCCGTCAGCAACGCGCTCGGCCGCTTGCGCGAGGCCTTTGGCGACCCGCTATTCGTGCGCCACGGCGCGGGCGTCGCGCCGACTCAGCGCGCGATGGCCTTGTGGGGGCCGATTGGGGAGTCGCTCGCCCGCATCCGCGGCGCGCTCGACGAGCAGACCTTCCTTCCATCGCTCGCCGACGTGAACTTCAGCCTGTCGATGTCCGACTACGTCGCGGGCATCGTCATGCCGCAACTCATCACGCGCTTCGGCAAGACTGCGCCCGGCGTGCGCTTTCATACGGTGCCGAACATCCTGCTCGATGCGCCCGCGCTGCTGGAGGGCAATCGCGTGGATTATCTGATCGGCGTCTATGTGAACGAAACGCTGCCGCCGGCGCATATCCGTTCGCGGTCGTTATGGACCGTGGATTATGGATGCATCATGCGGCGTGATCACCCGCTCGCCGAAGCGGGCAAACTGACGACGCGACGCTTCCTGAACGCGCGTCACGTCGATGTCAGCCTCGCGGGGCAGACGCAGCCTACGTTCGATACCTTTCTCGCGTCACGTGGACTCCGGCGCAACCTCGTCGCGACGGTGAACCATTACACCGTGGCGTGCGACATGATCCGCGCGAGCGATCTGATCGGCGTACTGCCGAGCGATCTGTGCGAACGGGCGGCGGCAAGCGGCGAACTAATCAGCGTGCGCGCGCCGCTGGAGGCGCCGGATCGCGTCATCAGCCTCTTCTGGCATCAGCGCAACGAAACACTGCCGGCGCACCGTTGGCTGCGCGAGCAACTGGTCGATATGTTTGCCGCGCCGCAACTGGCGGCGCCCGCAAGCGGCGGACGGCGCAAGACATCGGCGAGACGAAACGGGCGGACTTCCGCACGCCCGGTTGTCTGATGTCTTCGGTCTTTTGCATGCATTGTTCATTATTGCCAGCCAGTCAATTCGTTTCCGGCCGCTTTATCGTCATGCGCGAGATGTCTACATTGGCGACGTGGCGCTTCGACGCGGTGAGCCGAACGCCAAGTCCATCTTCGCGGTATTCAATATTCCAAGGAAATGATCATGAGCAAGCTCGCAGGCAAAGTGGCCGTCGTCACGGGTGCATCGAAGGGTATCGGCGCTGCCATCGCCAAGGCGCTCGCGGCGGAAGGCGCATCGGTGGTGGTGAACTACGCAAGCAGCCGGAATGGCGCGGACGCTGTCGTGGCCGATATCGTCGCGGCTAACGGCAAGGCCATCGCCGTCGGCGGCGACGTGTCGAATGCAGCGGACGCCAAAGGCATCGTGAATGCGGCGGTGGAAACGTATGGCCGCCTCGATATCGTCGTGAATAACTCGGGCATCTATGAGTTCTCGCCGATCGAGGAAATCACCGAAGAGCATTTCCATAAGCAGTTCAATGTGAACGTGCTCGGCGTGCTACTCGTGACGCAGGCCGCTTCGAAGCATCTGGGCGAAGGCGCGAGCATCATCAACGTGAGTTCGGTCGTGAGCCGTATCACTCCGCCCGCGAGCGCGGTTTATAGCGGCACGAAAGGCGCCGTCGATGCAATCACGGGCGTGCTGGCGCGCGAGCTCGGCCCGAGAAAGATCCGCGTGAACTCGATCAATCCCGGCATGGTGGCGACCGAAGGCACGCATACGGCGGGCATCATCGGCTCGGAGATGGAAACGGGCATCGTCGCTCAGACGCCGCTCGGCCGGCTCGGGAATCCGGACGATATCGCGTCGGTCGCGGTGTTCCTCGCATCGGACGATGCGCGCTGGCTGACGGGCGAGAGCATCATCGCGAGCGGCGGGCTGCGCTAACACCGCGTCTCGCGCTTCTCCATAGGGAGCAGCGAATCGGCGGCGCAGCGAGCCTTGCGATGGATCGCGCGCCGCCTCAAGTGGCTACTCGGCCACGCTATCCCGAGAGTCGGGCACGCGCACGAAGCCTTCGAAAAGCACCCGCGCGCTGCGGCTCATGATGGCTTTCTTCACTGACCATTCACCGTTCGCTTCGACCGCTTCCGCGCCGACGCGCAACGTCCCGGACGGATGACCGAAGCGCACCGACTGACGCGCGCCGCCGCCCGCCGCGAGATTGACGAGCGTGCCGGGAATCGCGGCGGCCGTGCCGATGGCGACGGCAGCGGTGCCCATCATCGCGTGATGTAGCTTGCCCATCGACAACGCACGCACGAGGACATCGATATCTTCCGCGCCGATGCGCTTGCCGCTCGACGCAAAATAGTCCGCCGGACGCGCGACGAACGCGATCTTGGGCGTGTGCTGGTGTTGAGCGATCTCATCGAGGCTCTTGATAAGCCCCATGCGCAGCGCGCCGTATGCGCGAATGGTTTCGAAGCGCGTCAATGCCGCATTGTCGCCGTTGATCGCGTCCTGAAGCTCGGTGCCCTTATAGCCGATGTCTTCCGCATTCACGAAGATGGTCGGAATGCCCGCGTTGATCATCGTCGCCTTGAAGGTGCCGATGCCTGGCACTTCGAGATCATCGACGATATTGCCTGTGGGGAACATCGCGCCTTGCGCGCCTTCTTCCTCCGCTGCGGGATCGACGAATTCGAGCTGTATTTCCGCGGCCGGAAACGTTACGCCGTCCAGTGCGAAGTCGCCTGTCTCCTGCACGGCGCCCTTGGTGATCGGCACATGCGCGATGATCGTCTTGCCGATGTTCGCCTGCCAGATACGCACGATCGCGATGCCGTTGTCCGGCACGCGCTCAGCATCGATAAGGCCGCTCGCGATGGCAAACGGTCCGACCGCCGCCGAGAGATTGCCGCAGTTGCCGCTCCAGTCGACGAACGGCTTGTCGATGGAGACCTGCCCGAAGAGATAGTCGACATCGTGATCGGGCCGCGTGCTCTTCGACACGATGACGGTCTTGCTCGTGCTCGACGTCGCGCCGCCCATGCCGTCGATCTGCTTGCCGTACGGGTCGGGGCTGCCGATGACGCGCAACAGCAGCGCATCGCGCGCGGGTCCCGCCACGCGCGCCGCTTCGGGCAGATCGTTCAGGCGAAAGAAGACGCCCTTGCTAGTGCCGCCGCGCATGTAGGTCGCGGGGATCTTGATCTGAGGTGCGTAAGCCATGTGATTCCTTTGTTGGATGCAGCGTGCGCGATCAGGCCGCTGCCTTCGCCGATTCGAGGAAGTCCTGAGCGAAGCGTTGCAACACGCCGCCGGCTTCGTAGATCGAGACCTCTTCCGCGGTATCGAGGCGGCACGTGACCGGCACTTCCACGCGCTCGCCATTCTTGCGATGGATGACGAGCGTGAGATCCGCGCGCGGCGTGCGCTCGCCGATCACGTCATAGGTCTCGGTGCCGTCTATGCCGAATGTCTGCCGATTCATGCCCGGCTTGAACTCGAGCGGCAACACGCCCATGCCGATCAGATTCGTGCGATGGATGCGCTCGAAGCCTTCGGCGACGATCGCCTCGACGCCCGCGAGCCTCACGCCCTTCGCGGCCCAGTCGCGCGACGAGCCTTGCCCGTAATCCGCACCTGCGATGATGATGAGCGGCTGCTTGCGTTCCATATACGTTTCGATGGCTTCCCACATGCGCGTCACCTTGCCTTCAGGTTCGATGCGCGCAAGCGAGCCTTTCTTCACTTCACCATTCACGACTGCCATCTCGTTGACGAGCGTGGGGTTCGCAAACGTCGCGCGCAACGCCGTCAGATGATCGCCGCGATGCGTCGCGTATGAATTGAAGTCCTCTTCGGGCAAGCCCATTTTTGCGAGGTATTCACCGGCCGCGCTGGTTGCGAGGATGGCATTGGACGGCGAGAGATGGTCCGTCGTGATGTTGTCGCCGAGCACCGCGAGCGGGC
Source organism: Caballeronia sp. GAWG1-5s-s (assembly GCF_023631445.1). NCBI lineage: Bacteria > Pseudomonadati > Pseudomonadota > Betaproteobacteria > Burkholderiales > Burkholderiaceae > Caballeronia > Caballeronia sp. GAWG1-5s-s. The sequence continues at coordinate 132,543 of NZ_JALQDC010000028.1, read as the reverse complement.
GCATGCCCTTGAGCGTACGTTCGCCCGCGAGCGCGCCTTCCCAATAGGGCGGACGGCGGATATAGGTGCTTTGCGGGCGCCAGTCATAGAGCGGGCTGATTGACTCATTGCTCGCGGCGTTCAGCGCGAACATCGGCTCGTAGATCTTGCGGAACTGCTCGGGCTTCACGCTCTGTCTGACGATATCGTCGATCTCTTCATCGCTCGGCCAGATGTCCTTGAGATAGACAGGCTGGCCGTCCTTGCCGATACCGAGCGCATCGCGTTCGATATCGACGCGTATGGTCCCCGCAATGGCATAAGCGACGACGAGCGGCGGCGACGCGAGAAACGCCTGCTTCGCATACGGATGAATACGTCCGTCGAAATTGCGATTGCCGGAGAGCACGGCGGTGGCGTACAGATCGCGATCGACGATCTCTTGCTGAATGACGGGATCGAGCGCGCCGGACATGCCGTTGCACGTCGTACATGCGAACGCGACGATGCCGAAGCCGAGTTGTTCGAGTTCCGGCAACAGGCCGGCTCTGTGCAGATACAGTTCGACCACTTTCGAACCGGGCGCGAGCGACGACTTCACCCACGGCTTGCGCGTGAGCCCTTGCGCATTCGCATTGCGCGCGAGCAGCGCGGCTGCAATCACGTTGCGTGGATTGCTCGTGTTCGTGCAGCTCGTGATCGCCGCGATGATGACCGCGCCATCCGGCATCTGGCCGGGCGTGTTCACCCATTCACGCGCGATGCCACGGGCCGCGAGCTCGGAAACCGGCAAGCGTCGATGCGGATTCGACGGACCGGCCATGTTGCGCACGACGGTGGAGAGATCGAAGCGCAGCACGCGTTCATATTGCGCATGCGCGAGCGAATCGGCCCAGAGGCCAGTGGTTTTTGCGTATTGCTCGACGAGACTCACTTGCTTCTCGTCGCGGCCGGTCAGGCGCAGATAGTCGATGGTGCGCTCGTCGATATAGAACATCGCCGCGGTCGCGCCGTATTCGGGCGCCATGTTCGAGATCGTCGCGCGGTCGCCGAGCGTGAGGCTCGATGCGCCTTCGCCATAGAACTCGAGGTATGCGCCGACCACTTTCTCCTTGCGAAGGAACTCGGTCAGCGCGAGCACGATATCGGTGGCCGTGATGCCCGGCTGGCGCATGCCGCTCAACTCGACCCCGACGATATCCGGCAGCCGCATCCACGACGCGCGGCCGAGCATGACGTTCTCGGCTTCGAGGCCGCCCACGCCAATAGCGATGACGCCGAGCGCATCGACGTGAGGCGTGTGACTGTCGGTGCCGACGAGCGTATCCGGATACGCGAGCCCATCGACCGCGTGAATCACAGGCGACATCCGCTCCAGATTGATCTGGTGCATGATGCCGTTGCCCGGCGGAATCACTTCAACATTTTTGAATGCCTTCTTGGTCCAGTTGATGAAATCGAAGCGATCCTCGTTGCGCCGGTCTTCGATGGCGCGGTTCTTCGCGAACGCATCCGGATCGAAGCCGCCGCATTCCACTGCGAGCGAATGATCGACAATCAACTGCACGGGCACGACCGGATTCACTTGCGCGGGATCGCCGCCCTGGTCCGCGATGGCATCGCGCAAGCCCGCGAGATCAACGAGCGCCGTCTGCCCGAGAATGTCGTGACAGACGACGCGCGCGGGAAACCACGGAAAATCGCGTTCGCGCTTTCTTTCGATGAGTTGCATCAGCGATGCATCGAGGATCGCCGGATCGCAGCGGCGAACCAGATTTTCGGCGAGCACGCGCGATGTGTAGGGCAGCGTGTCATACGCTCCCGGCGCGAGGGCTTCGACGGCTGCGCGCGCATCGAAGTAGTCGAGCGAGAAGCCGGGGAGGGGTTTGCGGTTTGCGCTATTCATTGCGGTGTCTCGGTCATTGCATGGTCTTTAGCATGCCACGCTCGAAGGGTCATGCAAAAGGGCGACCCTTCATTCGAACATTCAGGCTATTGTAGGCGCCGCCAGCGCCCGACTCGGTGAAGGCATCACCGAATCGAGCGCCGGGCTGAGACGGGGCGTTCAGCGAAGCATCACGAACGCTTTGCCAGTGGGACGAATTCGAGGTTCTCCGGTCCCGTGTAATTGGCGCTCGGCCGGATGATCTTGTTGTCGATGCGCTGCTCGATGATGTGCGCGCTCCAGCCCGACGTACGCGAGATGACGAAGAGCGGCGTGAACATGGCGGTCGGCACGCCCATCATGTGATACGACACCGCGCTGAACCAGTCGAGATTCGGGAACATCTTCTTCGCGTCCCACATGACGGTTTCCAGGCGTTCCGCGATATCGAAGAGCTTGGTGTTGCCCGCTTCTTTCGACAGCGACTTCGCCACTTCCTTGATGACCTTGTTGCGCGGATCGGAGATCGTATAAACCGGATGCCCGAAGCCGATCACGACTTCCTTGTTCTCGACGCGACGCTTGATGTCGGCTTCCGCTTCGTCGGGTGTCTCGTAGCGCGATTGAATCTCGAATGCGACTTCGTTCGCGCCGCCGTGCTTCGGACCGCGCAGCGCGCCGATTGCGCCGGTGATCGCCGAATACATATCCGAGCCCGTGCCCGCGATCACGCGACCCGTGAACGTCGAGGCGTTGAACTCGTGTTCGGCATACAGGTTGAGCGAGACATGCATCGCCTGCACCCACGACTGCGACGGCTCCACGCCATGCAGCAGGTGCAGAAAGTGGCCGCCGATAGAGTCGTCATCGGTTTCGACTTCGATGCGCTTGCCATTGTGCGAGTAGTGGTACCAGTAAAGCAGCATCGAGCCGAGCGAGGCCATCAGCTTGTCGGCGATATCTCTCGCGCCCGCGATGTTGTGATCTTCTTTCTCCGGCAAAATCGTGCCGAGCACGGAGACGCCGGTGCGCATGACGTCCATTGGATGCGCGGAGGCGGGAATCCATTCGAGCGCGGCCTTCAGGTTCGCGGGCAAGCCGCGCAGCGCCTTCAGCTTCGTCTTGTACGCCTTGAGTTCCGCGACGTTCGGCAGCTTGCCATGCACGAGCAGATACGCGATCTCTTCGAACTCGGACGTGGTCGCCACATCCAGAATGTCGTAGCCGCGATAGTGCAGGTCGTTGCCGGTCTTGCCGACGGTGCACAGCGCGGTATTGCCCGCTGTCACGCCCGACAGCGCGACGGATTTCTTCGGCTTGAATGCGCCTGCGGTTGCAGTGCTGTTATCGGCTTCGCTCATCGTGTTCGTCTCCTTCCCAAAGGGTTATTTCTTCGCAGCAAAGAGCTGGTCGAGTTTATCTTCGTAGGCGTGATAGCCCAGGTATTTATACAGGTCGGCACGCGTCTGCATGGTTTCGACTGCGGCCTTTTGCGTGCCATCGCGCTTCACGGTCTCATAGAAGTTGAGCGCGGCGGCGTTCATCGCGCGATATGCGCCGCAACAGTACAGCGCGATATCGACATTCGCTTCCTTCAGTTCGTCGACGGTGAAGAACGGCGTCGAGCCGAATTCGGTGAGATTGGCGAGAATGGGCACGCGCACGGCCGCCTTGAAGCGGCGATAGTCGTCGAGCGTCTTCATCGCTTCGGGGAAGATCATATCCGCGCCCGCTTCGACATACGCCACCGCGCGTTCGATCGCCGCATCGATGCCTTCGGCGGCCGCCGCGTCGGTGCGCGCCATGATGACGAACGCGTCGTCGGTGCGTGCATCGACCGCGGCCTTCACGCGATCCACCATTTCGCCGGTCGGCACGACTTCCTTGCCCGGCCGATGACCGCAGCGCTTTTGCCCGACCTGATCTTCGATATGCACCGCCGCCACGCCCGCCTTGATGAACGAGCGGATCGTGCGCGCAATGTTGAAGGCGCCGCCCCAACCCGTATCGATGTCGACCAAGAGCGGCAGCGACGACGCGTCGGTGATGCGGCGCGCATCGATCAGCACGTCTTCCATCGTGCTGATGCCGAGGTCGGGCATGCCGAGCGAGTTGGCGGCCACGCCGCCGCCCGACAAATAGAGGGCTTTGAAGCCGACCGCTTCTGCCATCTTCGCGGCGTAGGCGGTGATCGCGCCGACGACCTGCAATGGCGATTCTTCCTCGACGGCTCGGCGGAACCGCGCCCCTGCGCTTTTTGGCATTTGGTATTCAGAACTCACATTCGTCTCCTGCTGAAGGTGCGTCCTTAAAGCAACTATCTTGCCAGGCCGTTACAAGCCCGTAACTCCTTGATTTTTCACGGCCAGCCCGGATGACTCTTGCGCAATGGTTTCGGCTGTGAATTGACGATTCCAAAAGTGAAATCGTGGTGCATACTGCATGCTCCCACCCGGCATTCAAAACACCATGCAAACCGAAACCACGTCTCGTCCTCGCATCTGGGCGGTGGGGATCAGCCGGCTAAGGGCCTTGTTCATCGATCTCGCGGGCGCGTACGAAAATCGGGCCGAGCTCGAAGTCGTGCCGCTCGCCTATGAAGATGCCGCGCGCAGCATCGAATCCGCGCGCGATGGGCGGCCGGATGTCGTCGTGGCGGGCGGCTCCAACGGTGCTTATCTCAAGAGCCGGGTGTCGGTGCCGGTGGTCGTCATCAGCCCGACCGGCTTCGATGTGATGCACGCGCTGACGAAGGCGCGACGCGAGGGCGCGAGCGTCGCGCTCGTCACGCACGGCGACACGCCCGATGAGATTCGCCGCTTCCTGGCCGCCTACGGCATCGAGGTGATCTGCGAGTCGTACCGGTCGGCGCAGGACGCGGAGAGCCTCGTGCTGGACCTGCGCGACCGCGGCGTCGACGTGGTAGTCGGCCCGGGGCTCGTCGCGGACCTCGCGGCCGAAGCGGGCATGAGTTCCGTGTTTCTCTATTCGCGCACGTCCGTCGTCGCGGCGTTCGAGACCGCGCTCGAAGTCGCGCAGGCGATGCGTGGCGAGGCCGCCCGCCGTAATCGCCTGGACAATCTGTTGCAGCATCTTCGCGATGGCGTCGTCGCGGTCGATGCAGAAGGGCGCATCGAAGCGATGAATCGTCAACTCGCCGCCGCGCTTGGCATTTTAGATGCATCGCGGGTGGTCGGCCGGGCGCTCTTGGATGTCGCGCCCGAACTGCAAGGCGTGTTGCCGGCTGCCGACGGCGACGTGTTCGGCGCGGTGCGCGGCGTGAGCTACGCGATTCATCGCGGACCGCTCGCGAGCGGCGGCGCATCGGACGGCACCATCTTCACGTTCCAGGAATCGCGAGCGGTCGAGAGGCTCGACAGAAGCCTCCGATCGCGGCGAGGCGCGCAGGAGTTCGTCGCGCGCTATCGGCTGGAGGACGTCGTCGGCGAGTCGGAAGGCATCGAGCGGGTCAGGGCGCTCGTGCGCCGCTACGCGAAGTCCGATGCAACCGTGTTGATTCTCGGCGAGAGCGGCACGGGCAAGGAAATGGTCGCGCAAAGCATGCATCGCCTGAGCCGTCGCAAAGACTTCCCGTTCGTCGCGATGAACTGCGGCGCGTTTCCCGAGGCGCTGCTCGAAAGCGAACTGTTCGGCTACGAGGAAGGCGCGTTCACGGGCGCGCGCAAGGGCGGCAAGGCGGGCCTCATCGAGGCGGCGCATCGCGGAACGCTCTTTCTCGACGAAATCGGCGAGATGCCGCCTTCGCTGCAAAGCCGCTTGCTGCGGGTGCTGCAAGAGAGAGAGGTCATGCGTCTCGGATCGACGGAGCCGACGCGCGTCGACATCCGCGTGATCGCGGCGACGCATCGCACGCTCGTCGAAGGCGTCGCGGACGGCTCGTTTCGCGCCGACCTTTTCTATCGCATCAATATTCTGAGCCTGGCGTTGCCGCCGTTGCGCGCGCGCGCGTCGGACATCGTGCCGTTGGCCATCGAGCTGTTGATGCAGGCGGCGGGGCGCGACAAGGCGCTGGCGCTGCGCGTGCGCAGCCGCGAAGCGGCGGCGCGTGTTGTCGCGCCGCTCGAACAGGCGTTGACGCGTCACGCGTGGCCCGGCAATGTACGCGAGTTGCAGAACATCGTGGAACGGATTGCCGTCGAGATATCCGACATGCCGCTCGACGGGGATCGCCCCGTCGCGTTGACGCCCGACGATCTGCAAGTGATCGCGCCCGAGCTGTTCCCCGCGCAAGCCGAGGCTGCGGCGAATCCGTCGCTTCGCGACATGAGCCGCTCCGTCGAAGCGGATCAGATCCGCGCAACGCTCGCTGCGTTCAATGGCGATCGCGACGCGGTCTGCAAGGCGCTCGGCATCAGCAAGACGACGTTGTGGCGCAGGCTCAATGCGAAGCGGTGAAGCGCGGGAGCACGTCGCACTTCGGGCTCCTCAGTGACCGCGATCCCGAAGCAATCCGCGGATGAACCACACCGGCCGAATCGATACCGGCTGCGCGTCCGGATCGAGCGCGAGGCGAACGAAATAGACCGCGAACGCAGGCACTTCGCGCCAACTCGAATACACATCCATCGCTCGAAAGCGACGCGGATAGGCGCCGAGCACGATGTGAGCGCCCGCCTTTTCGAACGCAAGCCGCGCTCGCGGCAGGTGGTAGTACTGCGTGATGAGCATGACGCGATGCATGCCGCGCTCACGCATGAAGGCCGTCGCGTTTCGAGCCGATGCGAGCGTGTTGTCGCCTCGATTGTCGAGCACGATCGCGCCGTCCGCGACGCCACGCTCGCGCAGCCACGCGCGCATCGCCTGAGCTTCGTCGAGACCGGGCCCGTCGATACTGCCGCTCACGAAGAGCACCGGACACTGCCCCGCGCGATGACATTGCAATGCCGCTTCGAGGTGCGGCCGCAGAATCGAGGCGGGCGTCCCGTTCCGGTTCAGAGCATTGCCGAACACGACCGCCACATCCGCACTTTCCTGCGGCATGGCGAGGCCGCTCACGCAAATGCACACGGCCGCCAGCATCCAGCAGCCCAGTACCGCGATGCCGATGCGCCCAGCCCATCGAACGAGCCCCGATAACGTCACCTCAGCCCCGCCGCGGCGTTGCGCCTACTTGCCGCCTCAGCCAGTCGACATCGACCTGTTCGAGGTATCGCTTGATATTGCCCCAGACGGGATGAAAGCCGTAGCCGCCATTGAGCAATTCGTCTTCCGCGGCCTCTTTGCTCCATCCCTGATAGACCACGCGATACAGCGCGGACACGAGTCCCGTGCGATCCGCGCCGTGCTGACAATGAATCAAAACCGGCCCCTCGCGATCCACGTCGCGCAGCGCCCTGAGCGCGGCGATCATGTCTTCATCGCGGATATCCCACGTATTCATCGGGATGCGCTGCAACGCGATGCCGCTTCCGGCGAGCAGGTCCTCGTCCGAATGAAACGAGCGAAAGCTCACGATCTTGCGGATGCCGAGCGCGCGCAATTGCGGCAAATCGCTCTCCGAAATCTGCGCGCTGCGATACAGCGAAGGCGTGATGCGATGCAGGTTTTCGATGCGCGTGAACAGCATCGGCTCCGCCCAGTTCAGCGGCCGTGGGGCTGGGGTCAACTTCGCTGGCGTCAACTTCGCTGGCGTCGGTGCGAGGGCGCCGGTCGCCATCGATGCGACGACACTCGACACGACCGTCACGCCTGCCGCATAGAACAGCGCGTTGAAGACCCTACGCATCGCGCGTCGCTTCGGTAGTCGTATCCGCTCGTCGCGATACGAAGAACAGCACGCACGCCGCCGCGCTCATCGTCCAGTAATCCGTCGGCGCGAACGCGACCCAATGCTTGTGCCAGGGCACATGAAGCGGATCGAAACGCGTTAGTCCATATGCCGGATTGAGCACGAACCACAGGAAGTCTTCGATGAGCCAGAAGGCCATGATGCAGGCGACGATGCGCGCCTCGATGCGCCATGACCATCGGGCGAAGAAGATCGCGGGCATGTGAAAGCACAGCGCCATGAACGGAAAGACCCAGGCGTGATAGCCGGTCATCGGGCGGCCGCCCCAAAAGATATCGAGCAGCCAGTGATGTTCGATGCGCCACGTCGGCAGATTCGCGGCCCAGCCCGCGCTGCCTTCGATCTGAATCTCGACGTTGGCGAAGAAGAAGCCCAACAGCGCGACCCATGCGACGAGCGCGAGCGTGCGTACGCCCGGCAACCAGCGACACGCCTTCATGCCGCCTCCGAAGCCGCAGACGACAACGCATGCAGCACCGTGTCCAGCACGAACCGTCCGGCGTGCGGCCGCGCGAGCGGCGCGATCCGGCGGCGCATGTCGTCGAGTTGCGAAGGATCGCGCAAAAGACCACGAACGCGATATTCGAGCCCGACTGCATCGACGGCCTTGAGCGCGACGCCCTGTTCGAGCAGGAAGTCGGCGTTGCGTTCTTCCTGGCCGGGAATCGGCGCATTTAGGATCATCGGCAGATGCATCGCAAGACACTCGGAGGTCGTCAGTCCGCCGGGCTTCGTGATGACGAGGTCCGAGCAGGCCATCAGGCGTTCGACGCTGGGCGTGAAGCCGGACGCGTGGAGCCGTCCCGGATAGCTGCCGCTCAGTTCCTGCAACGCCCGCAGCATCGCCTCGTTCCGGCCGGCAAGGGCAATCAGCTGGAAGTCGCCGTCCATGCGCAGCAGGCGCGCGGCGAGCGTATCGAGCGCGCCCAGGCCCGCGCCGCCGGACATCATCAGAAGCGTGCGCCGTTCGGGATCGAGACCGACTTCGGCAGCGCATGCCGCGCGGTCCAGCTTCTCGCTGAACGCAGGCATGACGGGAATGCCGCCCACATGAATCGACGCCGCCGGCACGCCGCGCGCGGCCATGCGCCACGCCACTTCGTCGTTAGCGGCGAAATAGCCCTGCATGCCCGGCACCACCCACAGGCGATGAAGATCGAAGTCCGTGACCTGCACCCACACCGGCGTGCGCAGATTCCCTCGCCGACGCTCACGCGACAACAATTCCGCAGGCAGAAAATGCGTGCAGACGATGGCATCGGCTTGATGCCGCTCGATCTCTGCTTGCAACGCTCGGCAGTTCAGGCGCTCGACGGCGCGTCGCAGCCGCTCGCCGAACGATCGCGGCGACGCATGATCGGTCTTCTGGTAGAGATAGCTCCACAACGCCGGCTGATGCGCCACCAGCTTGATGTAGAAATCGGCGTAGAGCGCCTTGAAGCTCGCGGGCACGTAGTCCATGACATCGAGATGCACGGCTTCGACGCCCGCCGGATGGACCGCCGCATACGCGCACAGCGCCTCGGCGGCGCGCACGTGTCCTGCGCCAGCGCTGACGCTCAGAATAAGGAGCTTCGGCATGGGAAACAACTCAGATGGATTTCGTCAGGATGACGTTGCAATTTCGACCGGGGATCATAGCGGTAATGAGGCGTCGCATACCGTGGCGCATCGATTTTCACAATTGGTCGGTGCCGGCCTGGACTTCCACCTCCGGCAGCATGCTTCTTCGCAAATCTCCCGCCGCCTGCTTTGCATATGCCGAACGCTTGGTTTGCGTTCGGCGGCTGCCGTTCTATGGTGTCGGCTTGCGCGGATCACGCGGCGGCGCAGCATTCGCACCGCAGGCGGCGGTTCGTCGCGATCCCCTCCAACCGACGAACGCAACGCACGAGAACGGCATCGCATGACAGGCATCAACCGACGACACTTCCTTCTTTCCACGGGCGCCACGCTGGCGTCGGCAAGCCTCTCCTCGCTGTCTTTCGCACAGAGCAAGGACGCCGGGGCGCCGCGGCGCGGCGGCACGCTCAACATGCTGATCAATCCCGAGCCGCCGGTGCTGGTGTCGATCTTTCAGACAACCGGCCCCGCGCTCGTGGCGAGCTCCAAGGTGCTCGAAGGTCTGCTCGCCTATGACTTCGATCTGAAGCCCAAGCCGCAGCTTGCGACCGCATGGAACGTGGCCGACGACGGCCTCAAGTACACGTTCACGCTGCGCGAGAACGTCAAGTGGCACGACGGCCAGCCGTTCACGTCGGCGGACGTCGCGTTCTCGATCGACCTGCTGAAGTCGGTGCATCCGCGTGGCCGCAGCACGTTTGCGAACGTCACGCGAGTCTCGACGCCCGATGCGCGCACGGCCGTCATCGAACTGGCGAAGCCCGCGCCGTACCTGCTGAAGGCGCTGTCGGCGGGCGAGTCGCCTATCGTGCCGAAGCACCTGTACGCATCCGGCGATCCGCTCTCGAATCCGCACAACAACGCGCCCATCGGCACGGGGCCGTTTCGCTTCAAGTCGTGGACGCGCGGGGCGAACATCGTCTACGAGCGCAACCCGGATTACTGGGACGCGGGCAAGCCCTACATCGATTCGCTCGTTCTAAAAGTGATTCCCGATGCGGCCGCGCGCTCGGCCGCGTTCGAAACCGGCGCGCTCGATCTGGGCGGAGAAAATCCGGTGCCGCTCACCGACTTGCCGCGTCTCACGCAACTGCCACAACTCGTGACGGAGACGCGCGGCTATCGCTTTCTCGAACCGCTGTCGGAAATCGACTTCAATCTCGATCACCCGATTCTGAAGGACCTGCGCGTGCGGCAGGCAATCGCGCATGCGATCAACCCGCAGATCGTGCAGAAGACGATCGCGTACGGATACGCCGACCTCTCGCCCACGCCGATCACGCCGGGCTCGCCGTATCACGATGCGAAGCTCGCGCCGTATGCGTTCGATACCGCCGCCGCCGAAAAGCTGCTCGACGCGGCGGGTTATCCGCGCAAAAACGGCGGCCCGCGCTTCCAGCTCACGCACGACTTCCTGCCCTACGGCGACATGTACCGGCGTCAGGCGGACTATGTGAAATCGGCGCTCGCGCGCGTGGGCATCGACGTGACGGTGCGCTCGCAGGACTTGCCGTCGTTCCTTAAGCGCGTGTATGCGGACCGCCAGTTCGACTTCACGAGCATCGGCGTCAATACGCTGTTCGATCCGAGCGTGGGCGTGCAGCGGCTCTACTGGTCGAAGAACATCCGGCCCGGCGTGCCGTTTTCCAATGCGCCGCATTACAGCAATCCCGACGTGGACCGGCTGCTCGAATCGGCATCGACCGAGGCGGACGACAGCAAACGCGTCGCGCTCTTTCAGCAGTTTCAGCAGATCGTCTATCGCGACCTGCCGATCCTGAATCTCGTCGCGCCGCGCATGGTGACGCTCGCGAACCGGCGCGTGCGCAATCACACGGTATCGGCGCAGGGTCTCGAAGGCAATTTCGCCGACGTGTATCTGAGCGCGTGAGGGCAAGCGCATGAACCGAGGGAACCGACGCGCGCGCCTCGCCGCGATCGCCCGACGCACCGCATGGCAGGCGGTGCCGACGGTGCTGGCCATCGTGATCCTGAACTTCTTTCTGCTGAAGCTGATGCCGGGCGACGCCGCCGACGTGCTCGCGGGCGAATCCGGCTCCGCGACGGCGGAAACGCTCGCCGCGCTGCGAGCGAAGTTCGGGCTGGACCAGCCGCTTCTGCATCAACTCGGCGCGTACCTGTCGCATCTCGCGCATTTCAGTCTCGGCTACTCGCCGCGATACGACGCGCCGGTGATGCAGCTGATTCTCTCCCGCTTGCCGAACACGCTGATCCTGATGGGCAGCGCGCTCGCGTTCGCGATCGTCGCGGGCGTCGTGCTCGGCGCGATCATGGCGCACTGGGCGGGCAAATGGCCCGACCGCGTGCTGTCGGTGCTCGCGTTGCTGCTCTATTCGACGCCGGGCTTCTGGATCGGCCTGCTCGCGATCATCTTGTTCTCGGTGCGACTCGGCTGGCTGCCGAGCGGCGGCGACGTCACCGTGGGCGCGAATCTGCACGGCCTCGCGTATGTGGCCGATGTGGCGAAACACGCGCTGCTGCCGGCCGCGACGCTCGGCACGTTCTTCGTGGCGATCTACGCCCGTCTCACGCGCGCCGCGATGCTGGAAGTGCAGCGTCAGGATTTCGTGCGCACCGCGCATGCGAAGGGGCTGCATCCTTTGCGGGTGAGCGTGCGTCATGTGCTGCGCAACGCGCTGATGCCGCTCACGACGATGGTCGGCATCCACTTCGGCACGCTGCTCGGCGGCGCGGCCGTCACAGAGACGGTCTTCAGCTGGCCGGGCCTCGGCCGCCTCGCGCTCGATGCCGTCATGGCACGCGATTTCAGCGTGCTGCTGGGCGTACTGCTGCTGTCGTCGCTGCTCGTGATGGCCGCCAATCTCGTGATCGATCTGCTGCAGGCGTGGCTCGATCCGCGCATCGCCTAATCCTCTTTTTCCTTCGGCTCAAGCATGGCAACCGACTCTTCCGAACTCGTCACGGCGCAAACATCCGCCGGGTCCGCCTGGCGGCGTCAACTCGCAGGCGCGGTGTTCGGCGCGCGCCGCGCGCAGGCCGCCACGCCACGCGCCACGCGCGGCGTGTGGCGCGCGTTGCTGCGCAATCCGTCGGCGCTCGCGGGCATCGTGCTGCTCGTCGCGCTGCTGGCGCTCGCGCTCGCCGCGCCGCATCTGTTCCCCGGCGATCCGTTCGACATGGTCGCGCCGCCGTTCGAGTGGCCCGGCGCCGATCCGCTCTACACGCTCGGCACCGACTCGCTCGGGCGCGACGTGGCGGCGGGCATCGCGCACGGCACGCGCGTGTCGCTTGTGATCGGCGCGTCGGCGGCCGGCATCGGGCTCGTCATCGGCACGCTCGTCGGCGCGCTCGGCGGCTTCTTCGGAGGCGTCATCGACGATCTGCTCGCGCGCGTCACCGAGGTCTTCCAGACGGTGCCGTCGTTTCTGCTGGTGATCGTCATCGTCGCCATCGGCAAGCCGAGCGTGACGGTCATCGCGCTCGCCATCGGCATCGCGTCGTGGCCGACGGTCGCGCGCATCGTACGCGCCGAGTTCCGCACGCTTCGTCAGGCCGATTTCGTGCTCGCGGCGCGCAGTCAGGGCTTCTCCGATGCGCGCATCATCTTCGGCGAAATCCTGCCGAACGCGCTGCCGCCGGTGATCGTCACGGCCTCCGTGATGGTCGCAAGCGCGATTCTCATCGAATCGTCGCTGTCGTTCCTCGGCATGGGCGATCCGAACGTCGTCAGCTGGGGCGGCATGATCGGCGCGGGGCGCGATTCGCTGCGCACCGCCTGGTATCTGACGGCGCTGCCGGGCGCGGCCATCGTGACCGCGGTGCTCGCGCTGAATCTTCTCGGCGACGGCCTGAACGACGCGCTCAACCCTCGTTTGCGGGAGCGCGCATGAGCGACGCCAAGCTGCTGCAAGTGCGCGACTTGCGCGTGAACTTCGGCGCGCATCAGGCGGTGCGCGGCGTCGATTTCGACATCGCGCAAGGCGAGACGCTCGCGCTCGTCGGCGAATCGGGCTGCGGCAAGTCCGCGACGGCGCTCTCGCTGATGCGGCTCGTGCCGGCGCCGGGCATCGTCACGGGCAGCGTGCGCTTCGCCGGCCGCGAGTTGCTGACGCTCGCGCCGCGCGAGATGCGCGGGATTCGCGGCGCGCAGATCTCGATGATCTTTCAGGAGCCGATGACCTCGCTGAATCCGGTGCTGTCCATCGGCGCGCAGATTGCCGAGACGTTGCGCCAGCACGAAGCGCTGTCAAAGCAGGCGGCGCTGCGCCGTGCCGTCGAACTGCTCGACCTCGTGCATGTGCCCGAACCGCAGCGGCGCGTGTCGGATTATCCGCATGAACTGTCGGGCGGCCAGCGTCAGCGCGTGATGATCGCGATGGCGGTGGCGTGCCGACCGCACCTTTTGATCGCCGACGAGCCGACCACCGCGCTCGACGTGACGATTCAGGCGCGCATTCTGGAACTGCTCGACGAACTCAAGCGCGAATTGTCGATGTCGCTTCTGCTCATCACGCACGATCTGGGCGTGGTCGCGCAACACGCGGATCGCGTCGCCGTGATGCTGGGCGGCGAGAAGGTGGAAGAGGCGCGCGTGGAGACGCTTTTCGCTGCGCCGGCTCATGCCTACACGCGCGGTCTCTTGGGCGCGTCGCTGAATCTGTCGGGAGAGATTCACTATCGGGACTGGACGCTGCCCGAGATTCGCCACGGCAGCCGCGAGGACGGCGACGCCGCGTTCAACGTGACGCCGCTCGCGCCGCGCACATTCGAGGCAGCGACGCCTCCCGCCGATGCGCCGCTCCTGTCGGTGGACCGGCTCACGGTGGACTATGCGCATCGGCACGGCAAGGGCACGCTGCGCGCGGTGGACGGCGTGTCGTTCGACATCGCGGCCGGGGAGACCGTCGGCCTCGTCGGCGAATCCGGTTGCGGCAAGTCGACGCTTTCTCGCGCGATTCTGCGGCTCGCGCCCATCACCGGTGGCTCGATCCGTCTCCAAGGCACCGACCTCGTGCCGCTTACCGAACGTGCGCTGCGCCCGCATCGGCGACGCGTGCAGATGGTGTTTCAGGACCCGTATGCGTCGCTCAATCCGCGCCGCACCGTCGGCGAGATTCTCGATACGGTGATGGCGGTGAATGGCATCGGCGGCGATCGGCGCACGCGGCGCGCCCGCGCTTTGGCCATGCTCGATCGCGTCGGCCTGCCCGCCGCCGCGCTCGCTCGCTATCCGCACGAGTTTTCCGGCGGACAGCGGCAGCGCATCGGCATCGCCCGCGCGCTGGTGCTCGAACCGGCGCTCCTGATCTGCGACGAACCGGTGTCCGCGCTCGACGTGTCCATTCAGGCGCAGATCCTCAATCTGCTCGTCGAGCTGAAGCGCGACCTGGGGCTCGCGTATCTCTTCATCTCGCACGATCTCTCCGTGGTGCGCTATATCGCCGACCGCGTGCATGTGATGCACGGCGGCAGGATCGTCGAGAGCGGCGACCATCGCGACATCTGGCGCGCGCCGCGGCACGCCTACACGCGCGCGCTGCTCGATGCGATTCCCGCAGGGCGCCCGAACGCGCGCGCGGCCTGACCTCTCTGCAAGATTCACCAACAAGGAAGAAAGATGTCGACACTCGCACGCATCCGCACAGAGCCGGATCACGCATTGCAGGACGCGCTCGATGCGCTGCCGGCGCTCGCCCGGGAAATCGGCGAAGAAGCCGCCGCCCGCGAGGCGCGCCGCGAGTTGCCATTCGAAGCGTTCGCGCGCTTTCGGGCCTCCGGCTTAGGCAAGCTGCGTCTGCCGGTGGAGTGGGGCGGTCTCGGCGGCTCGCTCGAAGACGTGTTCCATGTCATCTCGACGCTCGCCGCGCATGAAAGCAACGTGGCTCATGCGCTGCGCATCCACTTCGACCAGACCGAGGCGTTGCTGCTTTCGCCGCGCACGCCGTTCAACGCGTTGCAGATCGAGCGCATCGTCGATGGCGCGATCTTCGGCGGCGCTTCGACCGAAGCGGGCACGTCGCGTCCGGGAGAGATCACGACGCAACTCACGCGCGACGGCGACCACTACCGCCTGAGCGGGCGCAAGTACTACGCGACGGGCACGGCCTTCGCGGACTACGCGCGGCTCAATGTGCAGGATGATCGCGGCGAACCGGTCGTCGCGATCGTGCCGGTGCGGCGCGAAGGTCTGCACGTGCTCGACGACTGGGACGGCATGGGTCAGCGCATGACGGCAAGCGGCAGTCTCGTGTTCGATTCCTTGCGCGTGCAGGCCGACGAAGTCGCGCCGCGCAATCTGACGACGCTTGCCGGCCGCCACACGGGCGCGCTGCGGCAGCTGCATCTGGTGGCGGTCGCGGCGGGCATCGTGCGCAACGTGCTCGCCGATGCCAAACGCTACGTGGTGCAACACGGACGCCCCGCGCTGCATAGTCCCGCGCCGACCGCGCGCGAGGATGCGTTCATTCAACAGGTCGTGGGCGATCTGTCGTCGCACAGTCATGCAATCGATGCTCTCGTGCGCGAGAACGCCCGCGCGCTCGACCGCTCGTCGCGCGCGGTGCGCGACGGCGACGCGCGTGCCGATGCGCTCGTGCTCGAAGGCGCGCTCGTCACCGCGCGCACGCAGCTCGTCGTGAGCAAGCTCGCGTTGCATGCGGCGGAGCGCATGTTCGAAGCGGGCGGGGCGTCGGCGACGTCGCGCGCGCACAACTTCGACCGCCACTGGCGCAATCTGCGCACCATCTTCAGCCACAACCCGCTGCTGCATAAATCGCGGGTGATCGGCGATTACGAACTGAACGGCGTGACCACGCACCTGACCGAAGGGCGCGTGTTCTGAGCGCCGCGGCCATCATCATCGAAACGGAGTGACCAGTCATGAGCGCATCTCTTCCGCGCCAGTTGCATCTCAACATCAACGCGCTGCATTCGGGCTTCGTGCCGTCGGCGTGGCGCGTGGCACAGGCCGATCCGCGCGCGTTCATCGACGTGAATCATTACGTGCGGCTCGCGCAGACCGCCGAGCGCGCCTGCCTCGACGCGATCTTTCTGGCAGACAACGCGGCGATCTCCGATCAGCTCGACATGCGTCCGATCACCGCGCTCGAACCGACGATGCTGCTCACGAGCGTGGCCGCCGCGACCACGCATATCGGACTGATCGCGACCGCGTCGACGAGCTATAACGAGCCGTACAACATCGCGCGCCGGTTCGCGACGCTCGATCTGATCAGCGGCGGGCGCGCCGGCTGGAACATCGTGACGACGGCCGATCTGCCGTCCGCGCGCAACTTCGGTCTCGACGCGGTGCCGCAGCACGCGGAACGCTATGCCCGCGCCGATGAGTTCGCGACGCTCGTGAAATCGCTCTGGAATAGCTGGGAAGACGATGCGCTGGTGGCGGACAAGGCCAGCGGGCGTTTCGTCGATCTGGACAAGCTGCATCCGGCGCAGCATCGCGGGCGCTTCTTCGGCGTGCAGGGCGCGCTCAACCTGCCGCGTTCGGCGCAAGGGCATCCGGTGCTGGTGCAGGCGGGCGCATCGGGCGATGGACGCGAACTGGCCGCGCGTCACGCGGAGGCCGTGTTCTCGGCTTCGCAGTCTTTCGACGAATCGCGCGCTTACCGAGCCGATCTCAACGAGCGGGCGGCGCGCCACGGACGCGGCCCGAACGCCGTGAAGGTGCTCGCCGGGCTGACCACAATCATCGGCGCGACGGAAAGCGAGGCACTGCGCCGTCGCGATGAACTCGTCGATCTGATCCCTTGGCGCTACAGCCTCAACCGCCTTGCCGGAACGCTCGGCGTGCCCGTCGAATCGCTGCAACTCGATGCTCGCCTGCCCGCCGATCTGCCGCTGCCCAACGACGGCAACGGCAATCACACGTTCTTCAACGCGACGCTCGCGCAGGCGCGCACGCACGGCTATACGGTGCGCGAACTGGTGCGTGCGCTGGCGGGCGGCGGCGGGCATCGCGTGATCGTCGGCACGCCCGAACAGGTAGCCGACGACATCACGCACTGGTTCGAAAACGGCGCGGCCGACGGTTTCAATCTGATGCCGGACGTGCTGCCCGATGGTCTGGAAGCGTTCACCGAAGGCGTCGTGCCGATCCTTCAGCGCCGCGGCATCTTCCGTCGCGCTTACGAGGGCACGACGCTGCGCGGACACTTGGGACTCGCGATACCGGCGGGCCGGGGCGCGCCTGCGGTGGAGCCCGAAGCGCGGGCGGCCTGACGTCGACAAAAGGCGGTACGCCGAAGCCGCCCATCTCCGCACTTTCCCTATGTTACGATCGTAACAACGTTGCGATAGACTGAGATCAATCTATCAAAAAGCTGTTGTGCGTTGCGCAAGCGCACAGCCTACCGATCTCATGCTGGAAACCGCATCGAAGTCCATCGTCGCGTGGCCCGGAACCGCTCACCCGGCCACGCGCGCGCGCAATCCCGGCGTCCCTTTCGACCTCGCATGGCTCGAAGGACTGCGCGTCAATCAATCGGCGGTCGCGCGCCGGGCAGCGAGCTTCGGCCTGCGTCGCTCCGTCAAGAAAGACGCGCAGGCGGCGTGGCTCTTGAAGGCGATCACCTGCATCGACCTCACGACGCTAAGCGGCGACGACACCACCGCGCGCGTGCAACGGCTCTGCGCCAAGGCGCGCCGCCCGCTGCGCGAGGACTTGCTCGACGCGCTCGGCATGTCGGATCAGCCGATCACGACAGGCGCCGTGTGCGTCTATCACCGCTTCGTCAAGACGGCGGTTGACGCGCTCGCCGATAGCGGCATTCCGGTCGCCGCCGTGTCCACCGGATTCCCCGCCGGCCTGAATCCGCATGCGCTCAAGCTGCGCGAGATCGAAGCATCGGTGGCGGACGGCGCGAAGGAGATCGACATCGTCGTGACGCGCGAGCACGTGCTGACCGGAAACTGGCAAGCGCTCTACAACGAGATGCGCGACTTCCGCGCGGCTTGCGGCGACGCGCACGTCAAGGCGATTCTCGGCACCGGCGACATCCGCACGCTCTCCAACGTTGCAAAGGCTTCGATGATCTGCATGATGGCCGGCGCCGATTTCATCAAGACATCCACGGGCAAGGAAGGCGTCAATGCGACGCTCGACGTGTCGCTCGTGATGGTGCGCATGATTCGCGAATATCTGGCGCGCACGGGGATCGCGATCGGCTTCAAGCCGGCGGGCGGCGTGTCGACCGCGAAATCGGTGCTGAACTATCAGATTCTCATGAAGGAGGAACTCGGGCGCGAATGGCTCGAAGCGGACTTGTTTCGCATTGGCGCGTCCAGCCTGCTTGCCGATATCGAGCGGCAACTCGAACATCACGTGAGCGGGCGCTATTCGGCGTTCAACCGCCATCCGGTCGCCTGAACCAGCCCAATACAGACACAAGCCTCATGAGCGTAGCCCACTACTTTTCTTCGATGGAATACGGACCCGCACCGGAAGACGATCGCGCCGTGCGCGCATGGCTCGATCAACACGCCGGACGCTTCGGCCATTTCATCGACGGCGCATGGCGAGACGGCGGGGACGAACATCGCTTCGATTCGCGCGAGCCGGCGACGGGCCGCGTGCTCGCGTCGATTGCGCAAGGATCGAGCGGCGACGTGGATGCCGCCGTGCAAGCCGCGCACGATGCGCTGGAAGCATGGCAAGGCATCGGCGGTGCGGGCCGCGCGCGGCACCTGTACGCACTGTCGCGCATGGTGCAAAGGCATAGCCGCCTCTTCGCCGTTCTCGAATCGCTCGATAACGGCAAGCCGATTCGCGAATCGCGCGACATCGACATCCCTCTCGTCGCAAGGCATTTTCTGCATCACGCGGGCTGGGCGCAATTGCAGGATCGCGAGTTCGCGGACTGGGCGCCGCTCGGCGTGATCGGGCAAATCGTGCCGTGGAATTTTCCGCTGCTGATGCTCGCGTGGAAGATCGCGCCGGCGCTCGCGCTCGGCAATTGCGTCGTGCTCAAGCCCGCGGAATACACGTCGCTCACGGCGTTGCTGTTCGCGGAACTCGCGCACCGCGCCGGCTTGCCCAAGGGCGTGCTCAACGTCGTGACCGGCGATGGCCGCACGGGCGCGGCGCTCGTCGAGCATCCGCACGTCGCGAAGATCGCGTTCACCGGATCGACCGAAGTCGGCCGCCAGATTCGCTCGACGACAGCGGGCTCGGGCAAATCGCTCACGCTGGAACTGGGCGGCAAGTCGCCGTTCATCGTGTTCGACGACGCCGATATCGACTCGGCTGTGGAAGGCGTCGTCGATGCGATCTGGTTCAATCAAGGCCAGGTGTGCTGCGCGGGTTCGCGTTTGCTCGTGCAGGAAGGCATCGAAGCACGCTTTATCGACAAGCTCAAGCGCCGCATAGAAACGCTGCGCGTCGGGCCGTCGCTGGACAAGGGCGTCGACATGAGCGCCATCGTCGATGACGTGCAACTCGAACGCATCCGCGCGCTCGTGGCGAAGGGCGAAAGCGAAGGATGCGAGATTCATCAGCCCTCGCGTCTCGCGTTGCCCGAAGGCGGGGCGTTCTTCGCGCCGACGCTGGTGACCAACGTCGCGCCGGCATCGACGCTTGCGCAAGAAGAAATCTTCGGGCCCGTGCTCGTCTCGATGAGCTTTCGCACGCCCGACGAAGCCGTCGCCCTGGCGAACAACACGCGCTATGGCCTCGCCGCGAGCGTCTGGAGCGAGAACATCAGCCGCGCGCTGGACGTCGCGCCGCGCCTGCAGTGCGGTGTCGTATGGATCAACGCGACGAATCTGTTCGATGCGGCAGTGGGCTTCGGCGGCTATCGCGAGTCCGGTTTCGGGCGGGAAGGCGGACGCGAGGGCATATACGAATATCTCAAGCCGCGCGCATGGTCCAAGCTGCCGATGCGCTCCGACACGCAAGCGCCGCCCGTCGAGCCGGACTCGCTGATGGAGTCGGCTAATGTCAGCGCGATCGACCGCACGGCGAAGCTCTTCATCGGCGGCAAGCAGACGCGGCCGGATAGCGGTTACTCGCGGCTCGTTCGCTCGCCTGCGGGCGAGATCGTCGGCGAAGTGGCCGAGGGCAATCGCAAGGACATTCGCAATGCTGTGGCGGCGGCGCGCGGCATGACGAAATGGGCGGCAGCGAGCGCGCACAACCGCGCGCAGGTGCTGTATTACCTCGCGGAGAATCTGAGCGCGCGAGCGGAGGAATTCGCGCGCCAACTCGTGACGCGCGCGGGTTCCGGCGAACGCGATGCGAAGCGCGAAGTCGAGGCGTCGATTGCCCGCTTGTTCACGTACGCAGCGTGGGCCGACAAGTTCGACGGCGCGGTGCATGCGCCGCCGTTGCATGGCGTCGCGCTGGCGATGCACGAGCCGGTCGGCGTGATCGGCGTCATCTGTCCGGACGAAGCGCCGTTGCTCGGTTTCGTCTCGCTGATCGCGCCCGCGCTCGCGCTGGGCAATACGGTCGTGGCGGTGCCGAGCATGACGTGCCCGCTCATGGCGACAGATTTCTATCAGGTCGCGGATACGTCCGACGTGCCGGGCGGCGCGCTCAACATCGTGACCGGCGACGCGCGCTCGCTTGGCGAAACGCTCGCCCAGCACGATGACGTCGACGCGCTCTGGTGCTTCAATGGCGCGGCGCTTTCGGCGATGGCCGAGCGCGAATCGGTCGGCAATCTGAAGCGAACCTTTGTCGATCACGGACGACTGTTCGACTGGCATGATGCATCGAGTGAAGGTTTGCCCTTCTTGCGCCAAGCCGTGCAAGTCAAGAATATCTGGGTGCCGTATGGAGATTGATTTGCGGCACTCGTAATCCGAGGTTCAACGGCGCAGATCCGAAAACAGGACGCGCCATGCATGGAGGAGACGCTCTTGCTGAAGAACATTGACCCGCTTCTGAACGCCGACATTCTCTACGCGCTCGCCGCGATGGGACACGGCGATGAAGTCGTCATTTGCGACGCGAACTTTCCCGGCGATTCGGTCGCGCGCCAGACGGTGCTCGGCAAGCTCTTGCGGATCGACGGCGCGAATGCGCCGCGCGTCGTGCGCGCGGTGTTGTCGGTGATGCCGCTGGACACGTTCGTGGACGATCCCGCAGGCCGCATGGAAGTCGTCGGCGACGCGACCGCGTTACCCGCCGTGCAGCGCGAAGCGCAACGCGAAGTCGATCACGCGGAAGCCCGCGAAGTGGCGTTCGCGCCGATCGAACGCTTCGCGTTCTATGAACGCGCGAAGAAGGCGTATTGCGTCATCCGCACGGGCGAGACGCGCGGCTACGGCTGTTTCATCTTCAAGAAAGGCGTGCAGCTCGCGCCGGATGCGCCGCAAGGGGACGCGCCATGAGCGGCAGCGTCGTCATCCTCGGCATCTATGTGACGGACCTCGCTTTTCGCGCGCAGCGCATGCCCTTGCTTGGCGAAACGGTGGCGGGCTCCGCGTTTGCGATGGGACCGGGCGGCAAGGGTTCGAATCAGGCCGTGGCCGCCGCTCGCGCGGGCGCGGACGTCGTCTTCTGCACGCGCATCGGCAACGATGTGTTCGGCAAGATCGCGCAAGCCACGTGGGCGGCCGAAGGCATCACATCGCGCGCCAGCGTGATAGACGATATCGCGACCGGCGCCGCGCATATCTATGTGGACGAGAACACCGGCGGCAACGCGATCATCGTCGCGGCGGGCGCGGCCGGCACGCTCGGCCCCGATGACGTGGATGCGATCGAAGCGGACATCGCGAAGGCAGCCGTCTTTGTCACGCAACTGGAGCAGCCGGTTCCGGCCGCGAAACGCGGGCTCGAACTGGCCCGGAAGCATGGCGTGACGACCGTCTTCAACCCGGCGCCTGCGCTCGCGCTCGACGACGATATCTATCCGCTTTGCGACTACATCACGCCGAATGAAACCGAGGCGGCGGCGTTGACCGGAGTCGCCGTGAAGTCTGTCGACGATGCGCGTCGCGCGGCTAATGTTCTGTTGAGCAAGGGCGCGCGCGCGGCGATCATCACGTTGGGCGAGGCGGGCGCGCTTTTGCATAGCGCGAACGAATCGGTGCTGGTTCCTGCGTTCGAATGCGGGCGCGTGGTCGAAACGGCCGGCGCGGGCGATGGCTTCACCGGTGGTTTCGCGGCGGCGCTCGCGCGCGGCGACAGCGCGCTCGATGCGGTCCGCTTCGGATGCGCGTTGGCGAGCATCTCGGTCACGCGGCCAGGCACCGCGCCCTCGATGCCTCGCCTCGACGAAATCAATGCATTGTTGAGCGAAAGGAGCGTGACGCAATGAAGGCGTCGAAGTGGCTCGCTGACCGGCAGTTCAACTTTCTGATCGGCGTGAATCTGCTGGTCGTGATCGTCGCGACATGGCTTTCGCACGGCCAGTTTCTCGACATCGACAATCTTCAGTCGATGGGCGGCCAATTGCCCGAACTCGGCTTGCTCGCGCTCGGCATCATGTTGTCGATGGTCTCGGGCAATGGCGGCATCGACCTCTCGGGCGTCGGCCTCGCGAACCTCTCGGGCATGGTCGCGGCGATGGCTCTGCCGCATATCGTCTCCGCCGACGATTCGCCCGCGCTCTATACGGCCGTGTTCGTCGGCATCGTTGTTGCGATGGGCGTGGTCGGTGGCCTGCTGAATGGCGTGGTCATTGCCAAGCTCAGGCTGACGCCGATTCTCTGCACGCTCGGCACGCAGTTGCTCTTCACGGGCATTGCCGTCGTGTTGAGCAACGGCGCATCGGTGCGAGTCGAATATGTCGATCCGCTCTCGAACATCGGCAATGGCACGTTTCTTCAGGTGCCCATTTCGCTGTGGATCTTCATTGCGGCGGTGCTCGGGCTCGGCTGGGTGCTCAAGCGCACGCCGTTCGGCCTGCGGCTTTACCTCATGGGCACGAATCCCAAAGCCGCCTTCTATGCGGGCATTCCGCGCGCGCGCATGCTGATTCTGACTTACGGCATGTGCGGCGTGCTCGCATCGCTGGCGGGTCTCATCAGCGCAACGCATACGTCCAGCGCGAAGTGGGATTACGGCAACTCTTATCTCTTGATCGCGATCCTGATCGCGGTGATGGGCGGCGTGAATCCGGCGGGCGGCTATGGACGCATTGTCTGCGTGTTTCTCGCGGCAACGGTCCTGCAATTCCTGTCGAGTCTCTTCAATCTGCTCGGCGTCTCCCAGTTTTTCGGCGATTGCGCGTGGGGCTTCCTGCTGCTCGCGTCGCTCGCCTTCGCGGGTGGCGAACGCGTGCGCGCGATCTTCGGCATCGGCGGCGCCAGGCCCACATCCAAGATTCCACCGCCGCCAGCATCGACGGGACGTTGACCACTCGCTGTGTGATTGCTTCAAAAGACCATCGAACGACATTCCAAACATAAAGGAGACAACACGATGAAGCTCAAGACTTTCGGCACCGCGCTGACCGCCATTGCGCTCGCTGCCGGCGCGGTCATGGCCGCCCAGGCCGCGACGAACGAAACCATCGTCACGGTCGTCAAGGTGACCGGCATCAACTGGTTCAATCGCATGGACGACGGCGTGAAAGAGTTCGGCAAGGCGAACCCGAACATCAACGTCTATCAGACCGGACCCGGCCGCGCCGACGCCGCGCAGCAATTGAAGATCATCGAGGACTTGATCGCGAAGAAAGTCACTGCGATTGCAGTGGTTCCGTACGATCCGCCGACGCTCGAACCCGCGCTCAAGAAGGCGATGGATCGCGGCATCAAGGTGGTCACGCATGAAGCCGACAACGCAAAGAACACGATGGTCGATATCGAAGCGTTCGACAACACGGCATACGGCGCGGGCCTGAACGAACGTCTCGCGAAGTGCATGGGGCAGCAGGGCAAGTGGGCGGTGCTGGTCGGCTCGCTCGGCAGCCGCTCGCAGGTGCAATGGGCGGACGGCGGCATCGGCAACGCAAAGGCGAAGTATCCGAAGATGGATCTCGTCGAGCCGAAGCTCGAAACGAATAACGACGGCGAGCGCGCGTATCAGGTCGCGAAGGAAGTGCTGCGCAAGCATCCGGATCTGACCGGTTTTCAGGGCTCGTCGTCACTGGATGTGATCGGCATCGGGCGCGCGGTGGAAGAGGCCGGCAAGGTCGGCAAGATCTGCGTGTACGGCACGGGTCTGCCCACCGAAGCGGGCAAGTTCCTCGAAAGCGGCGCCATCAACGGCATCGCATTCTGGGACCCGAAGCTCGCCGGCATCGCGATGAACAAGGTGGCGCAGATGCTCGTCGACGGCAAGACGGTGGAGAACGGCGCGGACCTCGGCATTACCGGCTATAACAAGGTCACGGTGAGCAAAGGGCCGGGCAAGGGCGTGATCGTTCGCGGCACCGGCTGGGTGGACGTGGACAAGACGAACTACAAGCAATACCCGTTCTGATGCGACTGATGTGATGTTCGCGGCGCACAGCGTTCGACGTTCGACGTTCGACGCGCGCGCCGCCCGAATCCATACGCCATGACCCAAGAGACACCGCTCCTCGAAGTCGTCGATATCCATAAACGCTTTACCGGCGTCTATGCGCTGCGTGGCGTGAGCCTCGCGTTTCAGCGCGGGCAGATCTATCACCTGCTCGGCGAAAACGGCTGTGGCAAGAGCACGCTCATCAAGATCATCTCGGGCGCGCAGCCGCCGGACGAAGGCGAGCTCGTGATCGAAGGCGCGCGTCATGCGCGGCTCTCGCCGCTCGAAGCATTGTCGGCCGGCATCGAGACCGTGTATCAGGACTTGTCGCTCCTGCCGAACATGAGCGTGGCCGAGAACGTCGCGCTGACTTCCGAGCTCGCGGAGCACGCGGGCAAGCTCGCGCGCACGTTCGACCGGCGCGCGCTCGCGACGACCGCCGCACGCGCGCTCGAAGCCGTGGGTTTGCCGGGCGATGCGGAGTTCCAGAAGACGCTGATCGAACAATTGCCGCTGGCGACGCGCCAACTCGTCGCCATCGCGCGCGCCATTGCGAGTGAAGCGAAGTTCGTCATCATGGACGAGCCCACGACCTCGCTCACGCAGAAAGAGGTCGACAACCTGATCGCGGTGCTTGCGAGACTGCGCGCGCAAGGCGTGGCCGTGCTGTTCGTGAGCCACAAGCTCGACGAGTGCTACGCGATCGGTGGCGAAGTCATCGTGCTGCGCGATGGTCAGAAGATGGCTCAAGGACCGATCGAGCACTACACGAAGGCGCAGATCAGCGAGCTCATGACGGGCAAGCATCTTTCGACCGACCGTTACCGCGAAGAAGGCGAGGCGCGTGCGTCGAACGTCGTGCTCGATGTAAAGGAACTCGGCCGCAAGGGTCAGTTTGCCGACGTATCGTTCGCTCTGCATGAAGGCGAGATACTCGGCGTGACGGGACTGCTGGACTCGGGCCGCAATGAACTGGCGCGCGCGCTCGCGGGCGTGGCGCCTGCGGACAGCGGCGTCGTGACGCTCGACGGCATGCGTGTTCGCCTGCAATCGCCCGCGGATGCCAGAACGCAACGCATCGGCTATGTGCCGGAAGACCGCCTGAACGAAGGGCTTTTTCTCGACAAGCCCATCCGCGATAACGTCGTGACCGCGATGATTGCGAGCCTGCGCGACCGCATCGGGCAAATCGATCGCAAGCGCGCGCAGGCGCTAGCCGAGCGCACCGTCAAGGATCTGCAAATCGCCACGCCCGATGTCGACAAGCCAGTGCAGTCGCTTTCCGGCGGCAACCAGCAGCGCGTGCTGATCGGCCGCTGGCTCGCGATCAATCCACGCGTGTTGATTCTGCATGGGCCGACAGTCGGCGTCGATGTAGGCTCGAAGGACATCATTTACCGCATCATGCAGCGGCTGTCGAAGGAGGGCATCGGCATCATTCTCATCAGCGATGATCTGCCCGAACTGCTGCAAAACTGCGATCGCATTCTGATGATGAAGAAAGGCCGCGTCGCCGGCGAATATCGCGCCGATCGTCTGACCGAGGCCGATCTGTATCACGCGCTACTTTCTGAGGCAGCATGAGCATGAGCGAATCCATCCGCGGCGCCGCAAGCGAGACCGTGCCGCAAGCCGTGAGCAATGTCGCGCCGCGCGTGCGCAAGGGCAGTCTCTACGCGCAGTTGATGCGCAAGCCGGAGTGGTTCACCGTCGGGCTGATTCTCGTCACGTGCCTGATCGTGGGTAGCCTCAACCCGCGCTTCTTCCAGTTCGCGACGCTCTTCGACATGCTGCATTCCGCGACCACGGTGTCGCTGTTTGCGCTCGGGACGCTCGTCGTGCTCGCGTCGGGCGGGATCGACGTATCGTTCACCGCCATCGCTGCGTTGACGATGTATTCGATCACCAAGGCGGTGTTCGCATGGTGGCCCGAATGTCCGTTCGCGCTGATCGTGTTGACGGGCGCATTGGGCGGCGTGCTGCTCGGCGTGGTCAACGGCATGCTCGTGCATCGGCTGAAAGCGCCTTCGCTGATCGTCACCATCGGCACGCAATACCTGTTTCGCGGCTTGTTGCTGACCTTCGTCGGCACGCAGTTCTTCATGAACATTCCGCACAGCATGGATGTGTTCGGCCGCTTGCCGCTTTTCTATTACCACACGGCGGACGGCTTGCGCGCGGTCCTTCCTGTGTCGGTGCTGGCGCTCGTGATCGCGGCGATCGTTACATGGTGGCTCCTGAATCGAACGATGATGGGCCGCGGCGTCTATGCGATGGGCGGCAGTCTCGCCATTGCGGAACGGCTCGGCTATAACCTGCGCGCGATCCACTTATTCGTATTCGGCTACACGGGTTTGCTCGCCGGCGTAGCGGGCATTCTGCATGTATCGACGAACCGGCTCGCCAATCCGTTCGATCTCGTCGGCACGGAGCTCGATGTCATCGCTGCGGTGATTCTCGGCGGCGCGCGCATTACCGGCGGCACGGGAACGGTGACGGGCACGCTGCTCGGCGTGGTGCTCGTCACGCTCATCAATAGCGTGCTGATTCTCGTGGGCGTGCCGAGTACGTGGCAGAAGGTCATCATCGGCGCATTCATTCTCATCGCAGGAACGCTCTTCGCATTGGGTCGCAGGCAGTAGCGCAACGCGCGGCGCATTTGGACTTACGGGACTTACGCTTCTGCTATTCGCGTGAGTCCGTGCGCCGTTGCCCTTCCTCGGTGATGACGGAGTCGAAGTCGGAGATCTGCGAGAAGCGCACCGCTTTCACCTTGCCGAACTTACTCGCATCGACCACAAGATGCCGTTCGACGGAGCTCGCCATGGCCGCCTGCTTGATGGCGACTTCATGAAAGTTCCAGCACGTCACGCCCCGTACTTCATCGACACCGCCGGCCGACATGAATGCCTTATTGATTCCCATGCGCCTAAGCGTTTCGACGCTTTCATCGCTGGCGAATGATTCCGACGAAGGCACGTACACGCCGCCAAGCAAAATCATGCGTATGTTGGGCTTGCGGCGCAGAATCTCCGCGACGTTGAGCGAATAACACACCACGGTCAGATGCATCTCAGCGGGAATCTGCCGTGCTAGTGTCGTCAACGTCGTGCCGCAGTCGATGAACACAGTCTCGTTGTTCGTGAGCAGGCGGGCGGCATGACTCGACGCAATGGCTTTCGCTTGCGCGAAGTGATCCTTCTCTTCGTCGATGGTATAGCCCGCTGCATTCGGCAAGTCCGCCGCGCTCACGATATAGCCGCCCAGGTAAGTGAACTGCCCGGGGTTGGCCGCAACGTCTCTGCGCACCGTCATTTCGGAGACACCGAGAAGCGCGGCGGCATCGCGCAGACGCATCACGTTTTGTTTTTCTAATGCGCTCGAGAGCGTGCGGAGGCGGTCGATCTTGGCCATCGTTTTGCAGTGCTTTCCACGCGTCGCCGAATGTGAGTTTCTGGTCTTACGTTGATAAGATTATAACAACGCAAGGCGCGTCGAATGCGCGCCTCGCGTGAGTTCACGGGTAAATACGGAGCGCGTGCCGCTTATGCGCCTTCGTTCTCTTCGAGCATCACTGCGAGCGTGCCGGCTTCGCTTTGCACGCCGGCATCGAGGTCGATTTCATTGGGCGTCATCTTTGCAATGGCGCGTAAGAGGCGCGGCGAAAATGTTGCGCCGAACAGCGCGATGGCGTCATCGCGGCGCCGGTCGTCGGCATGCGCGAGCGAGCGCAGTTCGCTGAGCGGAAGTCCGACGAACAAGTCGAGCGGATACGGCGGAGCAGCAAGTGCGGCCGCCGCGGCCGTTGCCGCCGTCGCGCCCGGAGCGCGCACGCGCAAGCCCGGTTGCAAATGTTCCGCGAGTTCCATCGTGATGTCGTAGTCCGCCTCGAATTCGAGGGATGTTCGCGCTTCGCTCTGCAGGAACGGCGCAACGGTTTCCAGACGAGCGAGTTCTTCATCGGTAAGCAGCATGGCATTTCTCCTTCGATAAACGCAGACAAGGTTTCCTTTATCGGACACTTAGCTAAATGCTTGCCCGGTAGCCGAACGAACCCCGAACGCCTCTGGCGGAAAAATTGACTCACGCAGTGCGCTGTGCATCGAAGAAGGCTGCGATGGCTTCATTCACTGCTTCGGCTGCGTCGCGGTGAGGCGAATGACGGCAGCCCGGCAGTTTGACGAGATGAGCGTGAGGAACCGCTGCCTTGATCTTGTCGATCTGCTGCATGGACGCGTATTCGTCGTCGTAGCCTTGAATGGCGAGCAGCGGCCGGCGGATGGATTCGAGCGTCGTCGTAATGTCCCAATGAAGGAACGCGGGATCCAGCCATGCGTCGTTCCAACCATAGAAAGCGGAATCCACGTTCTGATGGTAGGGCTCAAGCCGCGAGCGCAAGGCGCCGCTCTCATAAGCGCTTCGTGCCTGAGTGATCGCCTGAACGGTCATCGGCTCGACGAACACATGCGGGGCCAGCACCGCGACCCCCGCCAACGACTCGGGATAAGCACTTGCATAAAGCAAGGCGATCGACCCGCCGTCGCTATGCCCGATGATCCACATGCGTGCGCGCTCGCTCTCGTTTATGCCGATTGCATCCAGCAGCGCAGGCAGCACGACCTGCGCTTGATGATGCAGAAAATCGCCCGCCCAGTGCTCGTCTGCGCGACGCGGCGTCGAACGTCCATAACCCGGACGCGAATACACGAGTCCGCGGCAACCGAGGCGATCACATAGCGACTGCGGCCAGTCTTTCCATAACGCAATGGAACCCAGTCCTTCGTGCAGAAATACCGCAATAGGCGCGTCTTTGAGTTCGGGGTTGAGCCATTGATATTCGATGGATAGCGGATACAGGCTACCGGTCACCTGAGCATATTGGATAGCGTCGATAGCGCTTGTGGGGTCATTCATGGCTTGAAGTTTCGCGCGAAGAATCACTCATTGAGTTTCAAGAGTACCAGACGAGTAATGGATGAAACGGTCGGCAGCATCGCCGCATCATGCCGTATGTTTCGATATCTTCGCGACGCCCGCCGAATGCGCGAGTTGATCGACAGTCAGGCGAATCGCGTCGATCAGCGCGCGGGCGGCCGGAGAAGGCGTGCTGCCCGCGCGTAACGTAAGCCCGATATCGCGCCGTGTGTTCTGCATCGCGATGTCCAGCACGACGAGCTGCCTCGACTCGCATTCATAGAACAACTGCTGGGCCGATACGACCGCGAGCATGTCGGTGTGCGTGAGCAAGCCACGGATCACGGCAAGGTCGGCGGTCTCGACCGTCGGCATCGGCGGTTTGAGCCTGAGCCGCTTGAATTGCGCCTCGAACATGCCGCGTGCGGGCGCGTGACTACGCGGCAAGACCCATTGCGCGGCGCTCAACTCTTTCAGTGTCAAAGCCTTGGCCTTAGCCAGCGGATGATCGCGCCGCGCGATGACCACCATGTCCTCCGACATCAGGCGCTCGTTGGTCAATCCGCTCGATGCATCGTTCGGCCTGAGCGCGCCCAGAACGAAGTCGATATCGCCCGCTCTCAAGCCGGCCACGAGCGGTTCGTAGGCGCTCTCATCCGTGGCGATGCGTACGCCCGGATACTGCGAGGCCACGCGCGCGATCGCCCCCGGAAGAATCAGCGTCCGGCCGAGCGGCAGCGCGCCGACGGTCACATAGCCTTGAATGGTGCCGCGCAGAGCCGCGATATCGTCCGGGATGTGGCGCAGTTCGTTGAGCGCGCGACGTACGTGCAGCACGAACGTCTCGCCTTCGCTCGTGAGCAACAGGCCGCGCGGGCTGCGATAAAACAATTGCATACCTGCGCCCGTTTCCATGATGCGGATCGCGCTGCTGACTGCGGGCTGACTGATGCCGAGCGTCTGCGCGGCGCTCGGCATGTGCCGATGACGCGCCAATGCCGAGAATAGCTGTAACCGCCGCGTATTCAGCAGGAACGCAGGCAACGCGTTGCCGTTAGCCGAGCGTCGCCGTGACTGCCGTGCGGTGCACCATTGACCCAGCGCTTCGAGCTCCGCGAAGATCCGTTCGCAACGGAGAAGAACGGCGCGACCTGCAGGTGTCGGCAACATGCCCGACGGGCGACGTTCGAACAGCGTCTCGCCTACGGCTGCTTCCAGTTCCTGCAAGGAGCGCGTGACAGCGGACTGCGCGCGAAAAAGGGCGGCGGCCGCGCGCGTCGCGCTGCCCGTCTGCGCCACGAGCCTGAACGCGCGCAGATAAGCGAGGTTGAGCAGTTCGCGGTTATCCATGGCTATGCTGAAAGAGTTATAGCCATCAGTTTAGTTTATCGGCACGCCGGGACGCGAGTTCAGTCTTCGATCGTGCCATGCACGCCTTGCTCGCCGCGCTTCCAATAGGCGGAGGCGCGAATGCGGCGCTTGTCGATGCCTCGCTCATTGCACAACAGCTGGCGCACTGCGCGCATGAGCGCAGCCTCGCCCGCGGCCCACACGTATCCCTCGCCGTCGGGAAGATACGTTCCGCGCAACGCGAGCAAGAGATCGCCGCCCGCGTACGCGGACTCGCTGCGGTAGCACCACTGCACATACAGATTGGCGCGTGTATCGAATTCGATTCGCGCGGAGGGATCGGCGACTTCGAGCAGCGCCGCCACGCGCGTGCCGGCCGGAAGCTCCTCCAGGCGACGGGCGATGGCGGGCAGCGCGGTCTCGTCGCCTACCAGCAGATGCCAGTCGAACCGCGTCGGAATGACGAACGAGCCGCGCGGCCCGCCGATGCCGAGGTAGTCCCCCGGCGCGGCCTTCGCGGCCCACGCGGTCGCCGGGCCGGCGTCGTGAAGCGCGAATTCAATATCCAATTCGCGCGCCGCCCGGTCGAAGCGCCGAGGCGTGAAGTCGCGGGCAATGGGTCGCGGCTTGGCGGGATCGAACACGGGACCGTCCGGGCCGGCCTCCGGCACCACCGGCATGCTTCCGCCCGGCTGCGGAAAGAAGACCTTCACGTGGTCGTCGAAAGAGGCGCTCTCGAAGTCTGCGAGCGCCTCGCCCGTCAGGGTGATGCATACAAGATGCGGATTAATCGGCCTGACTCGCTTGACCTGAAGCAAGCGGAATTTCAGCGGGTGACGCACGCGCGTGACTTCCAGTTCGGAGCGGCCTTGTTGTGCTTCGACGAGTGAATGGCTCATTCTGTCGTTCCTTTTGCCTGTTTCGGCGCATTGTCTTGTTCGATGTCGGCCGTCGCGCGTTCAAGAATCGCGGCGATGCGGCGCTGCTCTTGCGGCGATGCATCGGTGCGCAGGAGTAGCGCCCGCTTCAGGGCGCGTCGCGCTGCGATGAGTTCGGGCACCCAGCCGCCGTCGCCGGCATCCTCGTCGGCCTGCTCGCCCGCGTAGGCACGCCGTACCAGGTCCATCTTGCGTGCAAAATGCAAAAGCTTCGCGAGCATCAGATCGACCCGTTCGCGATTCGCCGCGAGATATTCACTGCCCGCATCCGACAGCGCGTAGCGCTTGCGGTTGCCTTCCATCTCGACCGTCGCATAGCCCAGTTCTTCCAGATACGTCAGCGCGGGATACACCATGCCGGGGCTTGGCGCATAGAAACCGTTGGAGCGATCCGCCAGCGCCTTGATGAGCTCGTAACCGTGGCGCGGCGCCTCGGCCAGCATGGCGAGCAGCAAGAGTTGCAGGTCTTCGGACGAGAATTTGCGGCCGCGCGGCATGCCGCCCATGTCGTCGGGACCCCCGCCGAAACCGCCCGCACCACCGGGGCCGCCCGCGCCGAAGCCGCCGCCAAAGCGCCCGCCGCCGCTGTGCCGATGACGTCCGATCATCTCCCAGCCGCGCCACGCAAGGCGATCGAGGCGGTCCAGCGCATCGAACGGAAGACCGGAACCGAAGCCGCGCGAATCGTCGCGCTTGCCGTGAAAGCAACGTGATCTCATGACACACTCCCTTTATGTCGTAAAACATATCTAAAGATATATATCGTAAGAGTCTCTGTCAAGGCGTTCTTTTTCGCACCGGAACGTGGCGAGGGGAGCGCTCGCGGCATGAGGCGTCCTTGAAGCCGGTATTCAAAAGACAGCATCCATCCGCCGGCACGCGAAAAGTTCGGTGCGTGCACGGAGCGTGCTAAAGCACCCGCATCCTTCGACAAATAGACCCACCTCTGCATGCCGGCTTATCTCGCACTGGCACTGGTATTCATGATCAACATGGCGGGCACGACGTTGCCTACCGCGATCTATCACGACTATCAGACGACCTACGGCTTCAGTCCCGCGACCATCACGGTCATCTTCGCGGCCTACGCGATCGGCGTGCTCGGCGCGCTGTTGGCGATGGGCAGCTGGTCCGATCAACTCGGGCGCAAGCGCATGCTCAAGGCGGGCCTTGCTGCCGCCGCCGTCTCTGCGCTGATTTTTGTATTTGCCGACGGCCTCCTCATGCTCTTGCTCGGTCGTCTCGTCTCGGGCATCTCGGCGGGCATCTTCACGTCGACGGCGACGGTCGCGGTGATCGAATCAAGTCCGTCCGACTCGCGCTCGAAGGCGATGCTCGCTGCAACGTCGTCGAACATGCTCGGGCTCGGCTTGGGACCTGTCCTCAGTGGAGCGCTTGTCGAGTTCGCGTCCTGGCCCATGCGTCTTTCGTACCTCGCGCATATCGCATTGCTGGTGCTCGCCTTCCTATTGCTACGCGCCGCGCCTGAAACGGTGCGCGTGGCGGATCACCCGAAATTGCATATGCAACGCATCTCGCTCCCGCGTGAGGTGCGTGCTGCGTTCGTGCCGGCAGCGTTGTCTGGATTTGCGGGCTTCGTCGTTGTCGGATTCTTTACCGCCGTTTCGCCGCAACTCATGCGCAACGTGCTCGGATATCACAGCGGCTTGCTGATTGGCCTGGCTGTGTCTTTTATCTTTCTCTGCTCGGCGATCGGTCAGGCGGTCGAGAAACGTATCCCGCAAAGATGGCGACAACCTGCTGGTTCGGTCGCGCTTGTCGTCGGTCTCGCGCTGCTTGCGCTATGCGCATGGCAGCGTTCGTCCACCGCCTTTGTCATCGGGACGATGCTATGCGGACTCGGGCAGGGCATCAGCTTTCGTGCTGCACTCGGCGAGCTATCCAATCGCAGTCCGGCCGAGCGCAAGGCGGAAGTGACCGCGGCGTTCTTCGTCGTGCTGTATGTGGCGATATCGCTGCCCGTCATAGCGATAGGCGTCGCGGTGCAACGTATCGGCATCACACCCGCGACGATCACGTTCGCCGCGATCACGGTCGTTATCGTGCTTATTTCGCTCGCGTGGCTGCACCGCGTCGAGAAGGCGCAGTCATAGCAAGGAACGAGTCTGCATCGAGTAAAGGGTACTATCCGAAGGTTGCCGGCATCCCCTCGATGCATCTTCCGCGATGGGGCCAACATCACACACACTGGCGAATAAGATATGGCAAAGGGCAGCGACAAAGACGAAGTTTTGAGCAAGCACGGCGATGAACAGGGAGATGGCCAGAGCATCGGCCGGCCGGCAGACGGCGAACTGGAAGGCAGCGCTTATTCACCGTTAGGCAATCCCGGGATCAAGCACTGGCAGGCAAGCCAGATTTCCCGCCCTGGACTGGACGACCGCAGCAATATCTTCTTCGCTGCCGTCGAAATGACGCGAATGCCGATGGTCGTATCCGACCCGAATCAACCGGACAACCCTGTCGTTTTCGCCAACCGCGCGTTTCTCGACCTGACCGAGTACACCGAGGAGCAGGTTCTCGGACGCAACTGCCGATTCCTGCAGGGCGCGGAAACCGATGCGCGCGCTGTGGAAGAAATCCGTAACGCCCTGCGTGAGCAGCGGGCAGTCGCAGTGGACGTGCTGAACTACAAGGCGAGCGGCAAGCCCTTCTGGAATGCGTTATTTATCGGCCCCGTGTTCAATAAGGATGGGAAACTACTCTACTATTTCTCATCGCAGATGGACATTACTCGCCGCCGGATCTCGGAGCAGTCCTTCCTGCAGGCGCAGAAGATGGAGGCCATCGGGCAACTGACCGCGGGGCTCGCGCACGACTTCAACAACCTGCTGCAGATCATCACGGGGAATTTGGAACTGGCCGCAGCGTCTCTGCACGACAGGCAGGCAACCCGCGAAGCAATCGGGCGCGCCATGTCGGCGGGAGAGAAGGCGGGCAAACTCACTCAGCAACTACTCACGTTCGCTCGCAAGCAACGCCTGGAACCCAAACAACTCAATCTGAATACGCTGGTGGTCGAGTTCAGTGAGATGTTAGTCAGAACGCTCGGCGACAAGATCGACCTGCACCTCGATCTGAAGCCCGGCTTGCCGGCTTGCACCCTCGATGCCACGCATATGGAAATGGCATTGCTGAATGTGCTCATCAATGCTCGCGACGCGATGCCGAAGGGTGGGAGAGTCACGGTCGCCACCTCGGTCATCAATGACGCTGAGCGAATCGAGGCGCATAACCTGACGCCCGGAATCTATGTCGTGATCTGCGTGATCGATCATGGAGAAGGCATGACGCCGGACGTCGTGAGACGGGCCACCGAGCCGTTCTTCACGACCAAAGGGCCGGGCACGGGTCTTGGACTCGCAATGGTTCATGGCTTCGTACAACAGTCGCATGGCCGACTCGAAATAGACAGCACGCCCGGACAGGGAACGACCATACGCATGATCTTCCCGGTGGTCAGTCAGGCGGAAACCGATGTCAGCCAGAAAGGCGACAAATCTCTGAACTGGAGCACCGAAGCCATTCTCGGCAAGCATACGGTGCTGGTCGTGGACGACAACCGCGACGTTCGGGAACTCGCGTATGGCCATTTGAAGAATCTCGGCTATCGCGTATTGTCCGCGCAGAGCGGCGAGGAAGCACTGAAAGTCATCGAGCGATATGGCGATGTCGATTTGCTTTTCACTGACATCATCATGCCGGGAGGAATGAATGGGTTGCAGCTCGTGGAGCGAGTCAGAGAGCGACAACCGGATATCGCCGTGTTGCTCGCGACGGGCTATATGGATCAGCTTCCCGCCGCGAACGTGTCCGCAGCGCCCATCACCACGCTCACGAAGCCTTATCGGGTGAGCGACCTGGCCGAGCACGTGCGCGCCTCGCTCGAGAAGAAGTTTCCGTCGCAGGCAGCTGATGGTTTTCGCCATGAAGGATGAGACCCGAACAAGGCACGTACTGATTGTCGATGACGAGGTCGCGATCGCCTATGTTTTTCAGCGCTACTTCGAGTTGCGCGGATTCCGTGTTTCTGCGGCCTACGATGGAAACGCCGCGCTTGCCATTAGTCAGAGCGAGACCATCGACGCACTCGTCACTGACTTTCGTATGCCGGGGATGAACGGGCAAGAGCTTATCGAGCGTCTCAGGCAGACGGCCCCGCATCTGCCTGCGATCATCGTATCCGGGTTCGGTAGCGAGATTAGCGGACGTCCGGCTGGAGTGCGCGTTATCGGCAAGCCAGTCGAGCCGGCCTATCTCGTCGAGTGCGTCAGAGAAATGATCGCTGATGCAGACACCGTGCAGTGGTTGAACAACCCGAAAGATTGATGGAAAGAAGAAGCCCAGCGTAGCAGCGTGAGTTCAGCAATCGTTCATACGAAGTCAACGCAGTATCTTCGACAGGACCATCACATAAGCCGCTGTCACCGCGAGTTGACACAGCGTGACGGGCAAGCCATAGCGCAGGAAGCGGGCGAACGTGACCGGGCGTCCTTCGTTCGCGCAGACACCCGCGGCGACGATGTTCGCCGCCGACCCGATCAGCGTGGCGTTCCCCCCGAGCGTCGCGCCATACATCATGCCGACGAATACGGGTATCACTGTTTGGGGCCACTGTGTGAATTGATCGGCCATCGCCGCTTCAGGGACGAATTCGGCAGTCACAAGATAGGCTTTCAACATCACGATGGAAGCTGCCGCAACCGGGACGTTGGCCAATAACGACGACAGCAGGCCGATGCCGCTAATCATCGCGAGCGTGACGAGCGTCAGATTGGTCCCGAACCATTCATGAAGCCTGAGCGCCATCACCTGAAGCAGGCCGGTTTTGACCATTGCTTGCACGAGACAAAAGATGCACGCGAGAAACACGAGCGTTTTCCAGTCGACGTCGCGCAGCACGCGATCGGTCGGCTCGATCTTGAACGCATAGGCCACGAGAAGCGCGAGCGCGCTCGCGATCACGGCGACGGCTGGCGGAACGATGCGCGTCGGCAGTTCCTCGCCCAGGATGAATAGCAGCATCATCAGCGCGAGCACGACAAGGGACAGCGCTGCATAAACCGGCCTTTGCAACCTCGCATGTTGGACGCGCTTCGGCACGGGCCTGACGACGCCCCATATGTCCCGCATGATAAGCGGCAACAACGGAATGACCGCGACGATGGACAGCAGGCCGCCGAGACTCGCGTACCTGAGGTACTCGCCGAAGGTCATGCCGATAGAACTGCCGACAAGAAACGTGGCGGGGTCGCCGACGAGCGTCAGCAGCCCCGCAGCATTGCTGAGCATGGCGGTGAGAATAAGCGGCGACGCAATGTCCACATCCAATGCACGGGCCACGCGAACGATGATTGGTGCGAGCAGGATCACTGTCGTCGCGTTCGGCAAAAGGGCGCACAACGGCGCGACCACCACGATCAGCAGTAGCAGGAAGCGCTTGCCGCTTCCCGCGGTGGCCCGTAGATAGATGTCGCCGATCACGTCGAAGAGGCCAGTGGTCGCCAGAATACGCGCCACGACCATGCCGCCGAAGAGCAGGCTGATAGGGCCCGCCGAGGTTCGCGCGGTGGCGAGCAAGTCCTGTTCGTCGAGAATGCGCAGCGCAATGAGTATGCTGGCCCCGACGAGCGCCGCCACGGTCATGTCGATGACATTAAAGGCGATCACGAGTATGACCGCCGAGAAGACCCCGACGACGAGATAGATCTGCCAGTCGCTCACGATGCGTTCTTCCCTCTTCATTGCATCGGCGGGGCGTACATCAGGCCGCCGCGCGTCCATGAGTCATTGAGTCCTCGCTTCATCTGCAGAGGACTTGCACTGCCCAGATTGCGATCGAACATTTCTCCGTAGTTACCGGCACTGTTCAGCGCTCTTGCTGTCCAGCCGGGCTTTAGGCCGAGCATGGTCGTCACTGCTGCATCCGGAACCAGCGCGCGAGCCACGCGCGGATCGCGCATGCGTTCGACATGATTGGCGCGCGTCACGCCGAGTTCTTCGGCAGCGATCAACGTGAAAAGAACCCAACGCACGACGGTAAGCCACGCGCTATCGTCGTCTCGCACGACAGGGCCGAGCGGCTCCCTCGATATGCGTTCGGGAAGAATGACAACCGACGATGCCCCGCCCGGCGCGCGAGCTTGTAGGGCAGCGAGTAGCGACGCGTCCCCCGTGGACGCACTGCATTGGCCCTCGAGGAACGCGCGCTCTAGCGCATCCACCGATCCGACGACGAGCGGCTTGATATCCAGCGCATTCGCTTCGGCATACGTGGAAAGATTGCCCTCGCTCGACGTGTCGCGCAGCACGCATACGGTCGCGCCATTCAGGGACGAGGACGCGCGTATGGGGTTCTTCGTCCACACCATGAACGCCTGTGCGTCGTAGAAGAGAACGCCTGCGAACTGCACGCCGAGCGTCCCCTCGCGAAGCAAGGTCCAGGTCGTATTGCGCGCGAGCAGGTCGATGCGGCGCGTTCGAAGTGCGGGAAAGCGTGCGGACGTCCTGAGAGGAACGAATGCGACCTTGTCAGGATCGCCGAGGGCGGCGGCAGCCACGGCACGGCAGAAGTCGGCATCCATTCCCGTCCAGCGCCCGGACGCATCCTGAGCCGAGAAGCCGGCTATGCCTTCGCTCACGCCGCACCGCAGTGCGCCTCTCGCCTCGATCTGAGCGAGCGTCTCTGAACCGGCGGCCAGGGATGCGGCCGGCAACGCGAGCATGAGGAGGGCTGCGAGGACGACCGCGCAGATGCTTTCGGCAGCTCTTTTCATTGACTTCCCGGTTGAAGAACCGAATGCGTGGCCGGTCCGTTAGACATGGCGCACGGAACAATGCATCGCGCATTTGTCGTTAGGCCGTGAATACGTTTTAGGCGAATCAGTGTTCGTTTCAAGGCGCCTTTTCCTGAGAGTGTGGCCTTGCTCTCTGACGTCATTGAGAGAGATGTTGTAAGTGAATGAATAGTCTTCGTGGAGAAAGTGGAGCGTGAAAGCGCCAGAGTTCAAGCGCTTGAAATTTGTAGCTCCTAACATATCCTTGCAACGTATCGAATGACGAGGCGACCATGAACGATGCTCCTGTCCTAGACGCAGCCTCCCGTCGCGCGTCAGCGACGAATGAGCTCGCCGATAATCCGTTGCAGCACGACATCGTAAGGAACCTGATTTGTCGTCAGGCGCGCTACCCGGACATCGCTACTCGCCAAGACTGGTACATGGCGCTCGCGTTCAGCGTGAGAGACCGAATGCTGGCGCGCTGGGCCGCATCGATGAAAATCTATGCGGCGAAAGACGTGAAGGTCGCGTGTTATCTGTCGGCTGAATTCCTGATCGGTCCGCAACTCGGCAATAACCTGCTGAATCTGGCCATGCAGGACGAGGCTCGCAATGCGTTGAATGCGCTCGGCCAAGACCTCGACGCCCTGCTTGCGGTCGAAGAAGAACCGGGCCTCGGTAATGGCGGACTGGGGCGCCTCGCTGCCTGCTACATGGACTCGCTCGCTACTCTCGAGATACCCGCGATCGGTTATGGCATTCGCTACGAGTTCGGCATCTTCGATCAGCAGATCCGCGATGGCTGGCAGGTCGAGGTCACGGACAAGTGGCTCGAGAAGGGCAGTCCATGGGAAATCGCGCGGCCGGACGTGTGCTATTACGTCGGCTTTGGAGGACAAACGACACAGCGCACCGACGATCAGGGCCGTCTTTGCATCGAGTGGAAACCGGCGCAGCAGGTCAAGGGCGTGGCATGCGATTTCCCGGTGCAAGGCTACCGCGTGGACACCTGCAACGTGCTTCGGCTGTGGAAGAGCGAGGCAGTCGAGTCATTCGACTTTCAAGACTTCAACGCCGGCCAATATTACGAGGCGGTGCAGGAGAAAGTCTTGTCGGAAACGTTATCCAAGGTGCTATATCCGAACGACGAACCGGAAATAGGCAAGCGACTGCGACTCGCGCAGCAGTACTTCTTTGTATCGTGCTCGCTGCAGGACATGTTGCGGCTAATGACAATCAAAGGGACGTCGGTACACCATTTCGCCGATCTTTTCGCTGCCCAACTGAACGATACGCACCCGTCCATAGCGGTAGCCGAATTAATGCGTCTGCTTCTCGACGTGCACGGCCTGCCGTGGGACGAAGCGTGGGACATCACACGGCGCACGTTCGCCTATACCAATCACACCCTGTTGCCCGAAGCGCTCGAAACGTGGGGCCTGCCGCTCTTCCAGAGCATGCTGCCGCGCGCGCTCGAAATCATCTATGAAATAAACAGCCGTTTCCTGGAAGATGTACGGCGCGCCTTTCCGGGCGACGATGCCCGCGTGGCGCGCATGTCGCTCATCGACGAGGCCGGCGACAGAAAGGTGCGCATGGCGCACCTCGCCACGGTCGGTAGTCATGCAGTGAACGGCGTCGCAGCACTGCATTCGGATCTACTCAAGCAGACGGTGATGCGGGACTTCGCCGACATGTTTCCCGAACGGTTCTGCAACGTGACCAACGGCGTGACGCCGCGCCGCTTCTTGATGTTGAGCAATCCCGGACTGACACGTCTGCTCGACACGACCATCGGCGACGGATGGGCCACTGATCTATCGAGGCTCGATGCGCTGACAGCGCTCGCGGATGATCGCGGGTTCCATGACGCGTGGCGTTCCGTGCGGCGCGAGAACAAAGCGGCGCTCGCGGAGCGCATCAGGGATGCCACTGGAATCGTCGTCGATCCCGACGCGCTCTTCGACATACAGGTCAAGCGAATCCATGAATACAAGCGCCAGCATTTGAATGCGCTGTATATAGTGAGCTTGTACCGTCGCTTGTGCGCGAACCCGGACATTCCCTGTGCGCCGCGCTGCTTTATCTTCGGCGGAAAGGCTGCTCCCGGTTATGCGATGGCCAAACTCATTATCCGTTTGATCACGGGCATTGCGGATGTCGTCAACAACGACGCCGCGATCAGGGGGCGGCTGAAAGTCGTTTTCTATCCGGATTTCAATGTCAAGAACGGGCACTGGATCTATCCGGCGGCCGACCTCTCCGAGCAGATTTCGACGGCGGGAAAAGAGGCGTCGGGCACCGGCAACATGAAGTTCATGATGAACGGGGCGCTGACAATAGGCACGCTGGATGGCGCCAACGTGGAGATTCGCGAGGAAGCGGGCGCCGAGAACTTTTTTCTCTTTGGACTCACTGCTCAACAGGTCGAGCAGGCAAAGCGCGAAGGATACCGGCCCGCTCAATACATGGAGTCGAATGAAGTTTTGCGCGATGCAGTCGAAGACATCGCGCAAGGGCGCTTTTCGGGCGGCGACAAGAATGTATTTCGGCCGCTGGTCGACAACCTCGTGCAATTTGACCCGTTCCTCGTATTGGCCGACTTCGCGGATTACTGCGCATGCCAGGAACGCGTAAGCGAAACATGGGCAGATGTGCAGCAATGGACTCGCATGTCGATCATGAACACCGCGCATTCGGGCAAGTTCTCGTCAGACCGCGCGATCAGCGAATACTGCAAGCGCATCTGGAAAACGTCGGCAGTGAGGATCGACCTTGCTCAGAGCTAACGTCGACAGCGCGCACAGCTATCGTGTGCAGCCGGGTTCGCGGTTTCCTATCGGCGCGACAGTCGCAGAGGGCGGCGTCAACTTTTGCCTGTTCTGCCGGCACGCGACAGGCATGGAGCTGTTGCTCTACGCTTCGACGGAAAGCACCGAGCCGTTCCAGATTGTCTCGCTCGCGCCCGAGGTGAACCGGACGTTCTATTTCTGGCATGTCTTTGTCGAAGATCTACCGGTTCACTGTTGCTACACGTGGCGTGCCTGCGGTCCACATGGCGTAC
Source organism: Caballeronia sp. GAWG1-5s-s (assembly GCF_023631445.1). Lineage (NCBI taxonomy): Bacteria > Pseudomonadati > Pseudomonadota > Betaproteobacteria > Burkholderiales > Burkholderiaceae > Caballeronia > Caballeronia sp. GAWG1-5s-s. The sequence continues at coordinate 90,781 of NZ_JALQDC010000028.1, read as the reverse complement.
CCCAAATGGATGACGCTGCCGCCAGCCGCAAGGAACTGCTCGATATACACGCGCGGGCGGTCAGCGAGCGTTTCTGGAACCGCCAGCAGGCTTCGGAGGCGCAAGGCGCGCCACACGCATCGTTGAGAGCCATCGTCACGGAACCTCTCGAAACGCGGGACGACGTCGACATTCGCACGCTGGACGATGCCATCATCTATGAGTTGCATGTAGGCGGCTTCACGCGGCATCCGTCGAGCGGTGTCCGATGTCCCGGTACGTTCGCCGGCGTGATCGAGAAAATCCCTTATCTGAAGGAGTTGGGCGTCACGCATGTCGAGTTGCTTCCGGTCATGGCATTCGACGAGCAGGACGTTCCGCCTTCCGCAGCCGCAAAAGGACTCACGAATTTCTGGGGCTACAGCACGCATAGCTTCTAAAGTCCGCATTCGCGCTATTGCGTGGAAGCGGCACGAGCGCCGCAGGAATTTCGCGCGCTCATCGACGCCATGCACGCGGCGGGCATTCGCGTGCTGCTGGACGTCGTGTTCAATCACACTGCGGAGGCCGGTGCAAACGGTCCCGTCATCAACTTCAAGGTGCTCGCGAACGATATCTTCTATCACGTCGATCCAGCCGATGGCGGCCGTTACCGCGACTATACGGGCTGTGGCAACACGATCAACTGCAATCATCCGCTGGTGTGCGCGTTCATTCTGCGATGTCTGGAGTATTGGGTACGCGACCTCGGTGTCGATGGTTTCCGGTTCGATCTCGCGAGCGTCTTCACGCGCGGCGAGGGCGGCGGGCTAATGCGCAACCCGCCGTTGCCTTGGGCGATAGAATCGTCGGAAATGCTCTCGCGCGTGCCGCTGATTGCCGAAGCATGGGACGCGGGCGGCCTCTATCACGTAGGCGCGTTTCCGGGGATGGCGTGGGCCGAATGGAATGGACGCTACCGCGACGTGATTCGACGCTTCGTGCGCGGCGACCCCGGGCTCATCGGGCAAGTATGTACGTGCATGGCGGGAAGCGCGGATCTCTACCAGGCGGATGGCAGGCTGCCCGCCAACAGCATCAACTTCGTCACCTGTCACGACGGCTTCACGTTACTCGATCTCGTGAGCTATAACGCGAAGCACAATGAGGCAAACGGCGAAGACAACCGCGACGGCACCAACGATAACCTCTCGTGGAATTGCGGCGCGGAAGGCGAGACGCACGATCACGCGGTCATCGGTCTGCGTCTCAAGCAGGCGCGCAACTTCATGGCGATCCTGCTTTTGAGCCAGGGCGTACCGATGATTCTCGCGGGCGATGAAGTCCTGCGCAGCCAGCGAGGCAATAACAACGCGTTCTGCCAGGACAATGAGCTGTCGTGGCTTGACTGGCGTACCTCGCGCGATGCGCTCGACATGTTGCGCTTCGTGCGCGAATTCATCGCACTGCGCAAGCGGCACGCGAGCCTGCGCCGCCGACGCTTCTTGACGGGGCGGCCTGCGAACGGCGACGTTTATCCCGACGTTGCATGGCACGGCGAGCGACTGGGCGAGCCGCCGTGGCATGACCCCGCCGCACGTCTCGTCGCCTTCACGCTTGCCGCGCAAGCACCGGGCGAAGCCATGTTGCACATCATCATGAACATGAACGACGACGCGCGTATCGTCGCGGTGCCTGTCCTCGACAAGCAAACTTGGCGGCGCATCGTCGATACATCGCTTGCATCGCCGCTCGATATTGTTTCGGATACCGTAACAGCGAAGGCGGAATCGGATGCCTGCCATGTCGCGCCACGTAGCGTGGTCGTCCTAGAATCGCACCGAAACGCAACTTGACCGTGCTCGTCAATACCGCTGGACTGCTTCAGACAAACCGCCTTTAATGATTCTGTATCGCTGCGTTGCCTGATTCATTAACGGGAGGCCGCATGGACGCAGTCAGAACGTTTCTCGAAAGCCAGTCGCTCTTCGCATTGTTTCTCACGATCGCACTCGGCTATCTCATCGGCGAGATCACGATCAAAGGCGTCGCGCTCGGCTCGGGGGCCGTGCTGTTTGTCGGACTCGCCATCGGCGCCTTTGCGCCAAAGTCGGCGCCGCCGGCCTTGCTCGGCACGCTCGGCTTGCTGCTGTTTCTATACGGCATCGGCATTCAGTACGGCGCGCAGTTCTTCAGAGGGCTCACGAGCCGCGAAGGGGCGAAGGCGAACGCGGCCGCTTGCCTCGGCGTCATTGCGGCCGGTCTCGTCTCATGCGCTTTTATCCGCTTCGGCATCACGCTCGCTGATGCGTTGGGCATGTTCGCAGGCAGCGGGACCAGCACGGCAAGTCTTCAGGTCGCCATTGCTTCGATGAAGAGCAATGATGCGGCCGTGGGCTATAGCGTCGCTTATCCGTTCGGCGTGGCCGGTCCCATTCTCTTTCTCTATGCGCTTAACGTATTGCTGAAAGTCTCGATTCCGAAGCCGCCAGCGAAGGTACTCGAAACGGCAGAGATCGCGCTAAAGAACGCGAGCTTCTTCGGGCTGCGCCTATCGGAACTATTGAGCCGCTTGCCGCTGGGCGTGTCGATTGCGGCGGTGCGGCGCGCGCATCGTAATCAGTTGCCCGCCGACGACTTCATCGTGCAGTCCGACGACGTGCTGCTTGTCACCGCCACGGACAAGCGCTTGCTCGACGAGGCCACGGCATTATGTGGCGAGTCGCAGCCAGGACGCATCGCGAGCGATCGCGAAGACATCGACTATATGCGGGTGTTCGCATCGAATTCGGCGGTGGTCGGCATGCCGCTCGGCAAGCTGCGATTTCCCGGCGGCGTGAACTGTTCGATCGCGCATGTGCGCCGGGGCGACGCCGATTTACTCTCGACGCCCGATCTCATTCTCGAAGCAGGGGACCGCGTGGGCGTGCTCGTGAATCGCGCGCATCGCGCGACGATTCGGGCGTTCTTCGGCGATTCGATCAAGGGCACAGCGGACCTCAGCTTCATTTGCCTTGGAATCGGCGCAGCGGCGGGGCTGCTGCTAGGGGCCGTTCCGTTGCGGTTTCCCGGCCTCGGCAGCTTCAGCCTCGGTCTCGCTGCGTTGCTGCTGCTCGCGCTGTGCCTTGGCAAAGCAAGGCGCAACGGACCGTTCGTGTGGGTCATGCCGCTATCGGCGAATCTGGTTCTGCGCAATCTCGGGCTCACGATCTTTCTTGCGCAGGTCGGAATTTCATGCGGGCCGAAGTTCGTGGCGACCGTGGGCACAGCGGGGCCGCTGCTGCTTCTTTATGGCGTGATCACGCTGCTCGTGCTCGTGGGCGTAACGGCCGCGTCGTGCCTATGGCTATTCAAGCTGCCCTTCGATACCTCGGCCGGCGTCGTATGCGGCGCGACCGGTAATCCTGCCATTCTCGCGTTCGCCAATCGTATCGCGCCCACGGATCAGCCCGACGTCATGTACGCGATGATTTTCCCGTCGATGACCATCGTCAAAGTGCTGTTCGTGCAGATCGCAATCTCGCTGGCTAGCGGCTAGCTCTCGTATCGGAGATGAAATCATGGACGTGGCGATATTCAGTTCGACGCGTTATGAGCGCGAGTTTCTGGACCAGGCGAACGAATCCGCGCACCACAGGCTCAAATACCTCGACGTGTCGCTGAATCGCGATACGGTCGGGGAGGCTGCGGGATTCGGCGCGGTGTGCATCTTCGTGAATGACAAGGCAGACGCCGCCGTTCTGGAGGCGCTGAAAAGCGGCGGCACCGGATTGCTCGCGCTGCGCTGCACGGGCTTCAACAACGTCGACCTCGAAGCCGCCGCGCGGCTCGGGCTGAAGGTCGTTCGCGTCGTGACGTATTCGCCGAACTCAGTCGCCGAACATGCCGTCGCGCTGTTGCTCGCGATCAATCGAAAGGTGCATCGCGCCTACAACCGTACGCGCGATTCCAATTTCTCTCTCGACGGACTCATCGGCTTCGATCTGTGCGGCAAGACGGTGGCCGTCGTGGGCACCGGTAAGATCGGCTGCGTCTTTGCGAAGATCATGCTCGGCTTCGGCTGTACTGTCATCGGCTACGATCCGTATCCCTCGCAAGAATTCGAGGCGATGGGCCTGCGTTATGCGCAGCCAGGTGAGATCGGGGAAAAGGCCGATGTCATTTCACTGCACTGTCCGCTGACGCCTGCGACGCATCACATCATCAATGCGGACACGCTTCAGCGTGCCAAGCGCGGCGCCTTGCTCATCAATACGAGCCGGGGCGCGCTTATCGACACGGGGGCCGTGATCGAAGCACTCAAAAGCGGGCAACTAGGCGGACTCGCGATCGACGTGTATGAGCAGGAGGCGGACTTATTCTTCCGCGATCTGTCCAATGAAATCATTCCGGACGACATCATTCAGCGGCTCATCTCATTCCCCAATGTGATCGTGACCGGGCATCAGGCGTATTTGACACGCGAGGCGCTATCGACTATCTGTGAGACCACGCTCGCGAGCATCACCGCGTTCGAGCATAACGAACCGCTCGTGAACGAAGTCAAGACCGGGTGATATTCATGCTGCCGGACACCACCGCCGACGCCGCACTCGTCGAACCGCGCGGCAACACGCGAGCGCCCGTGCTGGACACGGTCGACCGCGTTTCCGAACTATGTTTCGGATTGTTCATGGCGCTGACGTTCGTCGGTACGGTGTCGGCAGCGACGAGCGGCGAAGATGCCGGCCGCAAGATGCTGTACACGGCCCTCGGCTGCAATCTTGCTTGGGGGCTCGCGGATGCCGTCATGTATCTGATGCGCACGCTCGTGAACCGAGGGCGGCGGCGCACGCTCGCGTTTGCGATCAGGCGCGAACTCGACGCGGCAGAGGGCGTGCGAGAACTGCGCGCGAGACTACCGCCGTTTCTCGCGCCATTCTTCACGGACGCCGAGCTCGAATCGATTCGCAGCCGGATCGCTCGATACGATGCGCTCCCTGAGCGTCCCTCGCTGGAGCGCGACGATATTCTTGCCGCGCTCGGCATCTTCATCCTTATCGTGCTGTCCACGTTTCCGGTCGCCGCTCCGTTCGTCATCATCCGGCATGTTCCCACTGCGTTGCTCGTGTCACGTGCGCTGACGCTCGTCATGCTATTCGGATGCGGCGTTGCTTTGGGATCCTATGCTGGATGGGGCGCGCTGAAAGCGGGGTTGGCGATGGTGACGTTGGGCGTGCTTCTGACGATGGCGATCATCGCGCTGGGCGGGTAAGTCAGATCGATCGGTCAGCCGATGAATGCATCTAAATGACCGCGCCCGAGTCTTGAATTCGCCAAAGGGTTCGCATATCTTTCAATCACTATCTCGTGCTCATGGCCGCGCTCTTTAGCGCGTTGCGCTACAAGCGGCGAAACCAAAGTAACGAATGACGACGCTGCTTTGCTCGTGTATTTCCTTGCGGATCACCTCGTTTTCCAGAGTGCCCGACGCCACGCGATTCATCTATGACCAGAAGAAGGCGGAAGCCGCGAAGTAACGTGACGCAGCTATTGCCGCCGCCCATCATGACTCGGCTCAATAAGGTATTCAAACGCCCTTAAGCTTTTCTTAAGCAAGAGTGAATGAGTTTGTCTCACTGTCTTGAACGATCGGTGAAAGACCCAATGCGCTGCGGGGTACAGCTTGCGCTTTGGGCGAATGGGTAGAACAGGCGAGAGACGGCCACCTCGGTGGTAAGACAACAATGCCCAAGTTCATCAACGTGCTTCTGGTCGTGTCGGCGCTCGCAGGTGGCACGCATGCGCTCGCTCAGGCGCCGGCGGCAAGCGTCCCGCCGCCCGCGGCAATGAGTGCCGCGGATCTGGACAAGCTCGTCGGTCCCATCGCGCTCTATCCCGACGACCTCGTTGCGATCATTCTTCCCGCTTCGACGTATCCGGTCGAAGTGGTGCAGGCCGACCGGTTTCTCGAACGCAGAAAGACGGACAAGAATCTTCCGGTCGATGAACGCTGGCAAGACTCGGTGAAGGCGCTGCTCAACTATCCCGAGATCGTGAAGAAGATGAGCTCGGATCTCGACTGGACGGTTGCGCTCGGCGAAGCAGTCGTGGCGGATCAGAACGCCGTCTTGCAAGCCGTGCAGCGTTTTCGCCGGCAAACTCAGTCGGTCGGCAACTTAAAGAGCGACGACAAGCAGACGGTCGTGGTCGAGAAGGAAGTGATCAAGATCGTGCCGTCTAACCCGGAAGTCATCTATGTACCGCAGTACAACCCGTCCACAGTGGTCGTGAGCAGTCCGACGCCGGTCTATACGTACGCTCCGGCGCCTTACCCCGTCTACTACTATCCGTATGCACCCGGCGCGGCCTTCGCCACCGGCATGATCTGGGGCGCGGCCATCACCGCGGCGTGGAACGGCGGACGGTACGAGGCCAACTATAACGGCGGCAATAACACCATCAACATCAACCGCGAACAGAACGCCAATCGAGCCGACGTGCAGAACAACCTGAGCAATCGCGCGGCGAACCGGTCGGGATCGGGTGCAACGCAACAGTCGAGCACATGGCGCTCCGAGAAGAAGCCGGGACAGGTCTCCGGCACGGGCGGACGGTCCTCGATGCAGCGCGTGGGCGACGCGCCTTCGCGTGGAAGCGGAGCAGGCGCGGGTTTCGGCGGGGCCGGCGGCACCGAGCGCGCGTCCGCACGCACGCAACCCGCCATGCAGAACACGCCTCGCGCGCAGGGCGCGTCGAACTTTCAGGCGCGCGGGGGCGATGCATTCAGCGGCTATGGCTCGGGCCAAAGCGCCCGCGCGGACAGCGCGCGCGGGGCCGCGAGCCGGCAGTCGATGGCAGGCGGCCAGGGCGGTCGCAACTTCCAGGGCGGCGGTGGCGGCTTTGGTGGTGGCGGAGGCGGTGGCTTCTCAGGAGGCGGCGGTCGCAGCTTCGGCGGCGGCCGCGGGGGTCGTCGCTAGGGGATGCCTATGAACACTCATCGAACCGATGGCCGGTTGACTCGTCTCGTCATTGCGTTTGCGACAGTCGCGATGTTGCTCGCGCCCGCGACGCTCTTCGCAGCGACCGACCAGCAGACCTTCGCGACACCCGAGGAAGCGGTGAGCGCACTCGTGCAGGCGCTCAAATCGGACGATGACGCCGCGCTCATCGGCATCTTCGGCAGCGCGCACAAGCGACTCGTCGTGACATCCGACGAAGCCGAGAATCGCCAGTTGCGCGCCAATGCGCTCGCCGAATTCGAGGCGTTTCACCGGCTCGAAGAGGCTTCGCCCGACCGCCGCATTCTCGTGATCGGCGACGATGCGTGGCCAATGCCCATTCCGCTCGTTCGAGAGAACGGCGTCTGGCGCTTCGCCACGGAAGAAGGCGAGCAGGAGGTGCTGGACCGGCGTATCGGCGCGAACGAGCGCGAGGCGATCAAGGTGCTGCGCGCGTATCTCGATGCGCAGCGCGAGTACGCTTCCCAAGATCGCATGGGGGACGGCGTGTTGCAGTACGCGCGCAAGCTCGGCAGTTCGCCCGGCAAGCGCGACGGACTCTATTGGCCGGCGGATGCGAGTCGGGGCGAAGAACAAAGTCCCTTCGGTCCGTTGATCGCCGCGAGCTCGACCTATTTCACGGACCGTCACGCGGGCGACCCGTATCACGGCTACCACTTTCGCATTCTCACGCGGCAAGGCAAGAACGCGCCGGGAGGCGCTTTCAGCTACATCATCAATGGACGCATGCTGGCCGGCTTCGCGATGGTGGCGTACCCGGCGCAATACGGCGAGAGCGGCGTCATGACATTCATTGTCAATAACAACGGCGTGGTGTATCAGAAGAACCGGGGCCCGTCTGCGCAACCGCTGACGGAATTCGATCCGGACCCGACGTGGACGCGCGTGAACGAACCGTGACGGAGGGCTCGCTGCGTCGCGATGCAGGCTGAAAGTCTGACAATTGAAGGAGTCCATATGAACGCACTGTGTTTGCGCGCGCTCTGCGCCATTGTGATCGCCTCGCTCGCCCTGGAAGCTCTTGCGCAAAGCAAGCCAATCGCGTATCCGTCGAAAGGACAAAGCGCGCAACAACAACAGAAGGATGACGGCGCGTGCTACAGCTGGGCGAAGAGCAACACGGGTATCGACCCCGCGACCGCATCGACGGCGCCGCCGCCGCAATCGGGCCCGGCTGTCGGCGGCGGCGAGCGCGTGGCCGGCGCGGCGCGCGGCGCGGCCGGTGGCGCGGTGATCGGCGCGATCGCGGGCGATGCCGGCAAGGGCGCGGCCATCGGCGCGACAGCCGGCACCATGGCGGGCGGCGTGAGGGCCCGTCAGAACCGGCGCGCGCAGCAGGCCAACGCGCAAGCGCAGAGCCAGGGCGCCATGGATACCTATAACCGCGCGTGGGCCGCATGCATGCAGGGGCGCGGCTATTCGATCCAGTAGCGTTAGCGAGGTTTCTTGCGTCAATCGAATGAGGAGTGTCGAAATGAAGCGTGTCAGTCTGGTCGTCATCTCGTGCCTTGTCCTTTTCACAACCGCATTCGCAGCCGAGCCGCAAACCGACGCGACCATTACGCGGGACGCAAACAGCGCTACCGTGCAAGGCGTGTCGAAAGTGACCGCGACCATCGTCGGCATCGACCGGGCCACGCGCACCGTGACGCTCAAGACAGCGGCCGGCAAGGTGATGGAACTGGAAGTGACCAACGAGGCGCGCAATTTCGACCAGCTTGCGGTGGGCGATCTCGTGACCACGCAGTATCGTGAATCGCTGACGCTGAGTCTCGTCGACAAGAAGACGTCGCCATCGGCGTCCGAGAAGGCGACGGCCGAACGCGCGCCCGTGGGCGCGAAGCCGGGTGGGGAGATAGGCCGCGAAGTGACGATCATCGCCGACGTCGTGGCAGTGGACCGGCATGCGAAGACCGTCACGCTGCGCGGACCGCGAGGCGATACGGTCGATCTGCATGTGGAGGACCCGGACCGGCTCAAGCGCGTGAAGAAGGGCGATCAGGTGAAGGCCGTCTATACGGAGGCGCTCGCGATATCCGTGGAACCGGCCGCGAAGAAATAGGGTGCAGCGCGCGACCATGGATTATCCGGGCATAGCCATGCCAGAACGCATCGCAGTGGCGTTATCACGCGGCGCATGCATCGCCGTGCTTGCGCTCGCAGGCTGCGCGCAGCCGGAGCAGCACGTCGAGCCGGGTATGGATCAGCAGGCTATCGTCGCGCGGCTGGGAACGCCGAAGGAAACGTATGATTTGCCGGGTGGCGGCAAGCGGCTCATGTGGCCCACGCAGCCGATGGGCAGCACTACCACGGCCGTCGATGTCGATGCATCGGGCAAGGTGGTGAGCGTCCGGCAAGTGCTTCAGGACAACGAGTTCTACCGCGCGGAAGTAGGCAAATGGACGCGCGATGACGTATTGATGAACTTCGGCCGCCCGTTCGAGACGGCGCACTACAAACGAATGAATCGCGACGTGTGGTCGTATCGGTACATGGAGAACAACATCGATCATATGCTGTTCCACTTTTATTTCGACGAACAAGGCGTGCTGCGCCAAACGCAGAAGCAGCCCGACCCGAAGTACGATCCGAGCCAACGCAACGTGTTATGAACGACACCGAACCATGATCCGGCTATCGCGCGGTCTCGCATACACGGTCGCCAAATGCAGCGTCGCGGCGACGCTCTCGATGTCCTGCGCCTGCGCGTTCGCCAACAATCTGAACTTCCTGCGCGACACGCCGATCAGCTATATGAAGCCCGCTGACCGCCAGGCGCTCAACCGTGCCGCCCAGCATGCGCTCGACACGCAGAAGGACGGGCAGTCGGTTCCCTGGAACAATGAAGGCACGGGCAATCCGGTTCACATCGAAGGCACCGTCACGCCGCGCGACACCACGCAAAGCGGCGGCGAAACGTGCCGCAGCGTGACGCTCGTTGCTGTCGCGAAGGGGCAGACGCAGAGCTGGACACCGGTCGCCTGCAAGAAGGCAAGCGGCGAATGGCGTATCAAGAAGCGGTGAAGGCCGCATGTGGCGACAGAGTCAGAAGCTAACAGCGAATCCAAAGGACACGCCATGCACGTTGTGTCCGAAGACATACCGCACCATGGCGCGCGTGCGCGTGATGACGATCGGGTACTTGCTGCTGTCGAGTTCCAGCCCTACGCCGAGCGAGGTGAGGTCGTTGAAGCCGAGCGCGCCGGCGCTGTCGCCGAAGTAATGCGAGTACGCGGTTTCGAGCACGTAGCGAAGCGGCCTGTCTAACGCGCTCAGGCCGGTCGGCGCGCGCCAGCGAGCCCACAGGCTGAATTGCTGCGCGGTCGCGGATCCCTGCACGGCGTCGGACGACGAGCCGAAGCTGCGTAGATAGATATCGGTCGCGCGCAGTTCCACGTCGACTTCGTAATGCTCGCGATAGTGCTCGAGATCGAGCATCAGCGACCCGCCGACGCCATAGGCGTTGAGCACGCCGTCTTCGAGGAATTGCAGGTTCGCGTCGGCCACATGGTTGAAGACGGTCTGCGCGATGCGCAGGTCGCTCGCCACGCGGCCCACCATGCCGTTCACGATCGGCCGCAGGCGCAGTTCATCGGTAATCGGAAAGTCCCAGCCGATGCCCACCGTCGTGCTCGCCGTGTTCCATTTGGTCGGCACAGGACGTTCCTGATTGCCGTCGGTGGCGATGAAGGTCGGATCGTAGCGGCTATAAGCGACCGTGCCTTCGAGATAGAGCGGAAACGACCTGCTGATGGTGAAGCCGCCGCCGAATTGCGTCTGACCGAATCCCGGGTTGCCGGTGGTGCCGCTATTGATGGAGAGCGAGCTCGTGGTCACGTCGGGCACGGCCGTGTACGACATGATGGCGAGCACGGCGTCCGCGTACTGCTTGACGTTCGCGCCGACGAACGTGCGGCCCGGCGCCTGCGGTGGCGTGTTCTGAGCCTGTGCGTGATCCATCGCTATCAAGAGAACGAGCGAGAGCAACGAAGCCACGAATCCATGCAATCGGCCGTGCTTCAGAATCGCGTTCGGCATGTTCGGCCTCTGTTGAGATGCACGGCTGTCCAAGTCGTACCTGCATCCTTTCGCGCCGCCGGTGGCGCTCGCAGGACCGGCGCAGTGGCTCGATTTCAGTGGCAATACGCTAGCAATTTAGTCCAACGCGCCGAACGCGCCAAGCGGATTGCAGCAAGTGTGTCCACAGGACCACTCAGAATTTCCTAAACTGAAGTATCCGATGCATGGCAACCGCGGAGGCATGGATGAGACGAACCGAGGTTCGAAGCGTGTGTGCCGCAATCGGCGTTTTCATCTGGCTGGGCGGACTGTATGCCACGATTCACGGTCTTCTGTATGACACCACATCCGAATTCCGCTATGGCATGCTGGCGCTCGCATTGGGCATCGTCATATTCGTGAGCGCGCTCAATCCGCTCGCGCAGCGCAAATCTAAGGCGCGGGACGAACGCGGTTGATTCGTTAAGCACATCACGCAGCCGACGCGCGACACGACCAGGCACGCGGCTCGTCGAACTCACCTGGCTCTAACCGGTGCATTGAGGGAGGACATCGCGATGAGTGATCTCTGGCTAGGCAATGTCGAACCGAACACGACGGACGATGAAATTCGCGATTTTCTCTGCAAGTACGGGTTTCCTGCGTTCGACGCGATAGAGCGCGTTCCCGGCACCGGCGAACGTCCCGCTGCGGTCGTGAGCTTTCACTCGCTCGAGCCGCACATGTTGCGCACGCTCCAGCCGCGCGTCCACAACATGTTCTGGAAGGACCGCACGCTCGTGGCGCAGGTCATGCCCGAGCGCAACGAAACGTGAAGCACGCGTGCGTCGCTTGAAACGAGCGCCACGCATGACTACAGCTCGAGAACCAATGAGGAGCCAACGCGATGGAAGACAAGGTTGCCGGGGAATCGGAAGGCGCGCGCTCGGGAAATCGTCTGAGCGGAAAGCAGTACGAGAAGGAACTGGCGCGCCTGCATGTGGAACTCGTGAGACTACAGCAGTGGACCGTGCATACCGGCGCGAAAATATGCGTGGTGTTCGAGGGACGCGACGGCGCGGGCAAGGGAGGCACCATCAAGGCACTCACGGAGCGCGTGAGTCCGCGCATCTTTCGCGTGATCGCGCTGCCGGCGCCCACGGAGCGCGAGAAAACGCAGATGTACTTTCAGCGGTATATCCCGCACCTTCCCGCCGCAGGCGAAATCGCGCTATTCGACCGTAGCTGGTACAACCGTGCGGGGGTGGAGCGCGTGATGGGGTTCTGCACGCCCGAGCAAGTGCAGACCTTCTTGAAGGGCGTGCCGCTCGTCGAGCGCGCGATCATCGACTCCGGAGTGATCCTGCTGAAGTACTGGCTCGAAGTGAGCGAAGAAGAGCAGACCCGCCGCCTCGAAGCGCGCATCCACGATGAGCGCAAGATCTGGAAACTCTCGCCGATGGACCTGCGGTCCTATAGCCGCTGGTACGACTATTCGCGCGCGCGTGACGACATGTTCGCTGCCACCGATACCGACGATGCACCGTGGTACGTGGTGCGTTCGGACGACAAGCGGCGCGCGCGACTCAATCTCATCAGTCACCTGCTCGATAACTTCCCTTACACCGTGCTTCCCCGCGAAAAGGTGAAGCTGCCGAAAAGGCAGAAGCCGGAGGGCTATCGCGAGAGCGATCATCCGCTCAGGTACGTGCCCGAGCGGTTCTGACGCCTGTTTCCGTCGACGCCGCACCGCCCGCCCACCGAGGGAGTCGTCATGCCGGAACGCGCATCCGCCGCTCGCGCCACCCGCGCCGGGATGATCCCCGAGTGGCTGTCGCGCTACGACAGGCAGTGGGCGCATGCCGACGTGATCGCGGGCGCGACGGCTGCGGCTGTCGTCATTCCGAAGGCGCTCGCTTACGCGACGATCGCAGGCTTGCCCGTGCAAGTGGGCCTCTACACAGCGTGCGTGCCGATGCTCATCTACGCGCTCACGGGCGCGTCGCGCGTGCTGAGCGTCAGCACGACCACCACGCTGGCGATTCTTGCGGGCGATACGCTCGGCATGATGAGCAATGCCGGCGACCCGCAGATGCTCGCGACCCTGAACGCCACGCTGACCGCTCTCGTCGGCGGCATGCTCATGGCGGCGGCCGTGTTGCGAATGGGCTTCGTCGCGGACTTCATTTCCGAGCCTGTGCTCGTGGGATTCAAGGCAGGCGTGGCCATCGTGATCGTCGTGGATCAGTTGCCGAAGCTATTCGGCATTCATTTCCCGAAGGAATCGTTCTTTCACAACGTGGCGTCGTTGATCGGCAACCTCCCGCACGCGTCGCCGGTCACGATGGCGCTCGCGTTCATCAGCATCGCCGCGTTGATCGCGCTGGAGCGCTGCGTGCCGCGCGCGCCTGCGCCGCTCATCGTCGTGGGGGCGGCGATTGCGGCCGTCGCCGTCTTTGGCTTGCGCTCGCGCGGCGTGGAAACCGTGGGCGCGGTTCCCGCAGGACTGCCCTCGTGGGTGAAGCCGGACCCGGCGCTTGCGCTTGCGCTGTGGCCGCACGCACTGGGCATTGCGCTGATGAGTTTCACCGAAAGCATTGCGGCGGGCCGCGCGTTCGCGCGCAACGACGAGCCGCCACCCAACGCCAACCGCGAACTCTTCGCGACAGGTATCGCGAATGTCGGAAGCGCGCTCTTCGGAGGCATGGTAGCTGGAGGCGGCACGAGCCAGACCGCCGTCAACCGCCAAGCCGGCGCACGCACGCAATGCGCGCAGATCGTCACGGCACTCATCGCGCTAGCCGTCATGCTGATATTCGCGCCGCTGATGGCGTTGATGCCGCACGCAACGCTTGCCGCAGTCGTCGTGTATTACTCGATCGGCCTTTTCAGCGTGGCCGAATTTCGGGCGATCCTGAGAGTGCGCAAGACCGAGTTCGTCTGGGCGCTCACTGCATGCGTGGGCGTCGTGTTGCTGGGAACGCTCGCGGGCATTGTCGTCGCCATCGTGGTCTCGCTGCTGATGCTCGCGCATCAGGTGTCGAATCCGCCGCTGTACGTGCTCAAGCGCATACCCGGCACCAACGTATTCCGGCCGGCATCGGCGCGACATCCCGACGACGAAACGTTTCCCGGCATGCTCCTGCTTCGTCCCGAAGGACGAATCTTCTTCGTCAACGCGCAGCGCGTGGCCGACAAAATTCGTCCGATCGTTCAGGAATCCGATGCAAACATCGTCGTGCTGGATCTGAGCCGTGTTTTCGACCTCGAATACACCGCCCTCAAGATGCTGGCGGAAGCCGAACAACGCCTGAGCGCAAACGGCACCGTGCTATGGCTCGCGGGCTTGAATCCGAGCGTGCTCGACAGCGTGCGACGTTCGCCGCTCGGCGAGTCGTTGGGCGAGGCACGCATGTTCTACAACCTGGAGCATGTCGTCGCCAGATATCGCGAGACCGTTGCAACGAGCGAGTCGCGTTGACCGTCGGCATGGCGGCATCGTTGGGCGTCATCGGGATCGCCTTAAAGGTCACGTCATGAGCGCGCCTGCGCTCCCTTGAAATTCCTGCTGGAGGCATTCATGGAGCATACGCATGAGAAGTATCAACGGCTGATCGAGATTTGCACGACGCTGCCGCCGCTTGCCACTGCGGTCGTGCATCCGTGCGACCGGACGTCGCTCGAAGGCGCGGTGAAGGCGGCCGAAATGGGGCTGATCGCGCCGCAACTGTTCGGGCCGAGCGACCGTATCCACGAGATAGCCTGCGAGTGCGGGCTCGACATCTCGCGCTATCCGCTAGTCGACGCGCCGCACAGCCACGCGGCCGCGCAGCTGGCGGTGGACAGCGTGCGCGAAGCGCGCGTCGAAGCGCTCATGAAAGGCAGCCTGCACACCGACGAAGTCATGGCGGCGGTCGTAAAGCGCGAAGGCGGCCTGCGCACCGCGCGGCGCGTGAGCCACTGCTTCATCATGGACGTCCCGGGGCATCAGAACGCGCTCATCATCAGCGATGCGGCGATCAACATCGCGCCGACGCTCGCGGATAAAGTCGACATCGTGCAGAACGCAATCGATCTGGGCCATGCATTGCGCCTCGAGGAAGTGCGCGTGGCGATTCTCTCGGCGATGGAAACGGTGAACCCGAAAGTGCCGTCCACCATCGAAGCGGCGGCGCTCTGCAAGATGGTGGACCGGCATCAGATCACGGGTGCGCTCGTCGACGGGCCGCTCGCGCTCGATAATGCCATTGATCTCGAAGCCGCGCACACGAAGAAGATCGACTCGCCGGTCGCGGGGCGCGCGAACGTGCTTATCGTGCCGGATCTCGAAGCGGGCAACATGCTCGCGAAAAGCCTGTCGTTTCTCGCGGGCGCGGATGCGGCGGGCATCGTGCTCGGGGCGCGCGTGCCGATCATCCTGACGAGTCGCGCCGATTCGCTGCAATCGCGGCTGGCTTCGTGCGCGATCGCCTCGCTGGTCGCGGCCAAGCGCCGCGAAGAACTGCACGTGACGGGGTGAAAAGATGGCCGACGTCATTCTGGTTCTGAACGCGGGTTCATCGAGCATCAAGTTCAGCGCATTCGACGCGCAAAGCCCCGATCTCGCGCTCGTTTCGCGCGGGCAAGCGGAAGGGCTCTTCGGCTCGCCGCGCTTCGCCGCGTTCGACGCGCGCGGAGAAACACGCATCAGCACGGCGACGAGCAAAGTCGGCGCGTGGGTGATCCCCACGAACGAAGAACTGATGATCGCGCGTCACGCGCGCAGCGTGATGGATCGCGCATCCCGTTGATGCGGGCGCTGCGCGATCTCATGCTCGTAGGAAGCGACGCGGACTTATTCGTCCAGTCGGCTTATTTTCGTGCCCTGAAGCGAGGCATCCGCCATCAGGCCGGCGTTCGTCAATACGATCGCGTTCACCGGTTTGGTGGCGGTGGTGGTATCGATCGTGCCGTTCGCGCCCATCTTGAGAAGCGCCACCGATGCATCCGCTCCCGCCGACCAGCCCTTGGAGTTGCGGAAGTTGTCGAGCGCCTCCTGCGTCATGAAGAGGAAGATGAGCGCCTTCGATTGCGCGCCGGCCTGCAGGCCGAACGAGCCCGAAGTCGTGCTGTAGTAGCCGACTGTGTGGCCGCCTACGCGAAGCGCGCCCTTGCCGTATTGCGCGCCGACCACGAGGCCGGCCTGAAGTACCGACGGAAACACGAGTACGCCGCGGGCCTTGCCGACGAGTTCCCGCGACCCGGGTACGCTGGCATAGAGCCGCTGGATGGTGCTGTCCACATCGGCGTCGATGGAGCGCCGCTGGTCGGCGGCACCCGCCGCTTGCTCGGTGCCCGCGTTTCTGTTCGTGGTGCAGCCAGTCAGTGCGAGGCAACTCAGCGCCAGGACGGCGGAAGATGCCGTCACGAGAATTCGTCTTTGCATCATGGTTTCCACCGTTTGGCTAACGAAGCGTTGAATTGAGACACGGGGTGCAAGGAAAGTTATAGCACATGGACCCGGAAGCGCGACCCTCGCTTGTCCCTACGGCGCGTTGAGTTGTGCTGCGGATGCCATGCGCGTGTCATAAGCCGTTTTCTCCGCGCCAAACGATTCCCGATTACAACGTGGCACGTCCCGTCGCTGCATTGCACTGGATTTGTTTGAGAAGTCGGATTGTCCGTCCTAGACTTGGACGGGGAACGCTTTTCTCAGCGCCTCTGCGGGTGCACGTCGTATCCGCGTCGTGCGATCAGTGGTCGCATCTTGTCGGACCGGCGCTGTGTTCGCGAGCCGGCGCGCTCATAGTCGATGGTCCCGGCAACCGTGGTCAGCCGTGCGTCACGCTCCGCGGCAAGCCGCGAGGAGGCACGAAATGCTCACTCCCGTTACCGAACGCACGCTCTCGCGCGAGTTACTCGATGTCCTGATTCGCGCAGGTCTCGTCGCCGTTCTCGCCGTCTTCTGCTTTCGCGTCTTCGTGCCATTTCTAAATCTCATGGTCTGGGCGCTCATCCTGGCTGTCACGCTGTATCCGCTACAGGTCAAGCTTCGCGGTCCGCTCGGGGGCAGGAACGGGCTCATCGCGTCGCTCATCATCCTCGTCGCGTTCGCTGTGATTCTGGTGCCGACGTACCTGCTCGGCGTGGCAATAGCGAATTCGATGGACCACGCGATGTCCATCATCCGGAGCGGCACGCTGCATATTCCGCCGCCGGCCGAATCGGTGGCCGCATGGCCGTTCGTGGGCCGACACGTCTATGACTTCTGGGCGCAAGCATCGACCGATATCACCGTTCTCGCACAGAAGTTCACGCCTCAGTTGAAGCAAGCGGGGCTCGCGGTGCTCGGCACGATTACCGGTCTCGGTGCGGGACTCGTCGTGTTCTTCCTGGCCTTGATCGTCGCTGGCATATTCATGGCGCACGGCGAGAAAGGCTATCAGAGCGCAGTGTTGATCGCATCGCGGATCTCAGGACCGGAGAACGGACGACAGATCGCCGATCTGTCCACGGCCACGATCCGCGCCGTCGCGCAGGGCGTGGTCGGCATCGCGTTCATTCAGATGTTGTTGATCGGCATCGCGTTCATCGTGATGGACATTCCCGGTGCCGGTCTGCTCGCGCTGGCCGTGCTGCTCATCGGAATCATGCAGCTTCCCGCGACCTTCATCACGCTGCCGGTCATCGTCTATGTCGTGCTGACCGAGGGCTTCAGCGCGGCGACGATTGCTTTCGCGATCTACGTCTTCATAGCGGGGCTCGCCGATAACGTGCTCAAGCCTCTGCTGCTGGGCCGTGGCGTGGCAGTGCCCATGCCCGTGGTTCTGATCGGCGCGCTGGGCGGCATGGTGACGGGCGGGGTGATCGGACTCTTTATCGGCCCGGTCATGCTCGCGGTGGCGTACAAGCTTTTCTGGCGGTGGGTGAAGGACCAGCCGGAACGCGAGTCGATCGTGCAGAAGGAAAAGGTTTGACCGGGGCGAAGTCTTTGCGAAGAATGCGTGAACGTCGGTGTAAACGCTGACTGGCACCGAAGCCTAAATTCTTGGCGCGCCGGCCTAAATCCCATTCTCGGGCAGCCTGTAACTTAGTCGCGCGGGTTCGTTCGCCGCGTGCGACACCGGCGAACGCTCCAATCCTTTCCCGGCTTGCAGCCTGTCCTTTGAGACCACGCCATGAACTTCCTCGACGGTTCCCTCTACACTGAAAATCAGCCGCCCCTCGTCATCACAGCCGCGCCGTATGCGCCGGCATGGGTGCCTTCCGACTTCCCGGAAGACATTCCCGTCACGATGGACGAGCAGATTCAAAAAGCGGTGGATTGCTATAACGCCGGCGCCACCGTGCTTCATCTGCACGTGCGCGAACTCGACGGCAAGGGCAGCAAGCGGCTGTCCAAGTTCAACGAACTCATCGCCGGCGTGCGCAACGCAGTGCCCGACATGATCATCCAGGTCGGCGGGTCGATCAGCTTCGCGCCGGAATCCGAAGGCGCCGCAGCGAAATGGCTGAGCGACGACACGCGCCATATGCTGGCCGAACTCGATCCCAAGCCCGATCAGGTCACGGTCACCATCAACACCTCGCAAATGAACGTGGTCGAGCATTGGGAAGACGACGACGTCAAGGGAACCTCGATGGAGGACCCCGAAGTGTATAACGCATATAAAGAAATGACCGTGCCGGCGCAGCCGGGATGGGCCGAGGAGCACATTCGCCGCCTCAACGCGGCGGGCATTCAGAGCGCGTTTCAGTGCTACAACATCAACAGCTTCGAGTCCGTCGAGCGATTGATCCGGCGCGGCGTGTACAAAGGCCCGCTCGTCATGAACTGGGTGGCCATCGGTGGCGGCATGGACGCGCCGAACATCTATAACCTCGCGAACTTCCTGCGCGCGACGCCCGATGGCGCGGTGCTGACCGTGGAAAGCTCGATGCGCAACGTGCTGCCGATCAACATGATGGGCATTGCCATGGGCCTGCACGTTCGCTGTGGCACCGAAGACAACCTGTGGAATCAGTCGCGCACGCGAAAGATGAGTTCCGTCGAACAGATCGAGCAACTGGTGCGCATCTCGCGCGAATTCGGCCGCGATATCGCCACCGCCGATGAAGCGCGAGCCATCAACAAGATCGGCGTGTTCTATGACACGGTCGAGGAAACCTTGGTCGCGAACGGTTTCGCGCCCAACCGCAACGGCGGCACGCAGGGCTTCTTGCGCAAGGCCGTCTGACGGCGCGGTATCGCGAAGTACCGATATCGACTCCGCGCATAGAGCAGCCGGCGCCGATCAACGCCGCCGGCTGCTCCGCCAGTCGCGCGGCGTCATGCCGAAGCGCGAGGTGAACCAGTTCGTGAACGATCCTTGCTGGTTATAGCCCAGTAGCGCGGCGACGCGTCCTATCGGATAGCGCGGGTTGCTCATGTAGCGCACCGCGAGTTCGCGGCGCACTTCATCGACGAGTTCGGAGAAGCTGGTGCTCGCCATCTCGAGCTGGCGCTGCATCGTGCGCACGCTCAGTCCCAGTTGCCGCGCAACGGGTTCGACCGTGCCTTGTTCGAGCGGCAAGAGCAGGTATATCGCCTTGCGCACTTCCAGCGTGATGGAATCGCCCTGCGCTTGCTTGAGCGGCGCGGCGAGACTCTCGGCGTAGCGGACGAGCTCCGGGTCGGCGGCAGGATTCGGGTAGTCGAGATCCGTTGCGGCGCATACAAAGCCGTTGAAGTCGCTTCCAAATTCCATAGGACAACCAAAGAACCGTCGGTGGTACGTGAGGTCGGCGGGGCCGGCGTGCGTGAAATGGACGGTGCGCGGTTTCCAGTGCGCGCCTAAGAGAGCGCTCGAATGGCGCGCGAGCACGCCGAGTGCGAGTTCGATTGCCTGGTTGGTCGGCGTGCCCGGCGCAACGACGAGTTCCTCGCGGATCGTGACCGTCGCGCCGGCGTCCTCCACGTAGATCGCGAGCGCTTCGTTGAGCAGGTGCCGATATTCGGCCGCGGCAAGCAACACCTCGCGCAGCGTGCGCTTATGGGCGAGCAGCAGGTTGACCACGCCTGTGCCGAACTTGTGCCGCGTTTCGGCCATTTGCAATGCAAACGTGGGACACGACGCGGCGTCTGCCGTCAGTTCGAGTAGCCGGCAGCAGGCGGCAGCTGAAACGCGACTGTCCGGATTCGCGAGCGCGGAAGGATCGATGCCGACGCGCTGCGCCATATCGACCGCGCTGATGCCGAGCCGCCGCGTGACTTCGAAATAACCGCTCATCGCGATCGACCGGAGCATCGTCTCCATGGCTTTCCTTCGGTGCGTGTATGCGTTGCCGCTTGCCGCCCGCGCCGCTCATCGGTGTTTTCACGGAGTGGCACGGAAACACAAAAACATGGCGCTCAGCACGAAATTGTAGTTTGCCGTTCCCGTATCGTGCAATGACGGCGCGGTTGTAATCAGATAGCTTCGTAAGCGGCTGTGCATGCGCGAGGCGGTGAACGACTTCACCGACGAACCCTTGCCGCTAGTGAAGACGACCGGTAACCAGCCAGACGTGAAGGAGACAAACAATGCTTGTTCAGCATGCGCAGCCCGCGACGGGCGATGTTGCGGTATCGGAAGCGGACGTGCCCGGCTATGCCTGGGTCGTGTTCGCATTGACGGTCGGATTGCTGCTGTCCGATTACATGTCGAGGCAGGTCCTGAACGCGGTATTCCCGCTACTCAAGGCGAACTGGGCGTTGACCGACACGCGCCTCGGGTCGCTCAGCAGCGTGGTCGCGTTGATGGTCGGCGTGCTGACCTTTCCGCTATCGGTGCTCGCGGATCGTTGGGGGCGTGTGAAAAGCATTCTTCTGATGGCGGCGATCTGGAGCTTCGCGACGCTCGGCTGCGCGCTCGCCACCAACTATGGCGAGATGCTGGTCGCGCGTGCATTCGTCGGTATCGGCGAGGCGGCCTACGGCAGCGTCGGCATCGCGGTCGTGCTGAGCATCTTCCCGGCACGGCTACGCGCGACGCTGACCGGCGCGTTCATGGCAGGGGGCGCGTTCGGCTCGGTGCTGGGCATGGCGCTCGGTGGCGCGGTGGCGGCTCATCTCGGCTGGCGCCCGGCGTTCGGCGTCATGGCCGCGCTGGGTCTCGTGCTCGTCGTCGTGTACCGGTTCGTCGTGACCGAAAAACGGCTGGCACCGCTTCAGCCCGCGAGCGTGAGCGTGAACCGCGGCCCGCGCGAAGTCGGCATGCGCCTCAGTCTGCGCGCTTTGTTGAAGGGACTGTTCTCCACGAAGTCGGTGGTGTGTGCCTATATCGGCAGCGGCATTCATCTGCTCGTTCCCGCCGCGATGTGGGCATGGATGCCGAGCTTCCTCAACCGCTATTACGGCATGCCGGTCGGCAAGGCCGCGATGAGCGCAGCCGCATTCGTTCTGGTGACCGGCCTCGGCATGGTGGTGTGCGGGAATCTGGCCGACCGCTTGAGCAAGCATTCGCGAGAAACCAAGTGGGCCGCCGCAATCGCCTTTTGCGTGACATGTGCCGCGTTGCTCGCTATCGGTTTGCGCATGCCGGCCGGGCCCATGCAACTCATCGTGATCGGCGCTGGCATGTTCCTGAGCGCAGGCGCAAGCGGTCCGGCCGGCGCGATGGTCGCCAATCTCACGCCGCCGTCGATCCACGCATCGGCATTCGCGACGCTCACGCTGGCGAACAACCTGTTGGGCCTCGCGCCCGCCGCGATTCTCACCGGCGTCATCGCCGACCGGATCGGCTTGCTGGGCGCGTTGCAACTCGTGCCGTTCGCGCCGCTCGTCGCCGGAATTGCGTTCTACATCGGCAAGCGCAACTACGCCGGTGATCTGGATCGCCTGAACACGCTGCGCGAGCAGGCCGTGCGTTGAACGCGCCTGCATCGACGGCCAAATTGATTGAGCAGTTACGTAATCGAGAGGAGATTGAACATGGCTAAAGCGATTCGCTTCCATGAAACCGGCGGTCCCGAAGTCTTGCGCTACGAAACGGTCGCAGTAGGCGATCCGGGTCCGGGACAGGTCCGTTTGCGTCATGAGGCCGTGGGGCTGAACTTCGCCGACACCTATTTTCGCAGTGGTCTTTATCCGGTGCCGCTGCCTTCGGGTATGGGCGTCGAAGCCGCGGGCGTGGTCGAAGCTGTCGGCGCGGGCGTGGAGAACGTCGCGCCCGGCGACCGCGTGACCTACACAGGCTTCATCAATACGCTCGGCGCCTATAGCACGGAGCGTTTGATCGCCGCTGCGCCGCTCATCAAACTGCCCGCTGCGATCTCGTTCGAAACCGCTGCCGGCATGACCATGCGCGGTCTGACGAGCGCGTACCTGATGCGCCGTATCTACGACTTCAAGGCCGGCGACACGATTCTGCTGCATGCGGCGGCGGGCGGTGTCGGCCTGATCGTGTCGCAATGGGCGAAGCTGCTCGGACTCACCGTGATCGGCACCGTATCGACGGAAGCGAAGGGCGAAGTGGCGCGCGCGCATGGCTGCGATCACGTGATCGACTACAGCCGGGAAGACGTCGCGGCGCGAGTGCGCGAACTGACTGACGGAGTCGGCGTGAACGTGGTGTTCGATAGCGTCGGCAAGGACACATTCGACGCGTCGCTCAATTCGTTGAAGCGCCGCGGCCTCATGGTCTGTGTCGGCACGGCATCCGGTCCGGTCCCGCCCTTCAATCCGCAGATACTCGCGATGAAGGGCTCGCTCTATCTGACCCGCCCCGCGCTCGCCGATTACATCGCCGATGAAGCAGAGAAAAACGAACTCGCCGCCGAACTCTTCGCGCATGTGGCCGCGGGGCGTATCGATATCCAGGTGAATCAGCGCTATGCGCTCGAAGACGCGGTGCAAGCTCACCGCGATCTCGAATCGCGCAAGACGACCGGTTCATCGGTGTTCATCATCTAAGGAGGCCATGATGCGAATCGAACCTCTCACATGTGCAATCGGTGCGGAACTGTTCGGCGTCGATCTGGCCGACGGCATTCACGACGACGGACTCTTCAGCGAGATCAGAGCGGCGCTGTTGAAGCATCGCGTGCTGTTTCTGCGCGAACAGGACATCACGCGCGCCGAGCATGTTGCGTTTGCGCGCCGCTTCGGTGAACTGGAAGATCATCCGGTGGCAGGCAGCGACCCCGAGTATCCCGGGCTCGTGCGCATCTACAAGACACCCGATCAGCCGAACGACCGGTATGAGAACGCATGGCACGCGGACGCAACGTGGCGCGAGGCGCCGCAATTCGGCGCGGTGCTTCGTTGCGTGGAATGTCCGCCCGTCGGAGGCGACACGATGTGGGCGAACATGGCGCTCGCGTACGAGAACCTGCCCGCGCACATCAAGACGCAGATTGCCGACCTGCGCGCGCGTCATAGCATCGAGGCGAGCTTCGGCGCTGCAATGCCGACGGAAAAGCGCCATGCACTCAAGGCGCAGTTCCCGGATGCCGAACATCCCGTTGTGCGCACGCACCCCGAGACCGGAGAGAAGATTCTGTTCGTGAATGCCTTCACGACGCATTTCACCAACTATCACACGCCCGATCGCGTGCGCTTCGGCCAGGACGCCAATCCGGGCGCAGGCGACCTGCTGCGCTATCTGATCAGTCAGGCATACATCCCCGAGTATCAGGTGCGCTGGCGCTGGCAGAAGAACAGCGTGGCCATCTGGGACAACCGGAGCACGCAGCACTATGCGGTCATGGACTATCCGCCGTGTCATCGCAAGATGGAGCGCGCGGGAATCATCGGCGACAAGCCTTATTGATAACAAAAAGGCCGCTTCATGAATTCACCTACGATGCCGACCGTTGTCATGGTGCCGGGCTTGCGCGGTCATGTCGCCGAACACTGGCAAACGTTGCTGCAAAAAGAATTGCCCAAGTCCGCCTGCGTGCCGCCGCTCGAACACGACACGCTCAGTTGCGCGGCGCGCGTGGCGGCGCTCGATGCAACGCTCGCGAAGATAGACGGTCCCGTGATTCTCGTCGCGCATAGCGCGGGCGTGATGATCACCGTACATTGGGCGCAGCATCGCCGGCGCGAGATCCACGGTGCGGTGCTGGCCGCCCCGGCCGATCTCGAGACGCCGCTGCCCGCTGGCTATCCGACGCTCGAAGCGTTGGCGCAAAACGGCTGGCTTCCGATTCCGCGCGGGACGCTGCCGTTTCCGAGCATCGTCGCCGCGAGCCGCAATGACCCGCTTGCGCGCTTCGAGCGCGTGTCCGGGATGGCGAAGGACTGGGGCAGCCGACTCGTCGATCTCGGCGACGTGGGACACCTGAACCCCGCGTCGGGCTTCGGCGAATGGAAGATGGCGCACCGTCTCATTCAGGAACTCGTGTGAACGGATGCGGGCAGTCTGCACCGCATGCCGCGTAGTGTCATAACCCGTTGAAAGCGCGCGCCGGAACGTCAGCCGTGATGCGCCATCAGGAGAACGAATCATGCAAGGCTTGATGATGCAGCAACCGCTGCTGGTCGCTTCGCTGCTCACCCATGCCGAACGGCATCACGGTGCCCGGGAAATCGTGTCCCGGCGAGTGGAAGGGGACATTCACCGCTACACGTATCGGGATCTCGCGCAACGCGCGCGCCGCATGGCCAACGCGCTGGCCGCGCTCGGTATTCAGCCGGGTGATCGGGTGGCCACGCTGGCGTGGAACGGCTACCGGCACATGGAACTGTATTTCGCGGCCTCCGGCTCGGGTGCCGTGTTGCACACGCTGAACCCTCGGCTCCACATCGACCAGCTGGCCTACATCATCGATCATGCGCAAGACCGCGTCGTGTTCTTCGACATGACGTTCATGCCGCTCATCGAATCGGTCGCGTCGCGCGTCAAGAGTCCGAAGGTGTTCGTCGCGATGACGGACCGCGCGCACATGCCACAGACGCACGGTCTGTCCACCATGCTGATGTGCTACGAGGATCTGATCGACGCAAGCAGCGACGCATTCGACTGGCCGCTCCTCGATGAGAACAGCGCGTCGTCGCTCTGCTACACATCGGGGACCACGGGGCATCCGAAAGGCGTGCTGTACAGCCACCGCTCGACCCTGTTGCATACCTTCGCCGCCGCGCTGCCGGATTCGCTCAATTGCTCGGCGCGTGACTCGATACTGCCCGTGGTGCCAATGTTCCACGTCAACGCATGGGGCTTGCCGTATATCGCCTGCATGGTGGGCGCGAAGCTGGTATTCCCCGGGGCCGCCCTCGACGGCGCGTCGCTCTATGAACTGATCGAAAGCGAGCAGGTCACGCTGTCCGCTGGCGTGCCGACCGTGTGGCAGGGGCTGCTCGCGCATGTCGACGAAACGAAGGGCAGCTTCTCGTCGATGCGACGCACGGTGATCGGCGGAGCACCGTGTCCGACGGCGATGGCTACCGCCTTTCAAGAGCGTTATCAGGTGGACGTGCTGCATGCGTGGGGCATGACCGAACTGAGTCCGCTCGGCACCGTATGCAGCTTCAAGGCGCATCAAGTCGCGCTGCCAGACGCTGACCGCTACGCGCTTCAGGCGAAGCAGGGCCGCGCGGTGTTCGGCATCGACATGAAGATCGTCGGTCCACAAGGGTCGGAACTGCCGTGGGACGGCCGCAGCGCCGGCGATCTCATGGTGCGCGGCCCGTGGGTCACGCGCCAGTACTTCGGCAGCGACGATGCCTCGCCGCTATCCGACGGCTGGTTCCCGACCGGAGACATCGCGAAGATCGACCCCGACGGGTTCATGCAGATCACGGACCGCAGCAAGGACGTCATCAAATCGGGCGGCGAATGGATCAGCTCGGCCGAGATCGAAAACATCGCCTGTCTGCACCCGGACGTGACGACTGCGGTGTGCATCGGCGCGAGGCATCCGAAGTGGGACGAGCGGCCGTTGCTGCTCGTCGTGAAGAAGCCGGATAGCGCGGTGACCGAACACGAGCTGCTCCGTTTCTTCGACGGACGCTTGGCCAAGTGGTGCATGCCGGACGCGGTGGTCTTCATCGATTCGGTGCCGCACGGCGCTACCGGCAAGGTCCTTAAACATCGACTACGCGATCAATTCACGGACTACTTCGTGCCGGGCTGACACCGGCCCGCATCGACGCAGATTCGTTCCGGCACTACTCACACAAGACCGCTCGCATGCGGCACATCGTTGGAGACACGCAATGAAATTGAAGTTGAGCGGCGCCGCGGCGCTGCTGATGTTCGCGACTGCGGCGCACCCGCAATCGTCGGTCACGCTGTATGGCGTGCTCGACAGCGGGCTGCTTTATCAAAGCACGTCAGCGGCGACGTTCCTGCCGACCGCGCGCAACATGGGGCATGTGTATCAACTCAAGGACGGCGGCATCTACGCGAGCTTCTGGGGCCTGAAGGGCAGCGAAGACCTCGGCGGCGGCTACAAGATCAACTTCAAGCTGCAAGGCTCGTTCAACAGCGCGAACGGCCGCACGGGGCTGCCCGATACTCCCGGCACGACAGCGATCTTCAACCAGTACGCGACTATCGGCGCATCGGGGCCGTTCGGCACATTCGACGCCGGCCGGCAGATCATCCCGATGATCTACGCGATGGCGGAAACCGACGTGCGCGGCGCGCAGTACTTCGGCAGCATTCTGACCGCGTGGCTGGGCGTGAATCAGGCTGCGGGCTGGCCCGGCACGAGCACGAATGCGCCCATCGGCGCGCTGTATGACAGCAACGCGCTCGTCTACACGACGCCGAAATTCTACGGCGCATCGCTTGCGCTGGAATACGCGCTGGGCGGCGTCGCGGGCCAGTTTCAGGGCGGCACGCGCGAATCGGCCGTGCTCAAGTATTCGAATTACGGCCTCAACCTGTCCGCCGTCTACTACAACGGACACGACACCAATCCGTATCCCATCAACTATCCGGCTGCGCCCGCCATCACGCCGACCGGACAGGACAACAACCGCTTCTATTACTTCGGCGCGATGTACACCATCGACGGCGTGTCGATTTCCGCGTCTTACGGCATCGGCAAGAACCCGTCCAGAAGCAACACCGTGAACTTCGAGATGGCATCCGGTGGTCTCGGCTATCAGTTCCACTCGCGTTTCAAGGTGACATCCGGTTTCTACTACCTGAAGGACCGGAACAATTCGGCTAACCATTCCAGCGAATTCTCACTGGGAGCCGAATACAGCGTATCTCCCCGAACCCGGGCGTACGCGCAAGTCGGTTATGTCGACAACAAGGGCACCATGAACCAGACGATCATTTACGGCGCACCGGTGGCGCCGGGCGTCTCTACCACGGCCGCGATGGTCGGCATTCGCCATGTGTTCTGAACGCGCCACCCTAAACGACGGGAGAAACCCATGAAGCATGTCCGCGCCCTACAAGTCGCTGTGGCGTCATTGATCGCAATAACGTCCGCGAGCGTCTGGTCTCAGACTAACAATGCATCCGGCGCACAGGCCGCCTCAGCGACGGCGGCTTCCGCCAGCGCAGCGCCCGAAACCGGCAGAAAGGCGAATCGCGCGCTGCGCAGAAAGGTGTATGCGGCAATCGGCAAGCACAAGGAGATCAGTGCCGGTGATCTCAGCGTCATCGCGAAAGACGGCGCCGTGACGCTCGGCGGCACGGTCACGGACGCGCAGCAGATCAAAGAGGTCGAGGACATCGCGAAGGCGGTTCCCGGCGTGACGTCGGTGACCAACAAGCTGACCGTGAGAAAGCCGCTTGGCGGCATGTAGTCGTCCTAACGAACATCACTTTGCAACACCTGGACTAAACGAATATGACTTACGCCGCACCATTGAACGAGATGCTCTTTACGATGACCGAGCTTGCGGGCCTCGACGATATCGCCACCTTGCCCGGCTTCGAAGATGCAGATCACGATACGGCCCGAGGCGTGCTCGAAGAATGCGCGAGGCTGTGCAACGAGGTCTGGGCGCCGCTCAACGCAGAAGGCGACCGCAATCCGAGCACATGGAAGGACGGCGCGGTCGAATCGACTCGGGGCTTTCGGCAAGCCTTCGGCCACTTCGTCGAAGGCGGATGGCAAGGCGTGCATCATCCGCAAGAATATGGCGGACAGGGGCTGCCGAAGCTGATCGCAGCCGCGTGCACCGAGATGCTGAACGCGTCGAACCTGTCGCTCGCGCTGTGCCCGCTGCTGACCGATGGCGCGATCGAAGCGCTGCTTATCGCGGGCAGCGATGAACAGAAGTCGACCTACTTGCCCAAGCTCGTCTCGGGCCAGTGGACCGGCACCATGAATCTCACCGAACCGCAAGCGGGGTCCGACCTCGCGCTGTTGCGCACGCGGGCGCAGCGGCAGAGCGACGGCACGTACCGCATCTTCGGCACGAAGACCTTCATTACGTGGGGCGAGCACGACATGGCCGAGAACATCGTGCATCTCGTGCTTGCCCGCACGCCCGAGGCGCCGGCAGGCGTGAAGGGCATCTCGCTCTTCATCGTGCCCAAGCGGCTCGTCAACGCGGATGGTTCCTGCGGCGAGCGCAATGACGTGACGTGCGTCTCGATCGAACACAAGCTCGGCATCAAAGCGAGCCCGACCGCCGTGCTTCAGTTCGGCGATCACGGCGGCGCGACAGGCTTTCTGGTGGGCGAGGAAAACCGTGGCCTCGAATACATGTTCGTCATGATGAACGCGGCTCGCTTCGGCGTGGGCGTGCAGGGCATCGGCGTGTCGGAGCGCGCGTATCAGAAGGCCGTTGCCTACGCGAAAGAGCGCGTGCAGGGCCGCCCCGTCGACGGATCGTCGAGCGAGCCGGTGCAGATCATCGCGCATCCGGACGTGCGCCGGATGCTCTTGACGATGCGCGCGCTGACGGAAGGCGCCCGCTCGCTCGCCTACGTCGCGGCGGCGCATGCCGACCGGGCTCACGCACATGCGGACGCGAAGGTGCGTGAAGCGAACCAGGCGATCTATGAGTTTCTGGTGCCTATCGTGAAGGGGTGGAGCACGGAGATGGCGCTCGAAGTGACGAGCCTCGGCATTCAGGTTCATGGCGGCATGGGCTTCATCGAGGAGACTGGCGCTGCCCAGTACTACCGCGACGCGCGCATCCTCCCGATCTACGAAGGCACGACCGCCATTCAGGCGAACGACCTGATCGGTCGCAAGACGCTGCGCGACAAAGGCGCGGTGGCGATGCGTCTTCTCGCCCGCATCGAAGAAACCATCGTGACGTTACAGAGTCACGCGTCTTTCAACACGAGCGCGGCGTTCCAGTCGATGCACGCGCATCTTCTCGCGGGCCACGACGCGCTTGCGCGTTCGGTGTGCTTCGTCGTCGACAACGCGCGCCGCGAACCGAACGCCGTGTTCGCGGGAAGCGTGCCGTACTTGCAGCTGGCGGGCATCGTGCTCTGCGGCTGGCAACTTGCGCGCTCATTGATCGCCGCCACGGACAAACAAGAAAGCGACCCTGCTTTCCATGACACGAGAATCGCCACGGCGCATGCCTATGCGACACACGTGCTGCCGCGAGCGATCGCACTCGAAGCGGCCGTTGTCGCCGGGCTCGACGTCGAAGGCGTTCCCGCGTTGCAGGGTGAACAGTTCTAGTTCGAAGGAGTGAACAATGCGAAGGGATGTCGTCGTGGTCAGCGGTGCGCGCACCGCAATCGGAAAGTTTGGTGGCAGTCTCAAGGACCAGCCGCCCACGGCGCTAGGCGCGCACGTCGTGCGCAACGTGCTGGCCAAAACCGGCCTGCCCGCGCAGGACGTGGGTCGGGTCGTGTTCGGCAACGTCATCGCTACCGAGCCTAGAGACCTGTATCTGGCGCGTGTCGCCGCGCTGGACGCCGGCCTCGCCGAGCACACGCCCGCGATGACCGTCAACCGTCTATGCGGCTCCGGACTGGAAGCGATCATCTGCGCGGCGCAGGCCATTTCGCTGGGCGATACCGACGTCGCGATCGGCGGCGGCGCCGAGAACATGAGTCGCGCGCCCTACCTTGCGACGGACGCTCGCTTCGGCGCGCGCATGGGAGACAGCCGGCTCATCGACATGATGCTCGGCGCGTTGCACGACCCGTTCCACTCGATCCACATGGGCATGACCGCGGAGAACGTCGCGCGCAAGTACGGCATCACGCGCGAGCAGCAGGATGCGCTCGCGCTGGAGTCGCATCGGCGGGCGGCGCGCGCGATAACCGAGGGCCGCTTCGCAGGCCAGATCGCTGCAATCGCCACGCACGTCAAGGGCAAAAGCACCGTCTTCGATACCGACGAACACGTGCGCCACGACCTCCGGCAAGGCGAGCTTGCCGGCTTGCGTCCCGCGTTCCTGAAAGATGGCGGAACGGTGACGGCGGGCAACGCCTCCGGAATCAACGACGCGGCCGCTGCGATTCTGATGATGGACGCGCAGACGGCGAAAGCGCGCGAGATTCGGCCGCTGGCACGTCTCGTTTCGTATGCGCACGCGGGTGTCGATCCGCAGTACATGGGCATCGGTCCGGTGCCCGCGACACGCGCGGCGCTCAAGCGCGCCGGTCTGCACGCGACCGATCTCGACGTGATCGAATCGAACGAGGCATTTGCGGCTCAGGCGTGCGCGGTGACGAAGCTGCTGGAACTCGACGCGCGAAAGGTCAACCCGAACGGATCGGGCATATCGCTCGGGCACCCGATCGGCGCGACGGGCGCGGTCATCACCGTCAAGGCGCTTCACGAACTGGAGCGCATCAACGGACGCTACGCGCTCGTGACGATGTGCATCGGAGGCGGGCAGGGCATCGCGGCGATCTTCGAGAATCTTCGGAGGGCTTAAGCCGTCGCGAGTGTCTGGCTGAGTGCCAGGCACGGCACCTATCCTCAGGCGAAGGCAGCGCGCGAACAATCGGTGTATCGTCGATTCTGCCGGCGCGGCTCGAACTGATCGTCCGGCCCGCTGCGGCAGACTTCGGCCGCCGACTCACGCCCCTTCCACAGGAAAGATCATGTGCCGCTGGCTCGCCTATTCGGGCAATCCGCTTCAGCTCGAAACCGTGCTCTTCAACGCGAAACATTCGCTCATCGACCAGAGCCTGCATGCGCGGCTCGGCCAGACCACCACCAACGGCGACGGCTTCGGGATCGGATGGTACGGACATCCGACCGACATTCCCTTTCGCTATCGTTGCATTCAGCCGGCGTGGAGCGATCGCAACCTGCGCGAAGCCGCGCGCGCCATCCACGCACCGCTGTTCGTCGCGCACGTGCGCGCGGCGACCGGCACGCCGTCGCAGGAAACCAACTGTCATCCGTTCCGTTACGGCCGGTGGCTCTTCGTGCACAACGGCCTCGTGCGCAACTACCCGGTGTTGCGCCGCGATCTGATGGTGGCGGTCGCGCCCGAGCTGTTTCCGTCGATCGAAGGATCGACCGATTCGGAAGTGCTGTTCTTTCTCGCGCTCACGTTCGGCCTGGCGCATGCGCCTGTCACCGCGCTCAAGCGGATGGTGGCATTCGTCGAGGACACCGCCCGCCGCCACGGCGTAGCCGACCCGCTGAACATGACCGTCTGCGCGACCGACGGCGAGCAAATCGTGGCCGTCCGCTATTCGAGCGAGCGGCAGTCGCGCTCGCTCTTTCACAACACGTCGTTCCGTCACTTGCACGCGTTGTATCCCGACGATCCGCGCATCGCGATGGCCGGAGAGGATGCTTTCCTCGTCGTGTCCGAGCCGCTCGCCGATTTGCCCGGATGGTGGCAGGAGATTCCGGAGAGCACCGTGGTCGTCGCGCAGGGCGGCGAAGTCGAGCAGTTTCCGTTCGAGCCGCAAGCGGCCTGAGTCGTGCGTCCGGACGCGCGGTTCAACGGCTGATCACTTTGCGACTTCGCGCGCCTCAAATGCAAAGCTCGATCAGGAACGGGCCGGGACGTCGCACGGCCATCGCGAAGAGTTCGTTGAAGCGCGCCATGTCGCTCGCTCGGTCCGCTTCCACGCCCATGCCGCCGGCGATCTTCACCCAGTCGAGATCCGGATTGCCGATGTCCAGTATGTCCATCGCCGTCTTGCCCGCCGTCGCGCCCACGCTGGCGAGCTCGTGCTGGAGGATGGCGTAGCGGCGATTCGCGAGCAGCACCACGGTGACGTCGAGCTTTTCGCGCGCCATGCTCCACAGGGCTTGCGGCGTATACATCGCCGAACCGTCCGCCTGAAGCGCAATCACGCGCCGGCCCTTCGCGGCGACTGCCGCGCCCAGCGCGAGCGGGAGGCCATCGCCGATGGCGCCGCCCGTTAGCTGAAGCCAGTCGTGCGGCGCGGCGTGAACCGTCCCGGGATAGAAGGCGTGTCCGAAGCTCACGCTTTCGTCGACGACGATGGCCTCTTCCGGCATCAACGCGCTCAAGGTTTGCGCCACGGCCTGAGAACTTATCGCGCCTGTGCCGACGCGCGGCGTGGCCGAAGCGAACGCGGGAACGCGCACGGCCGGCGCCTTCAGCGCGTCGGCGAGACGCGCGAGCGCGTCGGGCAGATCGTCCTCGGGGCGCGCGAGGACGTGGATCGCCGCATCGTCCGGAAAGGGACGCGCAGGCTTGCCCGGATAGGCGAAGAAGTTGGCGGGCGCAGGCGTGCCCACCAGGACCACCTGACGAATGCTCGAGAGCCGGGCGCGTGCGGCATCGCCGGAGTAGGGCATGCGCTCGATCGGAAAGCGCCCGCGGCCACGCGGCACGCGTGCGTTGAAGGTCGTCGACATGAGCTGCGCGCCCGTCGCGGCCGCGATGCGATGGGCACAGGCCAACGCGTGTTCTTCGAGCGCCGCGCCGGCGAGCAGCAGCAACGACGGCTGATCCTGCCGCAACACACGCGCGATGCGCTCGATCTCGTCCGGCGACACGCTCGCCGCGCGATCGGGTTCGAGCGGCGCGGCAATCACGCCGCCGCTGTCCCAGCAGACATCCGACGGCAAGATCAGACTGGCGACTCCGCCGGGCGCGGCGCGGGCCGCCTGCACCGCGGCGGCGGCGGCCGCGCCGACGGCATCGGCCTGTTCGACGGTTCGGGTCCACACCGAGACGGGGCGCGCCCACGCTTCTGCGTCGGTGGTGAGCGGCGCGTCGTACTGACGGTGATGCGTCGCCTGATCGCCGATGAGGTTGACCACCGGCGTCTGCGCGCGCCGCGCGTTGTGCAGGTTCGCGAGACCGTTCGCGAGGCCCGGACCGCAGTGCAGCAGCGTGGCGGCCGGCTTGCCCGCGATGCGCGCATACCCGTCCGCCGCGCCGGTCACGACGCCTTCGAACAGGCCGAGCACGCAACGCATGGCGGGAATGCGATCCAGCGCCGCGACGAAATGCATCTCGCTCGTTCCCGGATTGGCGAAGCAGGTATCGACGCCGCAGGCCAGCAGCGTCCTGACGAGACTCTCGGCGCCGTTGATGGTGCTACACGCTTCGGACGTTGTCATGGGTCGTTCCGGAAAAGGGGGCTTGCGGCTCTGATCCGCACTGACCCGAAAGTATGAGCAACGAAGCTCGCGCGCGATTCCGGATTCGGGCGTCGGCCAGAGCCCGCAAAGCCGGGCCATTGCCATGACGAGCGTTGCGACTTCGGCGGCGCGTTCCGCGTTTCGCTGACGCGGCCGGCCTCGCATGGCATCGGCTAAAACGATCGCCCCGCGCGACGAGGCGCGCGATACCCCTATCTTCGAGGGGGTGTGCGCGCTGCGATTCCTGCCTATTCTCGACGCACTTTCCGCCTGTTGATCGCCGTCACGCACGGCGACGCTGCGCTTCGGCATGCAACAGACCGTTCGACATGCGCGGCGGCAACCCTCAATCAAACAAGGAATGCTCATGGATTCCCCGTCCGACCCTTCAGCGCCGCCGTCGAGATTTCTTCTGATGCTCGAATCCCGCGCGATCTGCGAGCTCGGCGCCTTTTACGCGGCCGTCCCGTTCCTCCAATTCGCGCCGACCGGCGACGGGCATCCGGTCCTCGTGCTGCCCGGCTTCGGCGCGAGCGACTTCTCGACCCGGCTCCTGCGGATGTTCCTGCGCAATCGCGGCTATCACGCGCTCGGCTGGACGCTCGGCGCGAATCTCGGCCCGCGCTCCGGCGTCGAAGACAACATGCGCGCGCAACTCGCCGACATCGCCGAGCGTGCCGGCCGCAAAGTCAGCGTGATCGGCTGGAGTCTCGGCGGCGTGTTCGCGCGGGAGCTTGCCCGCCATGCGCCGCAACTCGTGCGCAGCGTCATCACATTGGGCAGTCCGTTCGCGGGCGAGCCGAGAGCCAATCACGGCTGGCGCTGCTACGAGCACTTAAGCGGGCGCAAAGCCGACGACTGGCCGCAACGCGAACTCATGAAAGAGCCGCCGCCCGTGCCGAGCACGGCGATCTACAGCCGCAGCGACGGCGTCGTGGCATGGCAGGGCTGCCTCGAACGCGTGAGCGCGACCTCCGAGAACATCGAGGTCGAAAGCAGCCATTGCGGTCTCGGTCACCATCCCGCGGTGCTGTACGCAATCGCGGACCGACTCGCGCAGCCGGAAGGCCAGTGGCGGCCCTTCGACCGCGAGGCCGGCTGGCGGCGTTTCGTGTACGGCGACCCGGCTCGTGGGGACGGCCAGCGGCCTGCCGCCGCCTGAGTTCCCGCATTCAAAGCGTTCCACACCTGTACAACCCGCTCGAGGAGGATGCATGGCAAGCACGACGACGCAGGACCCTACGCCGCAAACCGAACAGCCGGCGTTTCCGCCGGGCCTGATCGCCTATGGCAATTTCATCGAACGCCTCCGGGCGCGCTATCTCAACTGGTCGGCGATGGCCGAATCGCATCGCAAGGATATCGACGCGCTGCTTCAGGCGAACCGCGATGCCTACGACGGCTTCCATGCCATCGTCGAGCGGCGCAACGCGCTGCTGCTCGAAGAACTGGCGCAATGGACCGAACTCATCAACGGCCTGACGGGTCCGCAGGCAATCGCACAGCGCGCCGAGATCGGGCAGAAGTCGCTCGCGCGGGCCATGCAGGGGATACGCGAGCTGATCGAGCTGGAAGGGTCCGTGCGCAACAGGACCTGGAAGGTGCTGCAAGACCGTGTGCAGGAAAGGGTCACGAATCTGCAAGGATCGTTGCAGCCGTCGGAAGCGCAGCAGCAGTCGCAAACGTCGCAGACGTCGCAAATGTCGTAATGGCCATCGGCAGGCGTACCCGGAGCGAGAGCGATCCGGGTCACGGAGTGCCATCGGCATCAGAAAACTATATGAATACGAGAGACACGGTAATGGACCATCTGAGCAGCACGGACGCTTCGTATCTGCATCTGGAGACACCCGAGACGCCGACGCATATCGGCAGTCTGATGCTTTTCGAGCTTCCGGACGGCTATAACGGCGATTTTTTCGAGGACGTCAAAGCGGTGCTCGCCAAGCGCCTGCATCTGTGCAGCCTGTTTCACCGGAAGCTCGCGCAAATGCCGTTCGAACTGGCCGATCCCATCTGGGTGGAAGACGACGATGTCGATATCGACTATCACGTTCGCAGTCTCACGTTGCGTCGGCCGGGCACCATGGCGCAACTGGAGCAGCTGGTCGCCCGGCTGCATTCGTCGCTCCTGGATCGCAGCCGGCCGTTGTGGGAAGCGTATGTGATCGACGGCCTGGAAAACGGCCAGATCGCGTATTACACGAAGGTGCATCACAGCACCATCGACGGCAAGGCCGCCGTGGAAATGGGCAAGGTGCTGTACGACGTTTCTCCGGTGATCCGCGAGGTGCCGCCCGCGCGCCGCACGCGCCGCAGCCACGCGAACCCGCTCGGCGTCATTGAACTGTTGCAGGCCGCTGTCTCCAACACCACGAAGATGTACAGCGACATCGGCGCGTTGCTGCCGACGGCTTTCATGGCGCTCGGCACCGCGACGCAGGCGGTCGCTTCGCGCAAGCTGACCGAGGACAAGCGCAGCCTCGACCTCGGGATCGCGCCGAAGACCATTTTCAATGCGTCGATCACCAATCAGCGTTCGTTCACCACCATGTCCTTGCCGTTCGAGGAGATGAAGTCGCTCAGCAAGGCGGTGGGCGGCACGGTGAACACGCTCGTCATGGCCATGTGCAGCGGCGCGTTGCGGCGCTTTCTGGCCGAGCGCAACTTGCTGCCCGACAGCTCGTTGATCGCGATGGTGCCGGTCAGCCTGCGCAGCGACGACGACCGGTCCATGAACAATCAGGTGTCCGCGGTTCGCGTCGATCTCGCGACCGACATTGCCGACCGCGCCGAGCGCTTCAAGGCGATCCACGCGTCGTCGGAGTCGGCGAAGGCCATCGTCCGCGAATTGAAGCCGGTGCTCGGCGCGCAGGTGCCGGTCTTCGGCGCGCCGTGGCTGATGACGGGCATGGCTTCGCTCTTCGGGCGAACCGATTTGCAGAGCCGCTTGCCGAGCGTCGCCAATGTGCTGATTTCGAACGTTCCCGGCCTGCCGACCACGCTTTATATGGCCGGCGCCCGCATGGTGCATTACTACCCGGTGGCGATTCCGTATCACGGGCTCGCGGTGAACATCACCGTGCAAAGCTACGCCGGGTCGATGGAATTCGGCATCACGGCGTGCAGGCATGTGCTGTCGCAGGAAGAGTCGCAGGAACTCATCGGGCATCTCGTCGCGGAACTGGAGGCGATTCGCCGACTGAAACCCGCAGAGACGCAGGCCGTTGCGACCGAGCCCGCCGTCATGCAGGAAGAGGTGGCATCGGCAAATGAAGCGCCCGCGCCAGTGGACGCGCCCGTCCGACGCGCGCCCGGCCGAAAGCGCGCGCAGAGTCTCGCGGCAACGGAACCGTCGCAAGCCGCATCGAAATGATGTTCGCGACGCGGCGCGCGTGCGTGTCCCGCGGATGCGCATGACGCCTGCATGCACCGCTAGATAGACGGCGGTGCATGCGAGCGACGCATCGAGGCATGACGCAATTCAGGCACGCGTTTAATACATCGAAGTACGAAGCATTATCCTTCTACGCAAACCAGAACATATCAACATGTGAGGAGCAGCTTCATGAGCCAGTTGAACGAACCGGCCGCGCTGTCAGGCGGGGCTATGGTGCAGGAGGAGAGCGCGGCTTATCGCAAGGTGATCGGACGCCTGATGCCGTTTCTGCTCATCGCGTTCATGATCAACGCGATCGACCGGGTGAACATATCGTTCGCGAAGCTGGGCATGGCGCACGACATCGGCCTGAGCGACGCCGCCTATGGCCTGAGCGCAGCCGTGTTCTATCTGGGATATGTGCTGTTCGAAGTCCCGGCCAATCTCTATCTGCAACGTGCCGGCGCGCGGGCCACGCTCACGCGCATCATGATCCTGTGGGGCGCGGTCACGATGCTGACCGCGTTCGTGAAGAGCCCGAATCAGCTCATCGCGATGCGCTTTCTGCTCGGCGTCGCGGAGGCAGGCTTTCTCTCCGGCATGATCCTGTATCTCAGCTACTGGTTTCCGTCCGCGTTGCGCGGGCGCATTACCGCTGCGTTTCTGATGTCGGGCGTGGTGGCGGGCATCCTCAGCGGACCGTTCGCTGGCTGGATCATGACGCATGTCGGCCACGACGCGTGGCTGCGCGACTGGCAAGCGCTCTTCGTCGTCGAAGGCATGCCCGCGGTCGTCATGGGCGTCGTCGCGTGGTTCTGGCTGACGGACCGGCCCGCCCGCGCGCAGTGGCTCACTGACGCGCAGAAGCAGGTGATCGCCGCGGCGCTGGCCGCAGAGCATCAGCAAGCGGCGGGACACGCATCGTTCGCGCAGGTGCTGCGCAACCCGATCGTCTACGTGATGGGACTCGTGTACTTCTGCATCTACGGCGGATCCAACACGGTTTCCTACTGGATGCCGACGCTGATCCGCAGCATGGGCATCGATAATCTGAGCACGATCGGGGCGTTAGCCAGCCTGCCCTATGTAGTGGCGCTCGCCGGCATGTACCTTCTCGGGCGCAGTTCCGATCGCCGTCAGGAAAGGCGCTGGCATCTCGCGCTGACCATGTGCGCCGGGGCCGGCTGCTTCATCGCGCTGGGCTTCGCGCGCGGCCATCTGGCGTTGTCCATCGCGCTGATGAGCGTCGGCTGCGCGGCGGCACTGTCGGCAATCTCGCTCTTCTGGACGATCCCGCCGGCCTTGCTCAAACCGGGCGGCGCGGCGGGCGGCATCGCGATGATCAGCAGCATCGGCACGACGGCGGGCATCGTCAGTCCTGCGGCGGTCGGCGCGATACAGTCCGCGACGGGAAGCCTGTACGTGGCTTTCGACGTGATGGCGTTCGGTCTGATCGGCGGGGCGCTCGTGCTGTTGGTCGCATTGCGGCGCGCTTCGGCTCCGGCCACGCTTGCCGTCGCGCCAACCGGCAGTCAACGCGAATCCGCATGATGGCTGGCGCCGCGCGCCCCGCATCTCATGGGCACGCGGCGTGCTCCGTGCCTCCAGCCTCAACATCGAAAGCGAAGTGGCATGAACATCGTCTGTGTGGCTTGGGGGTCGTTGCTATGGAATCTAAAAGGGTTCCCCATCGACGGAGAATGGCGCGAGGGCGGTGCGCTGCTTCCGCTGGAGTTCGCGCGTCATTCGGACGGCGAGATCGTGAGTCTGGTCGTCCTGGAATCGGGACCGTTGCAACCCACATTTTGGGCACGGGTCGCTCTCGACTCCCTCGACGCCGCGCGCGAGGCGTTGCGCGCGCGCGAGGATGTCCGCGCCAATGTAGTCGAATGGATCGGGAGCATTCCCGCGCCTCATGGCATGGCGTATCCGCAATCGCATGCCATCGCGTCATGGCTCGAACGCAACGGGGCCGACGCCGTGATCTGGACGGCGCTGCCGCCCAAATCGCGCGAGGTCAACGGCCGCATGCCGAGTGTCGATGAAGCGGTGACCTACCTCCAATCGCTCGGCGAAGAAGAACGCATCCGCGCCGAAGCCTATGTCCGGCAATCGCCCGCCGGCATCCGGACGCCGTTTCGCGAGCGCTTCGAGGACGCGTTCGGCTGGACGCCGACCAGCGCCGATAGCTGAACCGCGCGAGAATGGCCCACTGCCGCGCTGCGCTCATTCACCGATGCCGCTCAATCCCGATTCCCCGCTGACTCGCCTCATGCTCGCGCCGGTTCGCTCGGGCCATGTAGTCTGGATCGGCCTGCGCGCGGCGCGGCGCGCGCCGCTCGTGGAAGTGCGCTCGGTTCGCGCATCGACGAACGAAGGGCTCGAAGGCGATCACTACAGCCGCACGCGCGGCAACCGACAAGTCACGCTGATCGCAGCCGAAAGTCTGCGGGCGATTGCGAGCCATCTCGGGCGCGAGCACGTCTCGCCACTGGATCTTCGGCGCAACATCGTCACCGAGGGCATCAACCTGAACGCGCTGAAGGACCGGCAGGTCCGCATCGGCGGCGCGGTTCTTCTGGTGACGGGTGAATGTCATCCCTGTTCGCGGATGGAAGAAACGTTCGGTGTCGGCGGATACAACGCGGTGCGAGGTTTCGGAGGCGTCACGGCTCGCGTCGTGGAAGAGGGCGTCATCGAGACCGGCAGTCTGGTCGAGCCGGTCGGTACTACGCAACTGTGACGCGCAACGGCGGACGACGGCAGGCATCTCATCGGCCGCGCATAGCGGACTCACCGCAAGACGTTCGTCAACCGGCTTACTGCTGGTGCACGACAGGCGCAGCAATCATGCAGATATCGCTGAATCAGTGAACACTCGCACCGGCTTCGCGCACGGCGGCGTCATCGTGCGCAACGCGCCGCGCCGTTCATTCGGCTAAGCGTTGAGCATCGCATCGTCCCCAACTCTGTTATCCGGACACCTTCGTTGCAAGGCACGTCGCACCAGTGCAACAATGCATTGCATCCGCCGCTCTTCCACCAAGATGCCGGCGTCCGTACTCTCCCCACATCGCGTTGCGTACTTCGTCGTACCAGCCGCCACTCACGGTAGCGGTTGTCATATTGGCGCCGGAAAATGATCGCCGGCTCATGCTCTATAACGTCAAAAAGGAAACGACCATGCCGTACGTCACAACGAAAGACAACGTCGAAATCTTCTACAAGGACTGGGGTCCGAAGGATGCGCAGCCGATCGTCTTCCATCACGGCTGGCCGTTGTCTTCCGACGACTGGGACGCGCAGATGCTCTTCTTCGTGCAGAAGGGTTATCGCGTGATCGCTCATGACCGGCGCGGTCATGGCCGCTCGACGCAGGTCTCGGAAGGGCACGACATGGACCACTACGCGGCGGACGCCTTTGCCGTCGTCGAGGCGCTCGACCTGCGCAATGCGGTGCATATCGGCCATTCGACGGGCGGCGGCGAAGTGGCGCGCTATGTGGCAAAGCACGGCGAACCGGCGGGGCGCGTGGCCAAGGCCGTGCTCGTCAGCGCCGTGCCGCCGCTCATGCTCAAGACCGAAGCGAATCCCGAAGGTCTGCCGCTCGACGTGTTCGACGGCTTTCGGAAGGCGCTCGCCGACAACCGCGCGCAGTTTTTCGTCGATGTTCCCGCAGGCCCGTTCTACGGATTCAATCGTCCGGGCGCGACCGCGCATCAGGGCGTGATCCAGAACTGGTGGCGCCAGGGCATGATGGGCAGCGCCAAGGCGCACTACGACGGCATCAAGGCGTTCTCCGAGACGGACCAGACGGAAGACTTGCAATCCATCTCCGTGCCGACGCTCGTGCTGCACGGCGAAGATGATCAGATCGTGCCCATCGCCGATGCCGCGCTCAAGTCCATCAAGCTGCTCAAGAACGGCACGCTGAAGACGTACCCCGGCTTCTCGCACGGCATGCTGACGGTCAACGCGGAAACGCTCAACGCCGACCTGCTCGCGTTCATTCAGTCCTGAGCGACAGGTTCAGGCGACCCATGCCGGGCTCGCGCAAGCGAGCCTGCGCTGCACGCGGCGGCGCGCGGCTCCGTGAGGAGTCCGCGGCTGCCGCGTTCGTCATTCAGGCACCGCTGCGTGCCACCGCGCCCCGGCCGCCGGGCGCATGTTCCCGAATACAATCCGAGTCCGAGCTCGCCCTAAGCTGCGCCGCTCCCGCTTAAGCACGCGCTTCATCCATTTCCGCTGCCGCGTCCCCCCTATTTACGGGTGGGCGACGCAGAACGGTATCAGCGTATTGTTGTGTCAGCTCGCGTACGACGGCGGCGCGCCCGCGACGGCATTGCGCCGGCACCGTTGCAGCGAGCGAGCGTCAGCCTTCGGCCGAGGCGGCACGCGCGGCAGACGCCCACCAAGCCCGGACGCGGCACATCATCAAAAAATAATGGGAGACATCATGAGCGGTACGAATTCGGGAACTCTGGTTCATCGCTTTCTGCACTGGGAGCAAGCGCAACCCGACGCGATCTATCTGACCGAACCGACGCCGGACGGACACGTCGTCGACTACACGTGGAAGGACGTCGGCGACGAGGCGCGGCGCATGGCCGGCTGGCTGCGCTCGTTACAGTTGCCGCCAGGCAGCTCCATCTCCATCGTCGGCAAGAACAGCGCGCACTGGATCATCGCGGATCTGGCCATCTGGCTCGCCGGGCACGTTTCGGTGCCGCTCTATCCCACGATCAATCCCGATACCGCCCAATACGTCTTCGAGCATTGCAACGTGCGCATGGTATTCGTCGGCAAGCTCGACGGCGTAACCGACGCATGGAACGCCATCCGCAAGGTGGTTCCCGCGAACGCGCGGCTCGTCGGACTGCCGATGTCGCCGCCCACGCCCGATGCGTCGTGGTGGAGCGATATCGTCGCCGACACCGCGCCGCTCGAAGACGTGCATCTGCCTTCGCCCGACGAACTCGCGACGATCATCTACACCTCGGGCAGCACCGGGCGTCCGAAGGGCGTCATGCACAGCTTCGGCACCATCTACGCCTACGCCACGCGTTCGGGCGACTTCGGCGGCTACACGCCGGCCGACCGCGTGCTCTCTTATCTGCCGCTCGCCCACACGGCGGAGCGTTCCTTCGTCGAGTCCAATTCGCTGTGCCGCGGCTTTCGCGTGTTCTTCAACGACAGCCTCGCCACGTTCGCGCAGGACTTGCTGCGGGCGCGGCCCACGGTCTTTATCTCCATGCCGCGCCTGTGGACCAAGTTCTATCAGGGCATCTGCGCGAAACTGCCGCAAGAGCAACAGGCGGTGCTGCATACGGACACGCCCGAAGCCGCCGCGCTCAAGCGCCGGATTCTGACCATGCTCGGCCTCGACGCCACGCGGCTCGCGTTCACCGGCTCCGCGCCGCTGCCGGAGCAGATCACGAACTGGTATCGCGCGCTCGGGCTCGAACTGCTGGACGTCTACGGCATGACGGAGAACTTCTCGTATTCGCACTACAGCCGCCCGGGCCTCGTGCGCCTCGGCTATTCCGGTCAGGCGATGCCCGACGTCGAATGCAAGATCGCCGAAAACGGCGAGATTCTGCTCAAGTCGCCCACGATGATGCTCGGATACTATCGCCAGCCCGAACTGACCGCCGAGAGTTTCACGGAAGACGGCTTCTTCAAGACGGGCGAT
The DNA here is from genome assembly GCF_023631445.1 of Caballeronia sp. GAWG1-5s-s. Taxonomy (NCBI): domain Bacteria; kingdom Pseudomonadati; phylum Pseudomonadota; class Betaproteobacteria; order Burkholderiales; family Burkholderiaceae; genus Caballeronia; species Caballeronia sp. GAWG1-5s-s. The sequence goes on along the minus strand of NZ_JALQDC010000028.1, from coordinate 48,333 downwards.
CGCGGCGAGCTCGACGAGATCGGCCGGCTGAAGATCACCGGTCGCGTGAAGGAGATCTTCAAGACGAGCAAGGGCAAATACGTGGCCCCGGCGCCGATCGAAAACCGGCTGAGTCATCCGAAGGTGGAAGCGGTCTGCGTCACGGGACCGGCGTTCGCGCAACCGTTCGCGCTCATGATGCTGTCGGCGGCGGCACAGGGCGACCTCGACGCCCCGGCGACGCGCGAAGCGTTGCGCGCGGAACTGAGCGCGTTGCTGGACAACGTGAATGCGACGCTGGAAGACCATGAGAAACTGGACTTCATCGTGGTGGTCAAGGATTCGTGGCGGATCGACAGCGGCCTGCTCACGCCGACGATGAAGATCAGGCGCGGCAGTATCGAGGAGCGTTACCTGTCGGCTGCCCGCGCGTGGGCCGAACTCGGGCAATCGGTCATTCTCGAAGACGAAGTGCTGCAAGCGCAACACTGACGCTGCGGGAGCGTCGCCCGGAACGCCGCGCGCTTCTGAAAGCGCGCGGCGTTTTGCTTATCGAAGCGCGTCCTTCATCGAGGCCATGTCGATCACGAAGCGATATTTCACGTCGTTCGCGAGCATGCGCCTGAACGCCGTGTTGATCTCACCGACGCTCACCATCTCGCAGTCCGGCACCACCTGATGCTCCGCGCAGAAGTCCAGCAACTGCTGCGTGGCAGCCAGACCGCCCATCAGGGAGCCGGCAATCGAGCGATTGTTGATCATCAGCAACGCGCCGTGAATGGGCGCGAGCGGCTCCAGTGCGCCGACCAGCGCCAGCACGCCGTTGCGGCCGAGCAGCATGAGATACGGGTTGACGTCGTGCTGCTTAGGGATCGTGTCCAGCACGAGATCGAAGCGGCTCGCCGCCGCCTTCATGGCTTCGGCGTCTTTCGCGACCAGAACGTGTTGTGCGCCGAGCGCATGCGCGTCGCTCATCTTTCCCGGCGATGTCGTGATGACGGTGACTTCCGCGCCGAGCGCGACGGCGAGCTTCACCGCCAGGTGCCCGAGCCCGCCGAGACCGGCCACCGCGACTTTCGAGCCCGGTCCGACGCCGTGCTTGCGAAGCGGCGTCCATACGGTGATGCCGGCGCACAGAAGCGGCCCGGCGAAACGCAGGTCGAGCGCCTCCGGCACGCGCAACACGAACTTCTCGCGCACCACGATGTGTTCCGAATAGCCGCCGTACGTGTCTTCGCCCGTGTGCCGGTCGCGGCCGTTATACGTGAGCGTCGGACCGTGCGCGCAGCTTTGCTCCTCGCCTTCGGAGCAGGGCGCGCAATGTTGGCAGCTATCGACGAGACAGCCCACCGCCACGCGGTCGCCCACCTTGTACTGCCGCACGTCCGAACCGACCGCCGTCACATGGCCGACGATCTCGTGGCCCGGCACGAGCGGATAGCGCGAGCTGCCCCAGTCGTTGTGGACATAGTGCGCGTCCGTGTGGCAGATGCCGCAATAAGCAATGGCGATGGCGACGTCGTCCGGGCGCAGTTCGCGCCGTTCGATACTGAGCGGAGTGAAATCGGCGTGAGCTTCGGGTACGCCGAAAGCGGTGCATGATGTCATGGAGTCCTCGGTGGTTGGATTGTTGATGCGCGCGCGCGGCGCTCAGAGATCGATCGACGGCCGCATCCACGGCGCGGGCGTCGCATCGGGCGATGCAATCTGGTGGGAAATCCACTTGCCCATGCGACGCATCGGCTCGATGGCGTCTTGCGGCGCCTGCCACTTCATCGCCGCTGCGTAGCCGAGCGAAACGATGCGCTGCGCCCCGTAAAGCGGCAGCACGTTCTTCAGCGCGTCCTTGATGCTTTCCGGATAGACGCCGACGGTTTGCGTGTAGGCGTCGACCGCGTCCATCACTTCGTCGAGCGAATCGACGGGAACGAGGTTCGCCGTGCGGTCGTCGAGACTCGCGGCGAACGGCACCGCTTCGGGAAGCTGCGAGCAGATGATCGCGCCTTCGCCATCGGCGCCGCCGATCACGCGATACCACTCGTCGTCGACGCGCAGCGCGTCCACGTGCGCCTTGAGCTGCCGGTCGTAATGCCGCGGCTTCGTCGAGAGCGTGTTCGGAAGTCGGGCGAGGGCGTCGTAGACGTATCGGCCGAAGGTGTTGAGCCGTTGCAGGCCCGCCGCGTCGGTGCCGCTTTGCACGTACACGACGCGCGCGCACACGCAGCCTTTCTGGTTCAGCGCGCCGATATCGCTCGCGAGCCGCAGCGCCGCTTCCTGCATCGCGCGCTCGTCGTCGAACGTCTCGCGGCCGATGATGCTCGCGCTGCGCTTCGGGTCGAGCGAAATGAGTTCGAGGCCCGGCTGGATATAGCGCGTGACGTGCCGCAGCGACGCGAATCCGCCCCACGCGACGATCTTCTCGATGTTGTGCGGCTGATAGAGCCGCGCCTCGAACGCCTCGTCGCCGCCCTTCCAGTACGCGACGCTCAGGTGACGCGTGAGCGGATGATCGGGCGCCATGTCGACCATCGTGCGCGCGATGGCGAGCGCGGTGAACGGATCGTTCGACGGCGCCTTGATGATCGCGTCGCTGCGCAAGACCATGTTGCGCAGAATCGTGATGAGCGACAGCGGCACCGCGTTGCCCGCGACGATATGCAGCGTGCGCGCGCCGAAGCAACGGGTTTCGAGCTCGGTGCCGTCGAGCAGGCGCTCTCTCACCCAGCCTTCGAGATAGCGAATGCCCACGGTTTTCTCGACCATCTCCGTGATGAACTCGCGGCCGAGCAGGTTCCTGAGACCTATGTACGCGCCCTTGACGATGCTCGGCGTCACGGGCGCGGTCAGATACGAGAGCTCGCAGGCTTCCTGAAGGTAAGGGTTCTTCGCGAAGTCGAGACGCTCGCCGAGGGCTTGCGCATAGTCGAGGATGTCCTCGAAGCGCAGCGCGTACAGGTCGGCGAGGCGCGCGGGGTTGGAAAGCGGCAGCGCGTCGGCGTAGCGGTGGGCGTCGGGCGTGAGGAACGCGAGATCGCCGCCGCGCCCGCCCACTTCGATCAGATTGTCGGTGATGACTTCGCCGCGAATGATCATCGGGGCGATGGGCATGGACATGTGCATGGCTTCAGTTCTCGAGACGGTTCAGAAAATCCATGGCTTCCTGATGCGAGCTTTCGGTCGCCGCGCAGGTGATCTTGTCGTCGCCGCCGTTTTTCTCGCTGTATCGCTGGATCGGCCCCACGACGTAACGCGCGGGCCGCCCGCACGCGCACGGCTCGTCCCAGTCGATCGTGATTTCATCGCCGGTGATGAAGCCGCCCCAGCGCGCATCGGCGCCCAGATCGAAGAAGGCGGCGCGCCCGGTCACGCGTCCGGCGCGCGGCAGCGGCCGGCTCGTCTCGGGATCGAGCAGATACGGAATGACGGTCGGCGCGAAGTGAAAGTGGCCGTGCTCGCAGCGCGCGTGCGAGCCGCCGACGATCTCGGACATCGCATAGGTCTCGTTCAGGTGCTTTGCGCCCGTGAAGCGCAGCACGTCCTCGCGCCAGCCAGCGGGCGGCGTCACGCCTTTCGCGCCGCCGGTCGTCGTGATGTACGAATCGGCATGGAACACGGCTTCGAGTCCGCGTTCCAGACCGGCCTTCGCCATGGCGTGCAGCAGGTTCCACGTCGCGCCGATGAACACGCGCTGGCCGCGCAAGTCCGACGCCATCTGCTCGAAAAAGCGCGCGAGGTGCCCCGGCATGTCGGCCTGAAGCTGGTCGAATGCTTTCTTCTTCGCCATCAGTTCCGGACTGATTGAGAGGCGGTCGAGCGTGCCTTTCGCCTGATGAGCGCGAATCTTCGCGCCGAGATGCAGCACATCCGAGGACAGCGTGGCGGGATAGGCGCAGTGAAAATGCGCTTCGTCGGGCAAGAGCGCCGGAATCAGGAACTCGTTGGCGCGGACGTGCGACAGATAGCCGTGCCGATAGTACGGATAGACCGTGTGCAGTTGCGGCGAAGGCGTATCGGGACCGGCCGTATTCCAGACGATCATGCGGCGCAGGGCCGCCGTCTTCTCCCATTCCCGCGTGCTGTTCGGCAGAAACGACAGCGTGCCCGACGTGCCGGACGTATGGCTGATGCGAAACTGTGGCACCGCGCGATCCATGGTTGCGAACCAGTCGTCGAGGCCGGTGCAGCGGCTCACGTCGGCGGCGGCGATGGCCTCGGCCAGTTCGGGCGTGACGAGCTTGCCGATCCACCGGTTGATCTGCGCGAACTGCTTTTTCTCCAGCAGCGACGGCGGATACGACTTGTACATCGTGTGTTCGAAGAGCAGCGGCACGATGTCGTCGAACTCATCGACGCTTTCGATGCCTTCGCCGTCCGCCAGCTTCTTGAGCGTCGGGACGCGGTCGCGCAGGTCGGCGAAGCGCTGTTGCAAAGCCGCGAGTTGGAGTGCATCCACTTCGGCGCGCGGCATGTGGTTCCAGCGCTGATGCGAATAGTCAGCGAGTGCGGCGGGCGCGTTGAGAAGCAGGGACACCTTGCTTTTTAGAGATGTGTCTTCGGTTGGCAGAGTCATGTCGAGAATGGATTCGGGCGGCAGCAATGACGGAAAGGCGGCGCGCGGACGCGCGCCGCTCTGATGGTCGTGCCAGACAAGTATCTGCGCGCGAACGTCAGCGGGATTCCGGATTCGCCTTACCGCGAGCGCCCGAGCCGACGCGCCTGTGCGACGGCGATGCGTCGTGCATTCGGAATTTTGCTGAGGCGGGGTTGTGGCGCGCGGTTAGAAGAAAGCCGAAGTCGAGTCGGGGGACAGATGTTTTGCTGTCGCCCGACGGCGAACGCCGGTCGTTGCGGACATTAACGCGAATGATCAATTCGGATGCCGAATGACTTACACGGCGCTGCACCCGAAGGTCCCGGCCAGCGCGGTCGTGCTTCAAGGGGCAGAAAGCAAATGCGCTGCTGCTAATAGAGCGCCGAGGGCCAGAACCCTTGCGCTCGCCCGACCGCGACCGCGGGCGGTCCCGGACTCGGCTCGGATCGGCGTTTCGGAAAGATAAAGACATGCGCCGCGCCTGACGCTCGCCGCCGACGTCCCGCGCCGTTCCGACTCCAAATCCGGCCAGCATAAGCGCGGCCGGATCCTGCCATCAACGGCTATTCGCCCGCTCCGCGTTCCACTCGCTTTGGTCCATCGCCAGGCGGAAACCGAGGTGCGACATGCCGTTCATCGGATCGGTGCCGCGCCGTGCGCTCACGCGGTAGCTCTGGCAATACGTTTCGCTGCACAGAAACGAGCCGCCGCGCGTCACGCGTTCAGGCGCGTAGGCGGTGGGGCCGTTCTCCGGATCGAAACTCTGCGAGGGTCCAGCCGGATTGCTCACGATACCGCCGCGAGCCGCCTCGATGCGAAACGCGTCCGCGCGATACCAGTCCGCGACCCACTGCCACACGTTGCCCGCCATGTCGAAGAGGCCATAGCCGTTCGCCGGAAAACTGCCGACCGGCGACGTGCCGACCTGCACCTTCTCGTGCGCGTCCGGCAGATTGACGGGAAAGACGTGGGCGCTGTCGTTCCAGGTGTTGGCCATCTGCCGGCCGCCCGGCGCGAATTCCGCGCCCCACGCGAAGTCCGCCTGTTGCAAGCCGCCACGCGCGGCGTACTCCCATTCGGCCTCCGTCGGCAGCCGCTTGTGCGCCCAGCGCGCATAGGCGAGCGCGTCCTCGTACGACACCTGCACGACCGGATGATTTTCCTTGCCGGCGATGCTGCTGTCCGGCCCGGTCGGATGCCGCCAGTTCGCGCCGGGCACGAACTTCCACCAGCGCGTGTAGTCGTTGAGCGGCACCGGGGCGTCGGTGCCGGTGAAGACGAGGGCGCCGGGGACCAGCGTGCTCTCGGGCGGCCGAGAAGTGCCCGGCGGCAACTGCACTTGCAGATCTTCCCAGCGAGGCTTGCGCTCGGCCGTGGTCACATAGCCGGTCGCCGCGACGAAGCGCGCGAATTCGGCATTCGTCACGTCGTGTCGATCGATCCAGTATCCGCCGAGCTTGACCGTGTGCGCCGGGCCTTCGTTCGGCAGGGCGTGCGGGTGAGCGCTGCCCATCGTGAACGTGCCGCCCGGTATCCACACCATGTCGTTCGGGCCGCTGCGGCCGTCGCCGACGGTGAGCGCCGCCGGCTCGCGCCGCTCGTATTCGTAGTACGCGAGAGCGGAGCCCGCCAGCGCGACGGCAAGCGCGACGACGCCCGCACAGCGCCGTTGTCGAATCGTGAGCTTCATGTCGAGTCTCGTTCAGGCCGTGGCGCCCGCCTTCGCGCGAACGCGGGCGCCGCGGATTACTTCAGCGAAATCTGGTGCCGCGGCGGATATTTCTTGAGCACGTCGCGATACCGCTGCATCTCCATCACGAGCGGCACCGAAACCGGAATGTGCCGGACAGCAATGGACTCCTCTTCTTTCGGGTCGCTGTACAGGTTGAAGACGAGCCCGGCCCACGCCGACTGCATCGTGCCGGAAAAGCCGCCGTTGTAGCCTTGCCGCGTGACGGAATCGCCCACTTGCATCTTCTGCATCAGCTTGAATTCGTCGACGCGCACCGCCGAGAGTTCGTCGTTCCAGAAGTAGAAGATGCTACGCCGGTTCGACACGCCTTTGTCGGCGAGCAGGAACGAAGTCTGATCGATGCCGTCGATATAGCTGCTCGCCGGCACGAGCTTCGACACAGCCGCGCCGGGCTGACCGGCGAGCGCCACCGACGTGTTGAAGATGTCCGCGAAATCGAACAGGCCGTCCGAGCGGCGCGGCTCGATCATGCCTTTCCAGTAGACGAAGAACGGCGAGCGCACGCCACCTTCCCAGGTCGACCCCTTGCCGCCGCGAAACATCGTGCGTCCGGCGGGCTGCACTTCCTGTTCGGGCCCGTTGTCGGAGGCGAAGAAGATGATGGTGTTCTCCAGCTCGCCATTGGCTTCTAGCGTGTCGATCATCTTCTTGAAGATGTCGTTCACCTCGACGATGCAGTCGCCGTAGTTCGTGCGCGCCGCCGAACGGCCGCGGTAGTAGTCGTTCGGATAATTGTCGAAGTGACAGGCGCGCGGCGCGTAATAGAGAAAGAAGGGCTTCGCGGCGTCCTTCTGCCGGTCGAGGAACGCGACCGTGTAGTCCAGCCACTTCTGGTCGAGATCCTTGATGGTGTCCGTGTTGATCTCGTAAAGGTTTTCGATCTTGCCGCCCTTCACCGCATGAACGTCGCTCTTGTTGAACGGCAGGTTCAGGACATAGCGATACCGCTCCGGACTAAGCGCGACCTCGGGGTTGTACTGCGGATCGCGCCATTCCGTGTACATGTCGGAGACGGAGAGGAACCCGCGGAAGTCGTCGAAGCCGACGTTCTGCGGCTGCGAACCTTCGTTCTCGCCGATATGCCACTTGCCGACCGCCTGGGTCGTATAGCCCGCACGCGACAGCAGTTCGGGCAGGGTGGTGAGTCCCGCCAGTCCGCCGGGCTGACCGTACATCGGCGGCACCTGAATGCCGTGATGCGCCATGTTCTGGCCGGTCATGATGGTGGCGCGCGTGGGCGAGCAGCTCGGCTGCGAATACGCCGAACTCAGAATGAGACTTTGCTTCGCGATGCGGTCGACGTCCGGCGTCGCGTTGCCCACGGCGTCGCCGCCGCCGTTGAAGCCGAAGTCGCTGTAGCCGACGTCGTCGAGCAGAAAGACGACGATGTTCGGCCGCTTGCCGGTCTTGCCGCGCAGCGCCGCGAGCTTTTGCGCTGCCTCGTCGGCCTGATCGGCGTGCTCGACGACGGGCTCCATGTTGTCCGCGATCTTCGTGGCGCGGCGCGCGAGATACTGGTTCGGCTGGTTGTAGCCGGGCAGGTTCTCGACCCGCGTGGGCTGCGTGATGGAAGGGCTGACGGATGGCGCCGCGAGCGTCTGGCTCGCCGCGATGACGGCCGCCGACGCGGCCAGCAGCAGAGCCGGGATGAAACGTTTCATGCTGTCTCCGATGGTTGTGTGCCCGCCGGACGGGCGGCGAGTCAGTGCCGGCGAGCGCGGCGCGCGACGCGCTGGCAAGCCGATGCCGCAAGCCCGACGCGCGATGTTCGCGTCGCTGCTGGCGCCGGCGATGCGGCACGTTGCGAGAATAGCAATGCTGAACAATGCGCCGCCCCCCTCCGAAATGGGGGGCGGCGCGTGCAGTGCTTGCGGGGCCTACGCTGCGAGCGAAAGCGCCTTCGCTCAGAACTGCTCGTCCCGCAGCGCGAGCACGCCGTCGTCGCCCCGCGCGCTGAGAATCGCGATTTCGAGCGTCAGGGCGCGCGGCAGAATATGCGTCGCGTAGAAGTGCGCGGTCGCCTCCTTCGCGCCGTAGAAGAGCGGATCGCCCGCTTCCAGCGCCGCTGCGGCCATGAGCGCGCGCGCCATCTGCCAGCCGCACAGCACGGTGCCGGACAGCATCAGATAAGGCACGCTGCCCGCGAAGACCGCGTTCGGATCCGACTTCGCATGCGTCAACATGAAGTCGATGGCGCGCGCGAGCGCGGCGCGGCCCGCATCGAGATGGTCGTGCATCGCCGCGAACGCCGGTCGAATGCCGAACGCCGGATGCGCGCGCAGTTCACTGAGCGTCCGGTCGATGCGCGCGAGCATCTGCGTGGCGACCGCGCCGCGATCGCGCAGCGTCTTGCGGCCGAGCAGATCATTCGCCTGAATGGCCGTGGTGCCTTCGTAGATCGGCAGAATGCGCGCGTCGCGATAGTACTGCGCCGCGCCAGTCTCTTCGATGAAGCCCATGCCGCCGTGCACCTGAATGCCGATGCTCGTCACTTCCACCGACAGCTCCGTGCTGTAGCCCTTGACGATCGGCACGAGATATTCGTAAATCGCGCGGTGTTCGGCGCGCACGGCGTCATCGGCATGGTGCTGCGCGATATCGTGATGCGAAGCCGCTGCGTAGGCGAGGGCGCGCGCGCCTTCCGTGAGCGCGCGCATGGTGGCGAGCATGCGCTTCACGTCCGGATGGCGGATGATCGGAACCGCCCGCTCCGACGAGCCGTCCACCGGGCGGCTTTGCACGCGTTCCTTCGCATACGCGGCGGCCTTCTGGTAAGCCCGGTCCGCCATGCCGATTCCCTGCAGGCCGACAGCGAAGCGCGCCGCGTTCATCATCACGAACATGTATTCGAGGCCGCGATTTTTGTCGCCGATGAGAAAGCCCGTCGCGCCGCCGCCGTCGCCGAATTGCAGCACCGCTGTCGGGCTCGCGCGGATGCCGAGCTTGTGTTCGAGCGAGACGCAGTGCACGTCGTTGCGCTTGCCGAGCGAGCCGTCCGCGTTCGGCAGGACCTTCGGCACGAGAAAAAGCGAGATGCCCTTGATGCCCTCGGGCGCGTCCGGCGTGCGGGCCAGCACGAGATGGACGATATTCGACGCCATGTCGTGCTCGCCCCATGTGATGAAAATCTTGGTGCCGAAGATTCGATACGCGCCGTCGTCCGTCGGTTCGGCCCGCGCGCGCAGCAGGGCGAGATCGGAGCCGGCTTGCGGCTCAGTCAGGTTCATGGTGCCGGTCCACTCGCCGCTGATGAGCTTCGGCAGATACCGCGTTTTCTGCTCGGCCGAGCCCGCGAGCAACAAGGCGTCGATGGCGCCGTCGGTCAGCGACGGGCAGGTGCCGAACGACAGGTTGGCCGCCATCAGCATTTCGAGGCACGGCGCAGCGATCAACTTGGGCAGCCCCTGACCGCCGAACTCCACCGGATGCATCAAGCCTTGCCAGCCGCCTCGCACGAATTGGGCGAAGGCCTCGGCGAACCCCGGCGACGCGCTCACCTCGCCGTCGCGCCAGATTGGAGGCTGACGGTCGCCCGCCGCGTTCAAAGGCGCAAGCACTTCGCCGCACAGCCTCGCGCCTTCTTCGAGAATGGCCTGCGCCGTGTCGCACGTGGCATCGGCGCAACCCGGCAGCGCGACGACCGTATCGAGTCCGGCGAGCTCGGTCATCACGAACATCATGTCGCGGATGGGCGGGGTGTAGCTCATGGTTCTTCCTGAGTGGTCTGAGTGCATGACGACGCCGGCCTTCACGCTTCTGATGGCGGCGGACGACGACTCCGCGGCCGTGCCGGTTGTGACCGGCATGGTGGCGCATGTGACCGACGCTGCCGCCCCTCGAAACGAGGGGTGAGCGCGCCCCGGCGGCTGCTTATAGTCGAGGCGGACATGTCGCGGACCGCAGCGCGCGGCCGCCATCATCGGGAGAAGGGATGCATCGAACGGATTGTCCGGTGGCAATGGCCGAGCACGACTGCGTGGTCCGCGTGAAGCGGCCGCGCGGCCTTCGGAAGGCGCCGCGGCAGGCTCGCTCCGTGGCGCTCGTCACGGCGTTGAAGCAGACCGGCCGCAGCATTCTGGAAAACGAGGGACGCGAAGCGCTGACGGCGCTGCGCGTGGCGGAAAGCGCGGGCGTCGCGATCAGTTCGCTGTACGAATACTTTCCGACGATGGATGCGCTGATCGGCGCCGTGTTCGACGACTACCGCAACGAATCGCGCGATGCGCTGCTCGCGGGCATCGCCGCATTGCCGCCCAGCGCGACGCTGTTCGACGGCATCCTGCTGACGCTGACGGTCGGGCTCGGCGTGCATCGCAAGAAGATGCTGCTCGATCCGGCCTTCAACGTGCGCTCGATCCACTACGACGAACTCGTGCGGCTCGATCTCGTCAAGGCGGAGGAAATCTGGCATCCGGGCGCGACGCCGGCATTGATGGCGCGCTTCCAGTCGGAAATCCGCGTGCGCGATGCGGAAAAGGCGCGGTTCATGGTGCTTCACACGCTGCTTGCGCTGCCCCGCGCGATGGTGCTCGAACGGCCCGACTATCTCGCCGCGCCGGACACGCCGTATCTGCTCGCACGAATGATTCATGCGCTGCTCACGACCGAATCGCGGTAAGGCGCGGCCTTCCGTCCCGCGCTCGCCAGTCGCGCCCCCTATTCACGAGGGGGGCGGGACATCGGACAATGCGCCTATCCTTGCGGTGCAAAGAGGATTGCGGGCGACGGCGTTTCGCGATCCGAATGAATTCGAGTTCGACAGCGGACGGGCGTTGCAGGTCCAGCGCTGAAGAACATTTGCCGCGCCTGCATCGACTGGCGCGGTCATTTCAGGGGAAACATGTTGAAGAATTTGAAGCAATACCTCCTTCTTCCGGTGTTGTGCGCGACGGTCGCGCTGGCGCATGCGCAAGCCGCGAGCGACGTTCCCGCGAGCGCGGACGCCGCCTCCGCCGCTCGTCAGCAAGACAAGACCGCGGATCGCGCGCTGCGCAAGGACGTCATCCGCTCGCTCACCCGCACGAAGGGGCTCAACACCGCGCGCATCACGGTGCGAGTGAAAAACGGCGTCGTGATGCTGCAAGGGTCGGTCGCGGACCAATCGGAGATCGACTTGGCCACGCGCGCGGCGTCGAACACGCCGGGCGTCGCGTCGGTCAAGAACAGCCTCACCATTCAGGGGCCGATGGGTAGCGAGTAGGCCGGGGCGCTCGGGTGACGAGAAGCGCGAGCACAAAGAAAAAAGCCCGTCGCAATGCGACGGGCTTCTTCGCTTAGATGCCGCCAGCAGCGTCAGTCGGCAGTCGTCGCGAGTTCGAGGCGCAGTTCGTTCATCGACATCACGACGCCCGTCGGCGAATTGTCGCCATTCACGCGCACGAGCGAGACGACGACCTGCTTCAGTTCCGCGGGCGTCAGGCCGCGCAGCGCATCGTTGGCAGGCAGCATCAGCGTGCCGCCGGCATGGTGCATGGCCGCTGAGACTTCGAACGGTCCGATCGTTCCGACGAAGCGGGCTTGCGCGCTCGGATCGGCGTCTCCGGCAGACGGCAAGTTGACGTACACGTTATAAAAGTAGCCGCCTTGCTTGCCGAGCGACGTGACCGTGACGGTGTCGAGCACGATCTTCGCGAACTTGGCCTGGCCGGGCGCTGCCTGGGCGTTCGGGTTGGCGTTCGTGGCCGCGGGAGTGGTCAACGGCGATGTGACCGCAGTTTGCAGAGCCGTCACATCCGACGATGCCAGCGAGACCGCCGCGCTCACCGAATGCTCGTTGAGCTTCAGATTCGCCACGCCGCCGAGCGAGCGGCGGCCGTTGCCGATGGAGCGGGGCCCCGTCGCGCTGAAGTTGCCGATGGCCGGACGCGTGCGGATCGGCGGAATCTGCGCCTGCACGCGGATGATTCTGCCCACCTGCGCGCTCGGCGGCATGGACGACGGCAACGAGTTGTTCGCGTACGAATAGCCCAGCAGCGAAGGCTGGTAGGTCTTCGACTTCGCTATCGTGAGTCCGGACGCATACGTGAACGAGCCGCTCCAGTACGAATCCGTCGGCGACGGATAATTGGTTCGCGCGAGGCCCGCCCATCCGTCGAACAGGCGGTCGACGTTTGCATGATGCAGGTAGAAGATCGGATCGGTCGGCGACTGCATGTCGGCCATCCATCCACCGATAATGTCGTGCACCGGATTGTGCGGCGCATTTTCGAACGACGCTTCGTACGAGTTACTGGTGCCGCGCTGGAAGTTATTGACCTGCGTCGAAAACGGCGCCATGGTCAGCGCGTTATAGACGTTCGAGTTCGCGCGGCCGGACACGTATAACGGATTACCGGTCGCGCTATCGAGAAACTCGCTCGGAATGGTCGGGTGCGCGTAGTAATCCCAATAAGGCAACGTGAGCGAGCTGTCTCCGCTAACGGTTCGCAGTTGCTGTTCGAAGTAATAGAGATAGCCGCGGTGCCATGCGAAGAAGTACGGCTTCATGTGCGGGCAGTAATTCACGTGCACATTCACCCAGTAGTTCCACGAAGTGGGCTTGCTGGCGTCGGTGACGGCCTTCATCAGCTTGATGGCATTCAGAAAAGACGCATATTGCGGCGTCGTTTTGAACGTTTGCCATTCCACCCGGACGTGGCCCGTGGTAGCGGTCATGCCGGGAATGGGAAGCGACATTAACGCCGCTGCGGACGCGGAGCTTTTCAGGAAAGTCCGGCGGCTATAGGGGTTCTTTGCCATATTGATTCTCCTACGGCTAAATCGATGTTTTGTGCGCGGGGACGCGTTAGGGCCGTGTGCACCGGCAGATGCACAGGCGAAGTCATGAGTGCGGTATCTGACCGACCGGACATACGATACCCGTCATCGCGCGCGCGGTGCGCCGCAGTTGCCGCCCGAATGTGGCACGGCGCACACTATGCGGTTCTGCAAAGCCCCGCGTGAAGGGCATTTGTAGGAAAGAGCCCGAGGAGGGTGCAATCCGACCGGTCGGTCGCGAAAGCGCGCCGCGGCTCTCGCGCAACACTTTGTACGTGTGCGCTCCGGTAAATCCCCGGCTGACTGAGAGGTGAGTGGCGCGCCGGCCCGCTCTGCGCTTGTATTGGTTCTATTGAGCGGCGGGCCTTAGGCGCGTTCAGTCGTTGTCAAGCTCGGCGTTCGCATCATTGCGCACGAAGCCGGCATCGTGTAATTGGAAGGTATCGCGCGGCAGACGTTCACGGTCGACCGCCGTCACCCGCCAGACGACGCCCTGCGCACTGGACCAGATCACGAGCGGCAAACGGTCCTTCTCGCTCCAGCAGACGCGATGCGTCTCGCCCGCCTGCTCGATCCCATACCACCGGCAGCTCGCCAAAGGCGCGTCGGTGTTCGGCGGCGCCTCGGCCGGCACGATGCGGTACGCGCCGACCGGATGCCGCAATCCGTGCGAGAGATCGAACCAGTCCGAGAAGCGCCCGAGACGCACCAGGTTGTTCCGGTCGATGCGCGTCGTGATGCGCTTGTCGTAGTCGACGACGATCATCTGATAATCCGTCGGGTCCGACGCGTCGCGAATGACGTACGTATCGACGGCATCGTCGGTGCGGCGGCGCAGGCGCGACTCGCCGTCGCGCCAGACCTGCATCGTGTGGAGCCCGTCGCGCGCCGCATACTTCACCGTGAAGTGAAGCGTCGGCGGCTCGCCTTGCGCGGAAAACGCGGACTCGAACGTCGGCGCATGGACCTTCTTCGGCGAGCCGTGCGCGGGAGAACAGATCAGGAGCGCGCCGCACAGCGATGCGAGCATCGCCGCGCGGCCGCGCTTAATGGCGAATGGCCTTGGCATAGTCGAAGTAGCGATAAGTCTTGTTGTCCACGGTCAGATCCTTGACCGCGAGGTTGATCGTGTAGGTGCCCTGCGCAAGCGACGTGTCGGCGGTGGCGCCGGTCGGGTCCGTGGGCAGTTCGAAGCGCAAGCCCGTCGCGACCGAAGGCGGCGTGACCACCGACGCCGCGACGCTCGGCGTCGCGCTGCTCGCGGCAGTCTTGAGCGATTCGTTGATGATGCGCCCGTCGGCCTGCGGCATCGAAAGACCGAGCAGGTAGGCTACCGTCGGCGCGACATCGACGTTGCCGGTCGGCGTGCTGACGACCGTCGACGGCTTGAACGACGGACCGTTCGCAATGAGCGTGTTGTGCACGTCGTTGATGCCGAAGCTGCCGTGCATGCCGCGCTGTCCGCCCACGCTCTCGAACTCGATGCCCGGCATGCCCTGAACGCTCGTCTGGTCGTCCCACGTGAAGCTCGCGACGACGTCCGGCTGGCCGTTGTTCTGGCGCTGGGCGTTTTCGAGGTTGACCATCGACATCGGCAGGGTGCCCGGCAGGTTGCCGTAGCGGCTATCGACGAAAATCGCGCCGAACTCTTCGCGCTGTTGCAGCACTTGCACGAGCTTGCGGATGGTGGCGGGATCGTGGCCCGGCACGTAGAAGTAGTCGGAGCCGCCGTTCGCCGCAATGACGATGCCGTTCGCCGGCAAGCTGCCGACGGCCGGCACCTTGAAGCTCGCGACGGGCGCGGGCAGGTTCGCGCTGATCGCCTGATACTTCGTGTTGGCCGCGCCGCACAGCGTGCCGGTTGTATCGTTCTTCACGGGCACGGTGGGCGTGCCGTTCGCCGTCAGACCGTACATGGCCGAGGTGACGCAGCCGGAGCCGTCGTAGGCGTTGAAGCCGCGGAAGGTGAGGAGGTCGGCCGAGCGCACGTCGCCGGAGAACGAGTAGCCGTTCGCGTTGACGGCGCCCAGCGCGGCGGCGTCGCTGCCGCTCGTCGAGCCGTTGACGGGGCTGCCCGAAGGCGGCGTCGCGGACGGCGTGATCGCGCGCAGCGGATACAGCGCGAGCGGACCCGACACCGTCGAATGCCCGTGGTCCGACACGACGACGATGTTCGTCGTCTCGTAGAGATTGTTGGCTTTCAGGCCTGCGATCAGCTCGCCGAGCCGCGCGTCTTGCGAACGCAGGCCGGCCTTCATGTTCGACGTGCCGGGGCCATAGCCGTGCTCGACGTTATCCGGCGTGCGGAACCAGATGAGCGACAGCATGGGCTGCTTCTTCGGCAGGATGTACTGCGTGAAGACGGACATCATGTACTTGTTGGCCGCGTCTTCCGGCGCGCCTTGCGTCGTGTCGGCGCTGTCGCGCGCGGCGACCGTGAGCTTGCCCGCCGGGTCGTAGGCCGTCGTGTTGAACGTGACGTAGCCGGCGCGCGCGGTCGGATCGCCGTTGCTGGACGCGAGCGTGACCGCGTCGTTGCCGGAATAGCCGAACACCGTGTTCTTCGGCACGGCGATGTTCGCGGCCTGCAGCTCGGACACGAGGCTGCGCGGCTGCACGGTGTTTTCGTCGAGGAAGTAACCGCCCTGATTCAGATTCTGGATGTATGCCGCGCCGGACTTGCCGATGGCGGCCGTCACCATGCCGGCGGCCTGCGCGGTGGCGAACAGGCTTTTCACGAGCAGCAACTGGCCGCTGTAGTAGTTATTGAGCGTGGTCAGGACTTGATAGTCTTCGGTGAACACCGGATCGACGTAATCCTGACTCCCGCCCGAAGCCGACTTGCCGACGGGAATGGTGTTCGACGCGCCTTGCGGCGGTGTCCAGAACGTGTTGCCGTAGAAGCCGCTCGTCTTCGGGAACGAGCCCGTCGCGAACGACGAGCCGTTCATCATCGTGAAGGTCGGATACGTCGAGTGATTGTCGGTGAAGTTGACGCCGGCCTGACGGAGCGCGTAGAGGTTCGGCGTATCGGCCTGAGTGACCGAGTCGGGGCGCAGTCCATCCCACACCATGATGACGGTGCGCGTTGCCTGCGGAGGGTTCGGATGCGACGCGTCATGTCCGCCGCAACCGAGTAGAGACACACTGCCCACCAGGGCCATTGACCAGAAACGCAGGCTCGCCATTCGATTCACTCCGTTAGTCTTAGACATCGTTTAGAGGAGCGAGGCTAAAGACGCCGGATTACAAGGAAGTGACAAAGCTTGCGATTGTGGGATTTCGGCGCTGAGTGGATTACTAAAGCCGTACGTTTGGATGGACGTCGGGTGGACAGAGGGGCTAATAAGGTTGAGACCGTGCTGGTGCACCTGGAGCGATGATGGATGCCGTGGAGAACGTGGCATTCTGCGAAGCTGCCGTGCGCAATGGGCTCTCGCGGAGTACGGTTGTATGAATGGTGCTGTAAGGCTGGCTTTATGCCGATGGCTTTGAGATGCCTATTCACGCTACCGAAGCGCGATGGTCTTAGGCGACGGATTCGCTTCCCAGCGCCGGCGCCGACAGCGTCGCGCGTTCATGCACGTGAGCCATCGGCGTGCGGTCGATCATCAGACTGAGCAGTTCGGGACGGTTGTAATGGCCGGCTGCGTCCATCAGCATCTTGCGGCGGTCGATCTTGCGCTCTTTCCCGCCTGACCGACGCGAGTTGCCTGGCGACTTCCAAGCGCAGCTTCCCGACGTAGACCCTGGCGACTCCCTGTTCAACGGCGGCTGCTGAGCCCGGGCGATGACCGGATCATCTGCACCGTCCCGCCGCGATCATCATCGTTGGCCAGTCTCCGACCGTCGTGCTGATCGGTCTCGCGCGTGAACCGGGCGTCCGATTCGAAACCTTGCGTTGCTCGAAAGACAACGACATGTGAACTTAGTTGCTCTTGCTCGCACGGCTGCATGCGTCGACTATGGTCTCACCCGACGAGGGAAGACCCAATAGGAGACGCGGATGTCGACCATTCAGATGTTGCGCGACGGCCAGGCCGTTTCGGCGCTCTATAGCAGAATCAATTGGCGGCTTTTACCGCTGCTCATCGCGTGCTACATGTTCGCGTATCTGGATCGCGTGAACGTAGGGTTCGCGAAGCTTCAGATGCAAAGCGACCTCGGCTTTTCCGATGCCGCATACGGCGTAGGCGCTGGGATCTTCTTCATCGGCTACGTGCTGTTCGAGATTCCAAGCAACCTGATGCTGCCGAAGCTCGGGGCGCGCCTCACGTTCAGTCGCATTCTGGTTCTCTGGGGCGTGACGTCGGCATGCATGCTGTTCGTGCGCAGCGTGCCCGCGTTTTACGCAATGCGTTTTCTGCTCGGCGTGTTCGAAGCGGGCTTCGCACCGGGCATGATCTATTACCTGTCGCGCTGGTATGGACCGACGCGCATGGCCCGCGCCATTGCGATCGTGTTCGTCGCGGGGCCGCTCGGCGGCGTGATCGGAGGGCCGCTTTCGGCGTGGCTGATTTCATCGCTCCCGGGCGTCGGCGGACTGGCCGGCTGGCAGTGGATGTTTCTCGTCGAAGGCCTGCCGTGTATCGCGCTCGGCGCGCTCGTGTGGTTCGTGCTCGCTGATCGTCCGTCTGATGCGCGCTGGCTCACGCAGGACGAACAACGTGTCGTCGAAGCGGAAGTCGACGCGCACGCAAGTTCTGAGCATCGCATCGAATCGTTTCGCGAGGTGCTGCGCAATCCGCGCGTCTATCTGCTCGCACTCGCGTACTTCTGCATCATCTTTTCGATCTACGCGATCAGTTTCTGGCTGCCGACGCTGCTCAAGGAACAGGGCGTGAACGACACGATCCGCCTCGGCTGGTTCGTGGCGATTCCGTATCTGGCCGCCGCGATCGCCATGTATGCAGCCGGCCGCCGCTCCGACAAGCTGGGCGAGCGGCGCTATCACAGCGCACTTCCGGAGCTTGCCGCTGCCGCGTTGTTGGTCGCGACGCCTTACGCGTCCGGGCATCTCTTCGCGACCCTCACGCTGCTCACCCTCGCCACCGCCTGCATGTGGATGGCCTACACGGTCTTCTGGGCGATCCCGTCGGAAACCATCGCGGGTCCCGCGGCGGCGGGAGGCATCGCGTTCATCAATACGATCGGGCTTTCCGGCGGGTTCTGGGGGCCGGCGGCGCTCGGCTGGGTGAAAGCCGCGACCGGCAGCACGAACGGCGGACTGCTCCTGATGGCAGGCATGGCTGCGCTTTCATGCGTGCTGATTCTTGCCAACAAGCGAACGGTCGCGAGCGCAAGAATGCGCGCAGCCTGACTCTCTATCGACAGATACACGGACCACGGACATGAAGATCTTGATCGCAGGATTTCAGCACGAAACGAACACCTTCGCGCCGACGAAGGCAAGCTACCAGAGCTTCATTCAGGGCGAAGGTTTCCCGCCGATGGCGCACGGCGCCGAAGTGCTCGCGCTGCGTGACGTGAATGTGCCGATCGGCGGCTTCATCAAGTGGGCAGAGGCGCAAGGCCACGAATTGATCCCGGTGATCTGGGCTGGCGCGAGCGCATCGGCGCAGGTGACGGAGGACGCGTATGAACGCATCGCGGGCGCCATCGTCGAGCAGGTGAAAAAAGGCGGCTTCGATGCAATCTATCTCGATCTGCACGGCGCGATGGTGACCGAGCATCTCGATGACGGCGAAGGCGAATTGCTTGCGCGCGTGCGGCGCATCGTGGGCGACGACATGCCGCTCGTTGTGTCGCTCGACCTGCATGCGAACGTCACAGCAAGCATGCTGGAACTCGCTGATGCGCTCGTCGCGTATCGCACGTATCCACACGTCGATATGGCCGAGACCGGGTTGCGCGCAGCGCATCTCCTCGCGCAGCGCGTCGCGCACGGCAGGCCGTTCAAACGCGCGATGCGACGCGTGCCGTTCCTGATTCCGGTGAACGGTATGTGTACGCTGGTGGAGCCGGCGCGCGGCATGTACGGTGCGATCGAGGCGCTGGAAAAGACGGTGGTGTCGCTATCGTTCGCGCCCGGCTTTCCGGCATCGGATTTCGTCGCGTGCGGTCCGGCGATCTGGGGATATGCGCTCGATCAGGCAAGCGCGGAGCACGCGGTCGATGCGTTGTACACGCGGATCACCCACGACGAAGCGCGTTGGGGCGTGTCTTTCCTTTCGCCTGACGAAGCCGTCCTGGAAGCCATCGCCGCCGGCCGCGCTGCGACAAAGCCCGTTGTCATCGCGGATACGCAGGACAATCCCGGCGTCGGCGGTGATTCGAACACGATGGGCATGGTGCGCGCACTGTTGCGTCACCGTGCGCGCGACGCGGCCGTAGGCGTCATCTGGGACGAGCAGGCAGCGCGGGCGGCGCATCGCGCAGGCGTGGGCGCGCGCATCAGACTCGCGCTCGGCGGCGGCTCGAATGTACCGGGCGATTCACCGGTCGAAGGCGAGTTCGAGGTCGAGTCTGTGTCGGATGGACGATTTCGTTTCGACGGCCCGATGCTTCAAGGCATGAAAGGCGAACTCGGGCCGACCGCGTGCCTGCGCATCGAAGGATTACGCATCGTGGTAAGCAGCATCAAGATGCAGGTGTTCGACCGAAATCTGTTTCGCGTCGCGGGCATCGAGCCGGAGCATATGAAAATCGTCGTGGTCAAGAGCTCGGTGCATTTTCGCGCCGACTTCGAGCCGATTACCGCGCGCATTCTCGTTGCAAAAGCTCCCGGCCCGATGGCCGCCGATCCTGCGGATCTGCCCTGGCGCCATCTGGATGCACGCATGCGCTTGCGACCGAAAGGGCCGACGCTCGAGGCGCTGCGTGCATCGGCTGCATGATGGTGTTTGGGTTTGCGGCTCGACGCGATCATGAAAGGGACGAGCGGTAGTCAGTCTTTGCATGATGCGGGAAGCCTTTGCAGGTTTTCAGCTTGCCGTTTCTCGGCAGCTTGACCGAAGAGGCCGCGAGTCGGCATAGGGCGCGATCGGATCGTCGGCGTCGTGCATTGCGAGCTGGCCGATGGCTGTCCTGCAAGCGATGGCACGGAATGACGGTTCCACTCCAATGAAAACGGCGACTGCGCGACCGGCTGCAACAGGTCGCCTAGAGCCGACCGCAGCCGGTGGCACGCGGCCATGAAGCGTCAGTCGATGCGCCATCGCTCGGACGTTTCGACGTAATGTTCGCCCTCGAGTGCAGCGGTTGAGGGCCGAGATCGACTGGCCGGGGCAAGGCGATGGTAGGCCAACAGGCCATCGCCTGTCATGCGTTGAAAAGCGCCTCACTTTCCTTGAATGAATCGATCAAGTGCTGCGTAACCACCCTTAGCGTCGGCACGTTACGGTCCTGCCTGCGTATGAGAAGCCACATATCTCGCGGGGGAGGCAGCGGCCCTAGAGCGGACAACCGCAGCCCAGACAGACTTCGCCCTAGATAATGGGGCAGCAAAGCTAAACCCGCGCCGTCCCGAGCCGCAATAGCTTGCAGTATGTGATTTTCAGCGCGGAATGAAACGCGACAGTGAGGGAAATGCTGCGACAACCAGCTCGTGCCGGGCATGTCGGCGCTTTCCTCGTTGAAACTCACGAAAACCGGCGGCTCTCCTCGTTCGACTCGTTCACACTGCGCGGTTGTGCCATAGAAGCCGAACGACATGAGGCCGAGTGACTTGGCGATCAGGTCCGCGTCGGCAAGGCGACCCACGCGCACCGCGATATCTGCTTTGTGACGATCGAGACTGACCGAACGAAGGTTCGTCGCAAGATCGATATCGATACCGGGGTAGGACTCGGTGAGGCGGGTAAGGCGGGCAAGTATGAAGCCCTGCGTCAGCGCGGGCGGTGCATTGATACGCACCAGGCCTCGAAGGCTGCCGTCTCCATCGCTCGCCTCGGCATGCTTCATTCTCTGCGCTGCAGCTTCCATCTCCGCTGCAGCCTGCAACGTATTTCTTCCCGCAGGAGTCAGTACGTATCCTTCTGGCCTGCGCTCGACCAGCTTCTGACCCGTGCTCTCCTCGAGAGACTGAACACGGCGGGCGACCGTTGCATGATTAACGCGCAGTGCGCGTGCCGTAGCAGACAGGCTTCCGTAGCGTCCAAGCGCCAGAAAAATCCTCATGTCCTGCCAGTCGAGTTCTGTGCGTTTTTTATCAGTCATTGCGCAAGGATAGCGACTCCCCGTTCACGAAGTCCAGCGCTAACCTCCTGTCCATACCACGAGATGCCAACGGCATCCCAAGTTCAGTCAACAGCCAGGAGAAATACCATGAGTCAGAAGAAAGTAGCCATTGTCACCGGCGCTTCCCAAGGTATGGGCGAGGGGATCGTCAAGGCTTTTCGCGCGCGCGGCTACGGCGTGGTTGCGACGTCGCGCTCCATTCAGCCCTCAGCCGACCCGGACCTTGTGACCGTCGCGGGCGACATCGGTGACCCGGAGACCGGCAAGCGTGTGGTCGCTGCAGCGCTGGACCGCTTTGGCCGAATCGACACGCTGGTGAACAACGCCGGCATTTTTATCGGCAAGGCATTCACTGAATACACCGAAGAAGATTATCGTCTCAAGCTAAAGACCAACCTCGACGGTTTCTTTTTCACGACCCAGCAAGTCATTCCGGTGATGTTGAAACAGGGCAGCGGACACGTTGTCCAGATCACTGCCTCGACGGCGGAGTTTGCGAGCTCTCGCTCTCCCGCTTTCCTCGCGATGCTGACCAAGGGCGGGATGAATTCCGCCACCAAGAGCATGGCGATCGAGTACGCCACACGCGGCATTCGCGTGAACGCAGTGGCGCCGGGCGTCATCCGCACGCCCATGCACGATCCGAGCATGGTGGAAAAGC
This sequence comes from Caballeronia sp. GAWG1-5s-s, assembly GCF_023631445.1. Classification (NCBI taxonomy): domain Bacteria; kingdom Pseudomonadati; phylum Pseudomonadota; class Betaproteobacteria; order Burkholderiales; family Burkholderiaceae; genus Caballeronia; species Caballeronia sp. GAWG1-5s-s. Next base: position 26,394 of record NZ_JALQDC010000028.1, on the reverse strand, counting down.
TGGCTGCCTTTCACCCCATGAACAAGCTAGGCGAGGTCGAAGATATTGTTCGAGCGGTGCTCTACCTCGAGGACGCAGCCTTCTCGACCGGCGAGATTCTCCACGTCGATGGCGGCCTTATCGCAGGGCGCTGAACTTAAGGGAGGCGCGCAATCAGCGCCTCCCTTTCTCTTGGAGAACCGTATGCCGATTGTGAATATTCTCGTGACTCGTGAAGGCACACTCCCTCACGAGGAACGTACGATCCGTGAGCAGAAAGCCGCAGTCTCTGCAGCGCTCTCTCTTTCAAGCGATGGCACTCCATCGACCCGTCCACGGTGCACCGAGCCGCGCACTAGTCGGGCAACCTTCGTCGAGTCACTGAGTGGGAGCGCTGCGAGCGAGCCTACGTCGGCGAACCGGCCTTTGGGACGAAAGCCAAGCTTTGGGCTGGGATCACTCACGCCGAAGTCACAGGCGGGCCTCGATCATTCATCGCAGGGGCGCGACGCACTTCGGCTAACTGACATGCTCGGCGACATATGATCGACCGCTTGCCTTGCATACCGAGTAGCGGCCGGTCCTCCCCATTGGTGCCCGCAGCGAATCGCCGAGCATTCAATAGTGGATCGTAAGTGGCTCCGGGTAGTCGAGCGGGTAAGCTGACTCAATGCCCCACGCTTCAGCCGTGTAAGGTGGGGGACCGGAGTGACCTCCCGGGTAGGTATAACAGGAGCCCGCGCCCGAACTCGAATGAACGACTATGGTCGTGGTCGGGCCGTCGGGCGCGAGATAGAGGGTTAGCTTCGCGCCATTCCTGACCAGAGTGGAAGGCCTCAGCACTGGCCAGGCATTGACGATCGCGGGGGGGCCGCTACAGTCTGCGGTTGGAAAGGAGAATCCGCCTGCCGACCAAGCGTACTCCGACGCATGTTGCCGGCCATGTTCGTCGAAGGGTCGATAAACGCCTACGAACGTCCGCGCTCCTCCGACTGTCAGAACCACGCCTTTGCCGACGCTATCGATTGCGAGCGGGCCGACCGCATTGCCCCTGGCGTCGAAAACCTTGAGGACATCGTGCCCGTGCCGTCGGCCGTCGCCATGGACACCGTCTCCGTCGTGGTCACTGCCGGCGAATGCTGGCGTGGCGATGAACAGGAGCGTAACGACAGAAAGCAATTTGCACATCTCGGTCTCCCGTCAATGGGACTCTTGCGAGCTACCGGACGGTCAGCGGCTCAGGGAAGTGCTCGGTGAGCGAGAAGCTGCTCTCGGGCGTCCAGCCTTCCTCTCGACCAACGGGCATGATGCTTATGCACGAGCCGTCGACATACCGCGTGGAGCGTACCGACGGTGCTAAGTCGGACGAAAATGAGTCGGGCGCTATGTAAAGCGTCGCTTCGCCGCCCTGCCGCGAAACGGCTACAGGGCGTAGGTTGCCGGCTGGCTCTCCCCGTACGAAAGGCGGGCCGCTGCAGTCGCTCGTTCGGAAGGAGAACGCGTAAGACACATCGCCCCAGACGTACTGCGACGCGACGGTATGGCCGTTCGCATCGCTCGCCCGGTGAATCGGTACGAATACAATGGCCCCGTTCACCGTCAGAACCACACCCGGGGACGAGTTGCCGAAGAAGTCAGTGTGACCGGACGTTAAGGTGCCTACGAAACTTCCGCGCGCATCGACAACTCTCAGAGAGCGATGCTCACCTTCATGCCGTGTACCTACATCGTCGGCAGATCCGCGGCCGCTCCACATCGAGGCAAGGGCCACTACAATCACCGCAGTCTTGACTGTAGCTTTCACGAGAGACTCCTTCGCGTACTCGCAGTCCTGTCATCGCGTTCAATAGTGGACGGTGAGCGGCTCAAGGAAATACTGAGTTAGTGAATAAGCAAACCCAGTCATCCAGACCCCTCCCACGCCTGGAAGGTCATAGGCGCTGCATCGATCTTTAGCGTCGGAGTAGGACCTGAGGTCGACCGAAGCCGTGTCAGTATCCGAAGCAATGTAGGCTGTCACATCGGTGCCGCGTCGTACGACTTCTAGCGGTCTTAGCACGGCGAAGGTGTCGATGATCACCGGGGGCCCGCTGCAATCAGTTGTTGAGTACCACGGTTTTCCTTCCGCTCACGCATATTGAGTGGACGAGACGTGACCGCCGCTATCCGTCATCCGCCTTATGGGGACAACGACATTCGCGCCGTTGACAGTGATGAGAGCACCACTCGAGAAACTCGAGAATGGAGCATCAACGAGTGGTCCGACCACAATGCCCCTGCTGTCGAATACCCGCAGCTTTCGAGGACCATCGTGGCGATCGCGGTCGCTCTCACCGACTCCACCGTCGTGCGCAAATGTCTTCGACGGGACAGTCAGCAAGACAAGCAAGACACAAGAGAGCTTTCGCAGGTCGAGTTTCATGGTGTCGGATCGTACAACGCTGATCGCTTGATCAACCTGCTGTGTCGTCTGATCGAGAGTCGCCAGGCATGTGCACGAGACTAGCTGTTGCTCTCGACACAGAGGGCCTGCGGGGAAGGCTATCTGTTAAGAATATAGGATGCGCGCGACGACTAAGCAAACGGCGAATGTCGGCGAGCCGAGGCAGTCTTGAACAAAGTAATGCGCAACGAAAGTGCTAGTTATCCGGCGCGTCCGGCGAATGCATCGGCGACTTATGTCCCTATCGGCGAATTCGAAACGCGGTCTAACGCAGTGACCTCACGAGGTCAATCATTCTGAAGAAGTTTCGGTGTCGGCCATGAAGCGTCATTAGCACAGTCAAATTTGATCTGATTTCCAGGCGTCGCTTCCGCCTGCGGAAACAGCCGAACGCGTCGAGTTGCACCAGCATGCGCGCGCCCGTGTCCTCGGCGATCTGGATCGTGACGCCGGACAACTCGTATTGATCTGCATAAAGTGCGGGCACCGCATCCGCCGTACCGCGTTCAGCAAACACTGCGCACTCCGCTCCGACAGCAAAAAAGGGGCAGCAGCGCGCCGCTCACGCTCGAGTTGATCGGCGACCTCGCTTTAGATCACGAGGGTCGATGGCAGCCGCGCATAGCGACCTCATCGGCCCAGTCATGCGGATCAATTATTGATACTGCCGATTTACCGTTTGATTTGCGTCATTAAGCGGCTCAACAAGATCGAGTTGCGCTTTCAACGGATTCGGCTGGTTCACCTGCAAGGTGCCTGCTGCATTGAACTCCAATTGGTTGTCGAGTGCAATGTTGTATGCCGGCCAGTTTGTTAGACCTGCGTTAGACGGATTTCCCGTTTTTGCGAACGCAGTCCAGTAGGCGATCATGTTACGCGCCACCTGTTCGTCTTGACTCGTGACAGCTGTCCCGTAGATAGAGGAAAGGGTATCAAATACGTACGGAATCTCGGCACCATGCGTGGCGCCGGCGACGCTATTTTTGATCGACTGAGCGACATACGAGAAGCGATAGAGATACGTCGGCGCGCCGTTGGACGTAAAGATTCGGGCGACAAAGCGTGCGGGCTCATCCATCGTAATGACACGAGAAATTTGGCTCTCAATGGACGCCACAGAGGCGGTGCCGGTCGGATCGAACGCCGCAGCGGCAGCGCTCAAGTTTTGAGGACCGAAGATCGCGTACGCCTGCTCCTTCGTCGTAATGCCTTGAGTCGAAAATCCGAGGTCGGCACTGTTCACCCCAATCATGAGCGGGATCTTCGCAAAGTGTCCCGCCTTGTACTGATTCTCCGGTTCGTCAACCACAAGTTTACCGTCGATGACCGCGCCGCCTGAGAACGTGGCCAGGCTATGCGATGTATTCAACGTTGAGGTGTCCAACCCGCCGAGAACTTGATCTGCCGAGAGGGCACGTAGGGCGTCCAGCGAACTGGCATCACTCCCGTTGATTCCCAGTCCACTGGCGAATGAAGCACCCTGTTCTTCAGCCGACGCCCCAACCGTCTTGGCGTTACGCGTGAGCGTACGGCCATAGTACTGGTTGACGCGTCCATTGCCGGACTCATTGATCGCCTTCGCAAACAGTCCTGATGCCAACGGCGATGTCAGCAGGTTGTGGATAGCTTCACCTCCAGCCGATTCCCCGAATATCGTGACGTTCGTGGGGTCGCCGCCGAAATTGGAGATGTTACGCTGCACCCATTTCAAGGCGGCGATCTGGTCCATATAACCGTAATTAGCCAACGTTTCGCCGGACTGGGCAGCGGCCGCGGTGAGTGCAGGATGTGCAAAGAAGCCGAAGCGGCCGAGCCGGTAATTCACAGTGACGATAACGACGCCTTCTTTGGCGAACTGTGTGCCGTCATATTTCGGCATCGATGTTCCGCCAACGACGTAGGCACCGCCGTAGATCCAGACCATCACAGGCAAGTTCTTGCCAGTGCTGTTTTGCGGGCGCCAGACGTTGAGGTACAGACAATCTTCCGACGGGGCGACCGTCAGTGCGGAATTCGGGCCGCTCGTTTGCATGCAGTCATGAACAAAAGACGTGGCCTGCCGCACACCGCTCCATGCAGAGACGGGCTGGGGCGGGCGCCAGCGCAAGCTCCCGACGGGAGGAGCCGCAAAGGGAATACCCTTGTACGCCACCACGCCGTTAGCCGCCACGCCCTGCACGGCACCATCGGCCGTCATCGCGATTGTGGGATCGGCGGAATTCGAAGAGCCGCCACCTCCACAAGCAGACAGCGCCGCAGCGAGAATGGGGAAGGTAAGCAATGCGGGCAAGCGCATCGATGTGTCTTGCTTTAGCATAGCCTGTTCGATTTTTGCTGGAGCTTTACGTCTCTGTGTAGTCATGATGCCATCGTCCCCTCTATGATCCCGGATACCTTACCGCCATGACCCGTTGCTGCGGCGGGCTCTGCGGCGCAGAGCGGAATCGAGTATCGAAGAGTGAGTTTCTGCCGTCAAATTCAGGACATTAATGGGCTATATGAATTGCTTTCATACGGTCCGATAGTAAGGAATGCGACGTAACGTGCCTTGTAATCGAGCCCATAAGCTCGGCAAGGCGTACTGTGAGAGCTTTCCCGCCCGCATCATTCGCAGCACGTAACGCACGTAAACGAGCGGGCGTCCCGTCATCCGACAGGACGCCCGCGTAGGCGTGATTGAACTCAGTGGTTATTCCCCGTTGTGCGATGAACAGCTTTATGAATTCATCGGACTGACTAGGCATGCCTTTCTCGACACTCTGGCGGTAGAGAATTACAGCTCCAGGCACCTAAATGACATCGGCGAACCCTTGAAAGATGATGAGCTTGCCGCCATGCGTCGCGAATGCGGAGAGGTGAGGATAGGACGCATTATCTGCGAAGTCTAGGGTGTCGTGCATCACATCAACGGCCGCGCAAGCCGCCGATGTCCTTCAACGGCGCGACATCTCACAGCGCCGCTTATCCGCTTGCACCTATAAGAAGCGGGCAGACTTGCATGATCACGCTGCCTCGCAGGAAGCGGGGCGGGGGAGCCGATGAAACTGCCGCCCGAAATACACGAGACCATCGCCGTCGTTGCGCGAGCCAATGTGCTCGACCTGCACGAAAAGCACCGAATGCGAACCGACCTTCTTACTGTCGACGATACGGCCTTCAAGACTTGCGATCGCGTCATCGAGCACGGGAAGTTCCAGTGCGCCCGGCCGCGAGCCGCAGCGGGCGAAGCGTTCGTCCATCGAGCATCCATCCATGCCCGCAAAAACGCGCGCCAGTTCCTGCGCGTGCGCGCCCAGCACGTTGATGCACGCTCGACCATTATTGAGCAGCACGTCGTGAACATAGCTCGCCTGATTGATGCAGATGAGCATGGTCGGCGGCGTGTCGGTCACCGAGCATACGGCGCTCGCCGTGATACCGCAGCGTCCGTGCGGGCCGTCAGTGGTGATGACATTGACGGCCGCGCCGAGCGAGGCCATTGCGTTGCGAAACTGTGTGCGCGCTTGATCGTTCGTCATGGCTGTTGTCCTTTCGACGTTTGCAAGTTCAGGGATAAGGCGTGACCGGCGGAATGCCGACGAAGATCGCGCCTGATGCGTCGTAATTGCCTTCGCCGAGGAAGGCGTGTTGCGTGACGACGATCGAATCGCGCACCAGACGCTGCATCCGGTTCTCGCGATAGATCGCGCCGACGCCCGCCATCTTGTACGCCTGCATCACGATATCGGCGCAGGTGTGGGCCGCGTGCGTCGCCGACAGACGCAACAGGTTGGCTTCTGCGGGCAGCACCGGATCGCCCGCGAGCACCGTGCGCCACGATGCTTCCGCGGACTCGAAGAAGAATGCCCGCGCGCTGCGCAGTTGTGCTTCCGCCTGCGCGAGCCCCGATCGATAGTACGCGCGATCGGCAAGACGGGGCGCACCCGTCGTGGTCTTCGTTACTCCGGACATCCCTGCCAGCAGGTCGAGGGCGGCGCGCGCCAGGCCAAGGTTCACTGCCGCATGCACCTGCGCCTGGTAGGCGATGGCGGGATACCGATACAACGGTTCATCGATCAGCGGCGCGCCCCCGCGCACGAAGGTCCATTGTTCCTCGACGTACTTATCCTTCAGACGCAGATCGTGGCTGCCCGTGCCTTGCATACCGACCACATTCCAGTTATCGACAATCTCGACGTCGCCCGCCGGAAAGACCGCAGTGAACGGCTTGCCGGCGTTCTTGTCGTCAGCGCCGGCAGGCACCCCACCGATTCCGACGCCGATCCAGTCCGCCCCCTTGCAACCGCTCGCGAAGCGCCACTGCCCCGACACGAGGAAGCCGCCCGGCACTCGTTCGGCTTTCTGCAGCGGATACAGGCCGCCCGCGAAGACCTGATCGGGACCGGTCGCATAGATCTGCGCCTGCGTTTCGACTGGCAATGATGCGAGGTACGTGCTAGCGGAGCCGAACGCTGCGACCCATGCAGTCGACCCGTCCGCTATCGCAATGCGTTCGAGGATCTCAAGAAAGCGCGCGGGCGGAAGCGGCTCTCCGCCGAAACGCTTAGGAGTGCTCGAACGGAAAATTCCCGCGCGCTTCATCTTAGCTACCATATCGCGCGGCACATGCGACAGGGCGTCGAACTCGTCGCGGCGGCGCTCGACTTCTTCGATCAGCGCGTCGAGCGACAACGGTCCTGCATGCTCGGGATAGTCGTTTAACGAATCGATGATTGCGTCGCTTTGAAGGGCTTGCATAGGTGATACCTCTCGGTCGATGTATGCGGATGTCATTCGGGCTGCCGACGTGCAGCGACGCGCATCGCTTTGGGAAACGTCTCCCGTGCGAGCAACGTAGCGACGACCGTAATGAGCCCCAGTGCGCCCAGATAGATGGCGACCGGCACGGCGCTGCGATAGTGGGCGAGCAGCATGGTGGCGATCATTGGAGAAAGGCCACCACCTAGTACGGAAGACACTTCCCGGCCGATGCCAAGTCCAGAGAAACGCAAACGCACTGGCAACATTTCGCTGATGAACGCGGGTTGAGCGCCCTGAAGAATGCCCAGCGTGATGCTGTTGGCAAGGACGAGCGCCGCAACCACCTTCCAGTACTCGCCTGTGCCGAGCAGGGCGAAGTAGGGCCATCCGACAAGCACGATGGCGACCGCCCCCGCGAGATAAACCGGCTTGCGCCCAACTTTGTCGGTCGCCCAGCCAAAGAATAGCGAAACGGGGACCATCAGCAGCATCGAAATGCACAGGCCGCTCAGGATCCAGCTCGACTTGATGCCGAGAAACTGCCCGTATGCGATCGAAAACGCGAAGAAGAGGTAGGACGCCGCGCCCTCGCCGAAGCGCAGGCCAAAGACGGTGAGCACTTCGCGCGGACATTGGCGCAGCACCTCGATGACAGGCATCCGGCTTTCGTGGCGCGTGGCTTTTGCTTCGGCGAATGCGGCGCTTTCGCCGACCGAGCGGCGCATCCACAGGCCAAGGACAACGAGTGCGACGCTAGCGAGAAACGGAAGGCGCCATCCCCAGCTCTGGAAGTCGCCCGCCGGCAAGTTCTGCACGAGCAGGAACGCAGCGGTGGACAGAACGAAGCCCAGTGCCGCGCCGCAGGGGCTCCATGCCGAGAGCGCGCCGCGCTTCGATTGCGGCGCGTTCTCGTGAATCAATAAGATGCTGCCGCTCCATTCGCCTCCGGCCGCGAGTCCCTGAAGAGTACGCAAAAGGACCAGCATGATTGGCGCCGCAATGCCGACTTGCTGATACGTTGGCAAGACGCCCATCAAAGCGGTTGCGGTGCCCATCGTGAGCAATGTAAGCATCATCACGACTTTGCGACCGTATCGGTCACCGATATGTCCGCATAACATTCCGCCTATAGGTCGAGCGATAAAACCAACCGTGAAGCCACCGAATGCAGCGATGGTGCCCGTCAATGGGTCGGTGCCAACCGGAAAGAACAGCTTGCCGAAGACAAGTGCGGCGGCGGTGCCGTACAAGAAGAAGTCATACCACTCGAGAATTTGGCCGAGTACTGCCGTAGTGACGGCACGGCGCACGTTGCTCGCAGGACGGGCGGATCGAGTTTGAACGAGCGTACCTAGATCAGGATTCAGAGCTTCAGGGTTCATGGTGGAGGGAAACATGAGGTGATAGTTCCCGCTTCCCTGAGGCTCAAGAAGCGGCGCGGGTCGTACCGATGCGATGGGCCCACGATATGAGCCAGGACAGGGCTCGGTCAAATTCGGGACAAAAATACCCGCTATGAATCTGATGCATAAGCTTTCGGTGTCGTAGGTACTAACCCGTGATTTGTCGTGGGTTTCATCGCGCTTTTTGCCCGTTTTTTCGCTTCTTGGCCGTAAGGCACGAGCGGACACGCAGTGAGTGGCGCTTCATTTGCCGTACTGCCGTGAATACGCACGTATGAGACTTGCCTTCGTGACTTCTTACGGCTGTTCGCGGTTGCGGGCGCAACACACGCATAAGCCGCGGCGCCCCTGTGCGGCATTGTCGAGATCGCTTCAACCGGACTTGAACCTAGCGCTGCTAGAACCGAGCGGCGTTATTGAGCGCAGCCCTTGCGGCTGAGGGTTCCCTGATTGCGCTCCAGAGCGGCTCTATCTTGAGTGACGACTCGCTCGCGCGAAAGAGGCTCGGCCGAACGAAGGGCTTAATGTTCGGATACCACGCTTGCGCGGCTTGCCGACGCACTTCCGCCATTGCCCTACGCGTTCTCCCATTCGCCAATGGCGGCTTCAAGCACGCTATTGGGGTTGCGCTCGGAAGCCGCTGCGTTCGGTTGCTGAGCGCAATCGGGCTGAACGCCGCGACTGTTCGGCGGTTCACCGAGCAAAGTTGAAGCTAAAGCACGAGAGGAATGAGTGAGCGCGCGCTTAGTCGCGATGCAGCGTATCGATGACCAATTCGCGGAACCAACGGATCCCTTCGTCATTGTCGAAGTTGCGATGCCAATGGACGGTGGATTCGATGTCAGGGATTTCCGCCGGCATTGGATAGATCATGAAGTGGCCGGTCTCATTGAACATTTGGGCGGCTCCACGGTGAAGCGTCACCATCCAGTTCGTGCGCTGCAAAATGTGCGGAACTACCGTGAAATGCGGCACGCGCAATGCAATCCGCCGATGTAGACCTTGACTGCGCAAGACCTCGTCGATCGTCAGATGGCTACTGTCACTCGTCGTCACGGTGACATGTAAGAACTCCAGAAATTTTTGTCTCGATAGCGTTCGAACTGGCAACCCAGGGCGCTTGCGCGTCATGCAGACGAACTGATCGCGGAACAGCAGCGCGTGGTTCGTGACCGGCATCAGCGACGGAAGATTACCTATGGCGAGATCGATCTGGCCGAGTCGCATTTTTTCCTCTACGTCGCGCACCGGTATCTGCTCGGTCGACAGACGGACGTGAGGTGCTACGCGCTGAAGTCTTTCGCAGATAGGCGGCAGAAAGACATGTTCACCGATATCAGACATCGACAAGCGAAATTCACGCGTGGTCGTCGAAGGATCGAATTGTTCGCTTTCGCGCAGCGCTTCGCGAATGGAGGCAATGGCGCTGCCAAGAGGCACCGCCAGTCTCTCAGCAGTAGGGGTCGGAAGCATGCCGTCCGGCGTGCGCACAAACAGCGGATCATCGAACAACGACCGCAGGCGCCCCAGCGAATAGCTGATCGTTGGCTGCGACAACTCGAGTCTTTGCCCAGCACGCGTGAGACTGCGCTCTTCGAGGATCGCCTGGAAGACGCGTAGCAAGTTCAAATCGACCTGATGGAAATTGACCATGTCGATGTGGGGTAAAAAATTGATTGATTTGACCGATATGCTATCGGATTCTAGAGTGGGATCCAACATTGAAAGAGGTCCCAAGCTCATGGAATTGACAGAAACAGTCGTCGAACAGCGCGCAGAGCAGCCGAGGCTCTTTTCATCACGCACGTTGCCGGCCTTGCTTGCAGCGCGCGCGGCGCGAAGCGGTAACCAACCTCTCTTTTCTGATGGATCGACGGTATGGAGCGGTGCCGATGCCCTCGAGATCGCATCGCGCCGCGCCGGTTCACTGGCCGCGCATGGCGTGAAGCGGGGCGATCACGTCGCGCTGCTCTGCGGGAACCGGATGGAGTTCATGGAGATGGTCCTAGGCTGCGGATGGCTTGGAGCTGTCGTCGTTCCGATCAACACGGCCTCGCGCGGCCCGCAGCTCGAACATATCCTTCGTAACAGCGGCGCGCGCTTGCTCGTCGCCGAAGCGCATCTCGTCGATGTTGTTCATGCGCTCTCCGCGAACGACCTTCCGCTGCAGCGCATCTGGATCATCGACGAACCTACGGCAGACTCTCATTCCCCTGCGTACGAGACGATTGCGCTTCCACCGGCGGCGGAACCTATCGCAGCGGGCGAAATCGGAGACGGAGATCCGTTTGCGGTGCTTTACACGTCTGGCACCTCGGGTTTATCCAAAGGCGTTATCTGCCCACACGCCCAGTTCTACTGGTGGGGACGTAACACAGGCGGTGGTCTTGGCGTGGTCGCGGGCGACGTGCTGTACACCTGCTTGCCGCTCTTTCATACCAACGCGCTGAACAGCTTCTTTCAGGCGTTGGTGAACGATGCACATCTCATTGTTGGCCGGCGTTTCTCGGCGAGCGGCTTTTTCGACGCGCTGGTGAACACGCAAGCGACCGTTACCTACGTTCTCGGTGCAATGGTGCCGATCTTGTTAGGGCGGCCAGTAACGGCCAACGAGCGACGCCATAAAGTGCGCGTCGCGCTTGCGCCGGGCGTGCCGGGGCATTTCCAGAAAGAGTTCACCGACCGCTGCGGCATCGCATTGATCGACGGATACGGCTCGACGGAAACCAACTCAGTGATGGGCGGCGACGTCAGCGCTCACCGCCCTGGATACATGGGCAAGCTGAATCGGGGCTTCGATGCACGAGTCGTAGATGAACATGACCAACCGGTGGCGGACGGCGAGCCTGGCGAACTGATCCTGCGTGCCGATGAGCCGTTCTCCTTCGCGAGCGGCTACCTGGGCATGGCGGGCGAGACGGTCAAGGCGTGGCGCAATCTATGGTTCCACTCGGGCGACCGTGTGATCAGGGAATCCGATGGCTATTACCGATTCGTTGATCGCCAGAAGGACGCCATTCGCCGGCGCGGCGAAAACATCTCTTCGTACGAAGTCGAACAAGTGTTGTTGAGCCACCCTTCGGTCGAGACCGCTGCGGTCTTCGCCGTCAAGTCGACGCTCGCCGAAGACGAAGTGATGGCCGTAATCGGCCTGCGCGATGGCGAGGCGTTAGAACCGCTCGATCTGGTCCGCTATTGCGAACCGCGACTGCCTTACTTCGCCGTACCCCGTTATCTCGACTTCGAACAAGAACTGCCGAAGACGGAGAACGGCAAGATCCAGAAGTTCAAATTGCGCGAGACCGGCGTCACGGCGACGACATGGGATCTCGAAACTTCCGGATATCGGCTCAAACGTCGATGAAGTGACTGCGGACTGTTCACGGAGGCCTTCGAGAAGCTCCGGAACGGGACGACCTGCGCAACGCATGCCAAGCGAGAAAGCAACATCGAGTACATCCGACGGATGTACACATGGAGACTCTGATGACCAGCACGCGAACGTTTCCTGCAGCAATCACGCCGCCCCAGGAGGCAACCCAGCCTCTGGCCGCCCTCGTCGATGAACGTTCCCTGAGGCGCATCGTATTCGCGTCCGTCGCGGGCAACGCGCTGGAATGGTACGACTTCTTCCTGTACAGCACTGCGGCTGCGCTCGTATTCGGTGATCTGTTCTTCCCGAAAGGAGGCGACCCGCTTATCGGTACGCTTGCGGCATTCGCGGGCTTTGCCGTCGGCTTTGCCGCGCGTCCATTCGGTGGCGCCATCTTTGGCCACATCGGCGATCGCTATGGCCGCAAGAGCGCTCTGGTGTGGACGTTATCGATGATGGGCGGCGCGACGTTTCTGATTGGCTTCTTGCCGACTTACTCGCAAGTCGGACTGTGGGCGCCAGCGTTGCTGATGCTTCTGCGAATCGTGCAAGGCATTGCGGCCGGTGGCGAATGGGGCGGGGCCGTACTGATGATCAGCGAATCGGCACCGCCGGAAAAGCGCGGCTTCTATGCATCGATGAGCCAGATCGGCGTCGGCGGCGGCTTCGTGCTGTCTGCTAGTGTGTTCTTCCTCGTCCAGATGCTGCCCAAAGAAGCGCTCCTGACGTGGGGCTGGCGCATTCCTTTCCTGCTTTCGATCGCCATCTTCGGTGTAGGCGTCTACGTTCGGTCGAGACTGCCCGAAAGCACAGAGTTCGCCAAGGCCGAGGCTGCCGGAAGAAAAGCGCGCATGCCGGTTCTCGACGTGATTCGCAGATTCCCGAAGCGAATCCTGATGGCGATGGGGCTGCGCGTTGCGGAGAACGGCACGTCGTACATTGTCATCGCCTTTTCTCTCGTGTACGGCAAATTCATCGGCGTGCCCAATCAGATCATGCTGGCCGGTGTGATCGTGTCGATGGCTGTGGAACTGGTCACGCTGATCCTGTGGGGCCGGCTGTCAGACCGTATAGGTCGCAAGCCCGTGTACATGATGGGCGCGGTGGGCGTCGTCATCGTTGCGCTTCCGTTTTTCTGGCTTCTCGATACCAAGATTCCGGCACTCATTTGGCTCGCATTCTTGCTGGGCAATGCTGTCTGCCACGGCGCCATGCTCGGCACGCAACCCGCGCTGATGGGCGAACTATTCAGCACGGAGGTCCGTTACTCGGGCATGGCCCTCGGACACGAGGTCTCCGCGGTCTTTGCCGGCGGCTTGTCACCGATGCTGGCGACGGCACTGCTCGCTCACTATCACGCAGCATGGCCGGTTGCCTTGCTCATGGCTGGGCTCGGCATGATCACCGTGATCTCACTGCTCTTCACACACGAGACGGTTGCCCGTCGCGAGCATTGATCGTCAGGCCCAAGGAAATTAAAGATGACACTCGATACACGCGACGAAGCATTGCTGACAGCCGGCGTGGAAGTGCCGTACCGGCGACAGGCGACGTCGGAGTCCACAGGCGACTTGCTGGCCCGCGCGTTCGCCGCCGCCCTCGACGAATCGGGATTCTCGGCAAAGGACGTCGATGGGCTCGGCGTAGCGTCTTTTACGCTGGCTCCCGACCATGCCATCGATCTAGCCTGGCGGCTGGGGCTCAGTCCACGCTGGTGCATGGACGATTGTCACGGTGGAGCAAGCGCCATCAACATGCTGCAACACGCGATACGCGCAATCCAGCATGGCGATGCGAACGTCATTGCGCTCGTGTCCGGCGATCGGTTCGAGCCGGCTGACTTCAAACGCCTGGTCGACCACTACAACGTGACGACGCGCAACTGGTTGCGGCCGCTGGAGTTCGGCGGGCCGAACGGACTGTTCGCGATGCTCACGCAGCGTCACGCGAAGCATTACAACCTCACCCGCCGCGACTACGGAGCGCTTTGCGTGGCGCAACGCGCGTGGGCGGGAATGAACCCGAGCGCAGTCTACAGAACGCCGCTGACAATCGACGAGTATTTAGAAGCACCAATGATCGCCGATCCGTTGGGCCGATTCGATTGCGTACCCGTGGTCAGCGGGGCGAACGCAGTGATCATCGCCCGCGCCGATCTCGTGCGTCGCGCCCGAAACGTTCGTGTGCGCGCGCTGCAATGCCGTTACAACAGCGATCATCAAACAGGGGACGGCACACAGACTGCATTGGCCTCGATCGCCGGCGATTTATGGCGGCAGGCGAGTGTCACGCCGGACGACATCGACATGGTCTCGGCCTACGACGACTACCCCGTAATGGCGATTGCACAACTGGCCGATCTCGGCTTCGCGCCCGACGGCGATCTTCGCGCGATGATCGCGCGCATCGAATCGCGTGATCTGCCAGTGAATACATCGGGTGGTCAGCTGTCCGCGGGACAAGCAGGCGCCGCAGGCGGCATGCATGGTCTCGTGGAGGCGCTGACCCAGTTGCGCGGGCGTGCGGGCGAGAGGCAGGTGCCGAATGCGCGACTAGCGGTCGTGAGTGGCTATGGAATGGTCGAGTATCGCTATGGCATGTGCGCGAATGCCGTGGTGCTCGAAGCGGTCGAGCGAGGTGTGCAATGACACTCAAAGTCTTCCAATGCGAACAGTGCGGTTCAACCGTGTTCCCTGCGCGCTATCTCTGCTTTGAATGCGGTGGCGCCGAGTGGCGCGAGCGAGTGGCCGAACGCGGCAGTGTCGACGAATTGACAACCGTGCGCCGTCGCGTCGGTGCACAAGATGGCGGGGACGTAGTTATTGCGAGCGTGACTACGGATGCAGGTCCGATCGTCATCGCGCGACTCAAGGGCGTCGTGCGCGCTGGCGAGACCGTCAGGCTTGCAATCGACGAACAGAACCGCGTTCTTGCCTTGCCGATCGCCTGACCGACGCGGCAATCGTTCGTGGAACGACGCGGGCAGAGCGTGGTAGGGGTCAGGGTCCATGCAGCTTCGAAGAAGTGCACGGAAAGGCAAATTCAATCGAGCAGGAGAAGGGTGTGACATCTCAATTGGCTTCAACGTCGCGCGACCGGCAACTGTTGCGCCATTACATCAACGGTGAGTTCGTCGCGAACGGCACGACCTTTCCGAACCTGAGTCCGGTCGATGGTCGCAAGCTAGCCGATGTTTGCGAAGCAGACGCCGCGCTGGTCGATAGCGCCGTATGTGCGGCTCACGCGGCTCAGAAGGCTGGCTGGCGGGACACCACGCCTGCCCAACGGGCCGCATGGCTGCATAAGATCGCAGACGGCATCGAAGCCCGCTTCGATGAGTTCGTGGCCGCCGAAGTCGCCGATACCGGTCGACCCGTCGCGCAGGCTCGCACCCTCGACATCGCACGCGGCATTGCCAATTTCCGGACCTTTGCGGATCTTATCCGCACTGCAGGCGGTGAATTCTTCGAGACGCACGCGGCGGACGGCAGTGAGTTGATCAACTATGTAACGCGCAAGCCACTCGGCGTGATCGGCATCATATCGCCGTGGAATCTGCCTCTCTTGTTGTTCACCTGGAAGGTGGCGCCGGCGCTGGCCATGGGCAACTGCGTCGTTGCCAAGCCTTCCGAGGAGACGCCAAGCTCTGCAACGTTGCTCGCCGAGATCATGCACGATGTCGGCTTGCCGCCCGGCGTCTTCAATCTCATTCATGGGCACGGTCAGAACGCGGCTGGCGAATTCCTGACGCGTCATCGCGATATCAGTGCAATTACCTTCACAGGCGAGTCGCGCACCGGCAGCGCGATTTGAAGGCCGTTGCGGACGGCGTGAAGGAAGTGTCGTTCGAACTGGGCGGCAAGAACGCGGCCGTCGTATTCGCGGACGCGGACTTCGATGCGGCGGTCGCGGGTGTTCTCAAATCCAGCTTCACGAATGCGGGCCAGGTTTGCCTCTGTAGCGAGCGGGTGTATGTGGAGCGGCCAATCTTCGAGCGCTTCGTCGCGGCGCTCAAGGAACAGGCGGAAGCACTGCGCGTCGGTGCGCCGGACGATCCTGCTACCACGATGGGACCGCTCATTTCGCGCGGCCATCGCGACAAGGTGCTCTCGTATTTCCGCCTTGCCGTCGAAGAAGGAGCGACTGTCGTGACCGGCGGCGCTGCACCGAGTTTTGGCGACGCGCGGGACGAAGGTGCCTTCGTGATGCCGACTATCTGGACGGGCTTGCCCGATTCCGCGCGATGCGTACGAGAAGAGGTGTTCGGACCCGTCTGCCACATCGCGCCGTTCGATAGCGAAGACGAGGTTGTGAAACGCGTCAATGACAGCGCGTATGGCCTTGCCGCAAGCATCTGGACGACACAGCTTGCGCGTGGACATCGGGTCGCAAAGCAGATCGAGACGGGGATCGTATGGGTCAATGCCTGGTTCGTGCGCGACCTGCGCACGCCGTTCGGCGGCGCCAAGCTGTCGGGGCTCGGACGTGAGGGCGGCCGCCATTCGCTCGACTTTTATTCCGAATTGACGAACGTCTGCGTGAGGATCGCATGAATCAGACCATTGAGGGGCGCGTAGTGCCGGGCAAGGCGACGCCGCGGGGGCGCTTTCCGCACATCACGCGAGCCGGTGACTTCCTGTTCGTATCGGGGACCAGTTCTCGACGTCCGGACAACACGATCGATGGCGCATTCGCTGATGAATTCGGCACTGCCGCGCTCGATATCCGTCGACAGACGCGCGCGGTGATCGAAAACATGCGCGACATACTCAAGAGCGTGGGCGCGGACCTTTCGAACCTCGTCGAAATATCTGCCTTCCTCGTGAACATGAGCGATTTTCGTGGCTACAACGAGGTGTATGCGGAATATTTCGACGAGACAGGTCCAGCCCGAACGACTGTCGCCGTTCACCAGTTGCCGCATCCACATCTGCTTGTCGAGATGAAGGCCGTCGCTTATTTGCCGGTACGTTGAAAAACAAACCGCACGCATGACATATCGATTCCTTTGAGTGAGACAAGCATGCTGAGTTACGGAAAGCCGTTCAATTTCGAACGTTGGATCGACGAGCACGCGCACCTTCTGAAGCCGCCGGTGGGCAACCAGCAGGTATGGCAAGACAGTGACTTTATCGTCACGGTGGTGGGCGGGCCGAACTATCGAACCGATTACCACGACGATCCACTCGAAGAGTTCTTCTATCAGCTGCGCGGCAACGCATACCTCAATTTGTGGATCGACGGCAAACGCGAGCGCGTTGAGCTGAATGAGGGCGATGTGTTCTTGTTACCGCCGCACGTACGCCATTCACCGCAGCGACCGGAGCCGGGTAGCGCGTGCCTTGTGATAGAGCGTCAACGCCCGGAAGGCACACTGGACGGGTTCGAGTGGTATTGCGATGCATGCGGAGAGCGCGTTCATCGCGTCGAGCTGCAACTCAAGAACATTGTCAACGACCTGCCGCCGCTCTTCGACGCTTTTTACGCATCGGAAGACAAGCGTCGCTGTCCACGTTGCGGCGTCGTTCATCCGGGCAAGCAAGGCCGAACCGATTAACCGAACCTGCCGAAAGCGAATCAACATGACAGTTCGAATTGACATGCATTCCCACTTCTTTCCGCGCATTTCGCAAAACGAAGCAAGGGCGCTTGACCCACACCATGCACCATGGCTCAGGATCGGGGCCGACGGGGAAACCGGGATGATCATGACAGGCGAGCGTGACTTTCGACCCGTCTATCGCGCTTTGTGGGACCCCGCCACGCGGATTGCCGAAATGGACAGATGCGGCGTGGACATTCAGCTCATGTGCGCGACACCCGTGATGTTCGGGTATCGATACGACGCGGTAGCGGCGCATGAATGGGCCATGCGAATGAACGATCGCGCGCTGGATTTTTGCTCGCACGCGCCGCAGCGCCTGATGCCGCTGGCTCAAGTGCCGCTGCAGGACGTGGAACTCGCATGCCGCGAAGCTACGCGCGCACACCGTGCCGGTCATCGGGGCGTGCAGATCGGCAATCACCTCGGCCCGCGCGATCTCGACGACGAGCACCTGGTGACGTTCCTCACGCATTGCGCTAACGACGATATACCGGTGCTGGTGCATCCCTGGGACATGATGACGGACGGGCGCATGAAGAAGTGGATGTTGCCCTGGCTCGTCGCCATGCCGGCTGAAACTCAGTTAAGCATAGTGTCGCTGATTCTCTCGGGCGCGTTCGAACGCATCCCCAAAACGCTCAAGCTTTGCTTCGCCCACGGCGGCGGCAGTTTCGCGTTCTTGTTGGGGCGCGTGCAGAACGCGTGGGAGCAACGAGACATCGTTCGAGAGAATTGCCCGAATCCACCAGCTTCGTACGTCGATCGATTCTATGTCGATAGTGCGGTCTTCAGCGATGGCGCACTGCGCTTACTCGTCGAGACGATGGGCGAAGACCGTGTGTTGCTCGGCTCCGACTATCCGTTTCCGCTCGGCGAAAAGAGGGTTGGCGACCTGGTCTCGAATCACCCGCAACTAAGCGACGCAGCGAAGGAGAAGATTCTCGGCGTCAATTCCCAACGTTTTTTCAATCTGGCGCGTCCGTCCGGTTCAGGAGGTTGTGATGCAAATTGAAGGCTGCGTGGCATTCGTGACAGGCGCCGACCGTGGGCTCGGTGCGGGACTGGTCGAAGCGTTGCTGAAGCGAGGCGCGAGCAAGGTCTATGCGGGCGTCAAGGAGATGGGAGGCGTTGCTGATGGCGATCCGCGCGTCGTACCGGTTGAAGTAGACATCACGAACATCGGACAGGTGGCGAGGGCGGCGTCGAACGCCAAAGACACCACGCTACTCATCAACAACGCAGGGCTGAACCGAACCCAGCGGGTATTAGAGGCCGATGACGCAGAAGCGGCACGCGCCGAGATGGAAGTGAATTACTTCGGGACGTTGAACATGATGCGCGCATTTTCGCCCGCGCTCAAATCGGACGGCGGCGCCATCATCAATGTTCTCTCGATACTCGCACGCGTCGCCCTGCCTTCAATGGCGTCGCTAAGTGCATCGAAGGCTGCGGCCCTTCGCATGACGGAGGGCGCGCGAGCCGAACTCGCGCCGCATCGCGTGCGGGTTATTTCTGTCCTTCCCGGACCGATCGACACGGAAATGAGCCGGAACGTCCCGCCCCCGAAAATCCCGGTCGGAGAAGCAGTCGACGCCGTGCTTGCAGCATTGGAAGGCGACGCGGACGAGGTCTACATGGGAACGATGGCACAGGAAATCGCTCGTGGACTGGCCGCGGATCGTCAGGCCCTGCACGCGCGCCTTTTGACGCTCTGAGGACTCTCGGGAGCCGCAATCACGTTGTATTGAGTAACGAACGAGGAAGATCATGAACGGTGAATACATTGGCATTGACGCTGGAAACGGCCAAACCTTCTGTGCATATCTCGCGCGGCCCCGGCAAGGTTCGGGACCTGGCTTGATCCTGTTGCAGGAGATTTTTGGCATCAACGCCTACATGATGGATATGGCGGATCGATTCGCCGAAGAAGGCTACGTCGTGCTGGTGCCTGATCTGTTCTGGCGCATGAAGCCTGGCGTCAATCTCGGCTACACCGGCGAGGACTTCGCCACGGCGCTGCGATATAACAACGAGTTCGATGTCGATCTCGCGATGAGGGACATCTCGTCGACAATCAAGAGCCTCCGTTCGCTCGAGCAACACGTTGGAAAAGTCGGCGCGGTGGGCTATTGTCTAGGCGGCAAACTCGCGATGCTGGCTGCCGCCCGCACCGATCTCGACTGCGCCGTGAGTTACTACGGTGTGGGGCTCGATGCGTATCTGGAAGACGTTTCGTCGATCCGATGCCCGATGGTTTTTCATTTCGCCGGGGAAGACGCACTTTGTCCTGAGGCAACACGCGAGACGATCCAGTCGGCACTCTTTAAGGTACCTGGAGTCGAACAGTACGTGTATCCAGGGTGTGACCACGCTTTTGCGACTCCGCAACGTGAACACTTCGACAAGCCGGCCGCGATGATGGCTTATTCGCGCACTATCGCGCTGTTGCGCAAAGTGCTCGGTCCCATCTATGACCTGAATTCTCTCTGGGAACTGCACTGCTACCACGAGTTCGATTCGCGCGATGTCGATGCGATCTTGCCAACCATGGTGGCCGCGCCGTATGTCAATCACGTGCCGACCATGACGGGCGGAGTAGGCTACAAGGATCTGAAACGGTTCTACAAGTATCACTTCGTTCACGCCAATCCGGCGGACACGCATTTCATTCCAGTCTCGCGCACCATCGGCGCGGACCGCATCGTCGATGAGTTCATTTTCTGCGCCACTCACGATCGCGAGATTGACTGGATGCTTCCCGGGCTAGCGCCGACCGGCAAGTACATCGAGATTCCGATGCTCGCCGTGATCTGCTTCCGAGGCGACAAGCTCTATAACGAGCACATCTACTGGGATCAGGCGTCGGTCCTGGTACAGATTGGCGTTCTCGATCCCACAGGGCTGCCGGTCGCCGGAATTCAGACCGCCAAGAAAATGATCGATGAGACCCTGCCAAGCAACGCGCTCATGAGGAACTGGGAGTCGAGCGCAGGAAAGCCGATCTGAGGGATAAACCAGTGGACCGTACGTAACGGCAATAGCGGAACTGTCACGGCTCAATCCAACAGCAAGAAGTCTTGCTCCAGTGCAGAGCACCAACCCAAAAGGCGTCGTCATGAGGCTAAAGTTAGGTATGCTTGTCGTGTCGTTCTGTGCGTCTGCGACCGCGTTAGCTCAGAGCTCGGTAACCTTGTACGGGATCATCTCGAACGGGCTCGGTTACTTCAGCAACCAGGGCGGGCATAGCAACTGGACGATGATCAGCGGCGCCAACCAGAATAATCGCGTTGGATTCAAGATAGGCGAAGATCTGGGCGGCGGCTTATCCGCGGTTGGAACGCTCGAGAACGGCTTCGATAGTAACAGCGGCAAGCTTGGGCAAGGCGGGCGAATGTTCGGCCGGCAGGCGTTTGTCGGATTGTCGAGTTCGACTTACGGGACGCTCACTGTCGGTCGACAGTACGACATGCTATGGGACTACCTGGACCGTATCGAACCACAGGCGATGGGCCCGGGCCTCGGTGTCAGCGTAGGTAGCAACGACAACATCGAAGGCAATTTTCGGTACAGCAACTCGGTCAAATATGCGAGCCCAGTATGGGGCGGATTTGGGTTCGAGGCGCTATATGCGTTCAGCAACAAGGCGGGCAGTTTCCAGCAGAACCGCGCATTCAGCGCCGGGCTCAATTACGCCCTTACCAGTCAGCGATATTCGCTCGTCTATTTAGAATCGACCACCCCGGAACTGCGAATCCGAGCGGTGCGGTATCGGACGATTATGCTGGTGCGCCCTTTCAACTGTTCCATACCAGTCCTCTCAGCAACTCGGTCGGCGTACGCAAACAGCGCGTAGCCGCCGGTGGGGCAGAGTATAACTTCGAGAAGTTCAGCCTGGGAGGCATCGTCTCTGATGTCCGGTACAACTATCTCGACAACACAAGTCTGCATCTCGACAATCTCAGCGTGGTCGGTCAGTACAGAGTGACGCCGGCCTTCTTTTTGTCCGCTGCATATCTCTATACCCACGGCGCTTACGGGGGCGTATCGTCCAACCCGCACTGGAACCAGGGGCAGGTGAGTGTGGAGTACTTCCTTTCCAAGAGAACGGATGTATTTGCGTTCGCCAACTATATTCGTGCGTCAGGATCGAACGCACCAGCCGTCCTGTTCTTGTCCTCTCCATCGAGTACAAAGGAACAAGTGGCCGTAGTGGCCGGGATTCGTCACAAGTTCTGAAAGGCCGGATGCGGTCTGACGCCGACTTGCCGTTCCACTAACGAGTCGCACGCGTTGGACGTAGCACAAACCAATAACGTGATGTTGGAAGGACGAAGGCTTCGGATATCGGCATGAGCACCATTCTAGAAAGAATTGTTCAACTCAAAACTCAGGAGGTCAGGCTGGCTGGCGAGCGCATGCCGCTTCCCGAACTGCAGAAGATCGCGACGACCGGAGATGTCAGAGATTTCGCCGGTGCGTTGCGCGCGAAGACTAGCGCGGGGCTGCCTGGCGTCATAGCCGAGGTGAAAAAGGCCAGCCCGGCGCAAGGCGTTCTGCGGCCGGACTTCGATCCTGGCAGCATCGCGCGCTCATACGAGCGGGCGGGGGCGGCATGCCTCTCGGTACTGACGGATCGGGAGTTCTTCGGCGGAAGCGCATCCGATCTTCGTGCCGCGCGTTCGGCCACACGCCTTCCCGTGCTTAGGAAGGACTTTATCGTCGACGCGTACCAGGTCTGGGAGGCGCGTGCTATGGGCGCCGATTGCATTCTCCTCATCGCAGCGCTGCTCGATGTTCACGCGATGAAGGAGCTCGAAAGCGTTGCATCCGACCTTGGGGTGGCGGTGATCGTCGAGGTGCACGACGCTGCGGAGTTGGAAACGGCGCTTGCGCTGAAGACGCCTCTCATCGGTGTGAATAACCGCGATCTCACAACGTTCGAGACGTCCGTTGCGACAACCATTGCACTTCGTCACCTGATACCCGAGGACAGAACCGTCATCTCGGAGTCCGGCATTCGATCCCGAGACGATGTGCAGACGCTACGTTCAGTCGGGGTGAACAATTTTCTCGTTGGGGAAGCACTGATTCGAGCCGAGGATCCCGGGGCGGCGCTTGAGAGCATGTTCTTTTAGGTCGTGTCCCCATCGCAGCAATGACGTTCGTTGTCGACTTTGGAGAGATTAGGAAGCTTATGGACACTCAACAGGCTGCGGCCGCGCTGCGCGATGCAGCAATGATAGGTGAGTGTATCGCGCCACTGCGTGAGACCTATGAACAAATGAGCATCGACGATGCTTACGCGATCCAGCGTATCAATACTGATCATCATCTTGCCAACGGTCGCCGCCTCGTAGGGTGCAAGATTGGCTTGACCTCGCTGACTGTGCAGAAGCAACTCGGAGTCGATCAGCCCGACTTTGGCATGTTGTTCGACCACATGGGCTATGGCGACGGAGAACCCATTCCCGCAGTGATTCTCCACCAACCGAAGATCGAGGCGGAGATCGCTTTCGTCATGGGCCGAGATCTCGAAGTGCCGAATCCGGGCCACGTCGACCTTCTGAATGCGATCGAATACGCATTGCCAGCACTCGAAATCGTCGGTAGTCGCATCGCCGACTGGAATATCCGCATTACCGATACGATCGCTGACAACGCATCGTCGGGTGCGTACGTGCTAGGCAGCGCGCCGCGCAAGCTATCGAGTTTCGACTTGCGTCTTTGCGGGATGTCGATGGAACGGCAGGGCGGTCTCGTATCCGTAGGTGCCGGAGCGGCATGCCTGGGAAACCCGCTCAATGCTGTCGTCTGGCTAGCCCGAACGATGACTGCGCGTGGCACGCCCTTGAAGGCGGGCGACCTGGTTCTATCAGGCGCATTAGGGCCTATGGTCGGCGTCAACCCGGGCGACGCCTTCGAGGCACGGATAAACGGTCTCGGTTCCGTGCGCGCACTTTTCGATCACGACGTGAGTAAGGCACATCAATGAGCAATGTTTTGGAATATGCAATGCTGCTCGATGAGGCGGCAGTGAATGCGACAGAAGTTTCGCAGTTCGACCCTGAAGGGCGTCTGTCGCTTGATACGGCGTATGCCATTCAGGCCGCGTCCATCCAACGGCGCATCGAACGAGGCCAGCGGCGCGTAGGTGTGAAGATGGGCTTCACCAGCCGCGCCAAGATGGCTCAGATGGGCTTGTCGGACGTGATCTGGGGGCGTTTGACGGCCGACATGCAAATTGAGGAGGGCACGGCAATCGACTTCTCGCGCTTTGTGCATCCGCGCGTTGAACCGGAGATCGCTTTCATCTTGAAGCGACCGCTTGAAGGCGACGTGACTGGCCCACAAGCGTTGGCCGCAGTCGAAGCTATCGCTCCCGCGCTTGAGATCATCGACTCGCGATACAAGGACTTTAAGTTCTCACTGCCAGAAGTAATAGCGGACAACGCGTCGTCTAGCGGCTTCGTAATCGGTGCCTGGCATGACCCGCACATCGATTTTTCGAACCTTGGTCTAACCCTGAACATCGATGGGCGCGTCGTACAAGTCGGATCAACGGCTGCATTGCTTGGTCATCCGCTCCGTTCACTGGTAGCCGCGGCGCGTGTTTCCGCTCGAGCGGGAGAGCCGCTGCAAGCGGGGTGGATTGTGATGGCCGGCGGCGCGACTCCGGCTGAATGGATCAGGCCCGGACAACATGTTTCGGTCGACATGGAACAACTGGGATGCGCGAGTTTCAACGTCAAAGACTGAAGTAACGCCCTGTGTTGCTTTTGCGACCATTCACATTTGGAGTCACACATGAACGACAAGGTAAAAGTCGCCATTATCGGGCCTGGCAACATCGGAACCGATCTAATGATAAAGGTGATGCGTAATAGCAGACACCTGCAGATGGCTGCTATGGTCGGCGTCGATCCGAGGTCTGAAGGATTGGCTCGTGCGGCACGTATGAATGTAGCGACGACCGCGGAAGGCGTCGACGGTCTCTTGAAACTCGATGTGTTCAAGGAAATCGACATCGTATTCGATGCGACGTCAGCAGGGGCGCACAGACGCCACAATAACATATTGCAGGCTCATGGTATCCAGGTGATCGACCTGACTCCTGCCGCGATCGGCCCGTATGTGATTCCCGCGATCAATCTCGAAGACGAGAACGCGACGAATATGAATATGGTCACATGCGGCGGTCAGGCCACTATTCCTATCGTCGCTGCGGTCTCGCGTGTTGCCAAGGTCCACTATGCGGAGATCGTTGCATCCATCTCCAGCCGATCGGCAGGGCCAGGCACGCGCGCTAATATCGACGAATTCACGGAAACGACACGCGCTGCGATCGAAGCGTTGGGAGGTGCGGCACGCGGTAAAGCCATCATCGTGCTGAATCCGGCAGAGCCGCCGTTGATGATGCGTGACACCGTTTTCGTCTTGTCCGAACAAGCCAATAAGGCAGTCATTGAGGCAAGCATCGCTGAGATGGTGCGAAAGGTACAGATGTACGTTCCAGGATACCGCCTCAAGCAGGCGGTGCAGTTCGACGAAATCCCTCCGGACACGCCGCTCAACGTGCCGGGGCTTGGATTGAAGCACGGTCTCAAGACATCGGTGTTTCTCGAGGTGGAAGGCGCAGCGCACTATTTGCCTTCGTATGCAGGCAATCTCGACATCATGACGTCGGCTGCACTCGCCTGCGGTGACATGATGGCAGAGCGCCGGATCGCCGCTGGCATCGCGCGCGGTTACAAGGAGACGACGCAATGACTTCTGTTAGCAAAACACTCTACATTTCCGACGTTACCCTGCGCGATGGAAGCCACGCAATCCGTCATCAATACAGCATTGCGCACGTCAAATCGATCGCTGCGGCGCTCGACGACGCCGGGGTCGACAGCATCGAGGTTGCCCACGGTGACGGTATCGAAGGATCGAGTTTCAACTATGGATTCGGCGCCCACAGCGACGTCGAGTGGATTGCCGCCGCAGCCGAAAGCGTCAAGACTGCGAAAATCGCCACACTGCTGATCCCAGGCATCGGCACCACTCACGATCTGCGCCATGCCTTCGACGCAGGTGCGCGCGTGGTACGCGTCGCGACGCATTGCACCGAAGCCGATGTATCGCGCCAGCACCTCGAGTTTGCTCGCGAACTTGGAATGGACGCGGTCGGCTTCCTCATGATGAGCCATATGACGACGCCCGAGAAGCTCGCCGAACAGGCCAAGCTGATGGAAAGTTTCGGCGCGACGTGCGTGTACGTCGTCGATTCTGGGGGTGCGCTAGGCATGAACGATGTCAGAGATCGGTTTCGCGCATTCAAGGATGTGCTCAACGCCAGTACGCAAACTGGGATGCATGCGCATCACAATCTAAGTCTCGGCGTAGCGAATTCGCTGGTTGCCGTGGAAGAGGGGTGTGATCGCATCGATGCGAGTCTGGCCGGATGGGCGCCGGCGCGGGCAACGCCCCACTAGAAGTTTTTGTTGCAGCGGCCGAGCGACAGGGTTGGAATCATGGCTGCGATCTATACCGGCTCATGGACGCTGCCGATGATCTCGTCCGACCGCTGCAGGATCGGCCGGTACGTGTGGATCGCGAAACGCTTGCGCTCGGCTATGCCGGCGTCTATTCCAGCTTCTTGCGTCATGCCGAACTCGCGGCCGACAAGTACGGCCTGAAGACCGTCGACATTCTCGTCGAATTGGGCAGACGCAAAATGGTGGGCGGTCAAGAAGACATGATTGTCGATGTCGCACTGGATCTGCTCAAGAGTAAGCGATCCACGAACGACGCCGCTCAGAGTAAGGTGGTAGAGCGCCGTGATACGTGATAGCGAAGTGGGTCAGCG